>CAMNAP010000006.1 GCA_946531445.1 uncultured Clostridia bacterium
GCTATCTTTTTGCCCTCTTCAAGCGTGTAGCCCTTTCCCGCCTTGCCGATTCTGTCGTACATCTCATCAGCGCAAAGCCTTACGATAAGCGGGTAATCGCGTCCGCACTGCGTTTTTATTCCGTCAATTATTTCAGTTATAAAGCGAAGTCGGTTGTCAAAGCTTCCGCCGTATTCGTCTGTTCTCTTATTTGTGTTGGGAGAGAGAAACTGCTGAAGAATATATCCGTGCGTAGAGTGGAGCTCAACACAGTCAACTCCCGCCTTTTTACATCTTACAGCGGCGGCGATAAAGTCGTCGCGCAGCTTGTGAATTTCGCGCTTTGACATAGCGTGAATACGCGTTGCACCGTGAGCTGAAAGCTCACATTTTGACGGTGCCTGAAGCGAGAAGCAGAGCTTTTTCTGCTCCATTCCGAGAAGTAAGGGCGTAGCCTTGAAAAGATATTTTGGAAGCTTCTCAAAACGGTCGGCAAAGGGTGTGATAAGCGGAAGCGAATTTATTGAGCTTGCATATCCCTGCCTGCCGGGATGGTGAAGCTGAATACAGAGCTTTGCGCCGTATTTGTGAATTCTGTTTGCCATCTCGCGCATAGGCTCAATATGTCTGTCAGAGCTCATTGAAAGCTGTGTAAACGTAGAAGCGGCTCCCATATCGTTAACGCGGCAGATACCTGGCGTAATAAGGCCGACTCCGCCCTTTGCACGCTCCTCGAAGTAGTTCATCATTCTTTCGGTAGGCTCGCCGTTTATCTGACCGAGGCTGAACTCAGCCGCCGTCATAACAACTCGGTTTTTAACCTCCATTTTACCTATTTTCATAGGTGAAAACATTACATCGTAAGCCATTTTTTACCCCTCTTATTTATTGAGCTTGCTGAGCTTTGCCTTGAATCTGTCAAGCTTGTTTGTTTCAAGCTTCCAGTAAACCGTACGAACGGGCGGACAGATTCCCATAAGCACCTTTGAAAGCTGGAAAAGACCGCTCGGGGAAACAAATTTCTTTCCCTTTTCAATTCCGTCTACCATTTTTCTTGCAACAATGTCGGGTTTCTGAACGGGGAACGGCTTTTCAAATTCAACCTCGTTTGCTACCTTAAAGAAGTTTGTGTCTGTTGCTATCGGGTAAAGGCAGGTTATCTGAAGGTTTTTATTTGCCTCAAGGCGTATTGCCTCCTGAAATCCCTGAAGTCCGAACTTGCTTGCCGAATAAAGCGCGTAGCCGGGCATTGCCATTTTGCCTATAGCTGAAACCGTATACGCAAGAATACCTGCTCTGCCCTTTAAGTGCTCTGCGTATTTTGCGTATGTGTAAATCGGGGAGAGCGTGTTAACGTCAAAAATTCGCTTAACTCTGTCCCAATCGGTGTAGTTGAATTCCTCATAATACGGAAAGCCTGCGTTAGCGTAAAAAATATCAATTTTTTCTCCGCCGAAAACCTCGTTTGCCTTTTCAAAAATTGCGTCTACGCCTTCCTGTGAGCCTGTGTCAACGTTCATGGGAATAACGTTTTCGTCAAAGTCCTTAAGCTTGTTTTCAGCGTCAAGCGACGGGGCGAGTATAACGTTTCCGTCACCCTTTACAAGAAGCTTGAGCACCTCAAGTCCTATACCGCTTGAAGCTCCCGTAAGAACAATGTTTTTGTTTGTAATCATAATTTTCACTCCTTATTTCAACACGGCTGTAATAAGCGAATTGCTCGGAAAATCAAATTCGTTTAAAAAATTGCCGTCATAAATTTTTTCAAGCTTTCTGTTTTTGTCGGATACAGTTATCTCAAGCGAAGAAAAGTCACCGTCAAGCTGAAGGGTTGTATCCTCGCCCTCATTTACCGCAACAATAACGGTTTTACCGTCGGGCGTTTTAAACGAAAAGGCGTTGTAATTGTTGTCGTTTTCAGTTGGGCGAAGCCCAATGTCAAGCGCTGCGGAGCCTACGGGAACAAACTTTGTAAAGTGCGCCATACCGTAAAATCTTTCGTTAAGCGTCCGCTCTGAAAAATCAGGGCTTCCGCTCAGCATAGCGTCGCTGTAATCAAAGCCGTCCTCTTTAATGTAAATGTTGTTTGCCGCAACCCACGATGTCCAGCTTTCAGCACCGCCGTAAATTACGTCCTGCCCTATGATTCTCGCCGTTATCAGCGCACCTTTGAAGTTCTTTGTGTGGCTCTTGTTGGGAAGCTCACACCATTCACTCATATCAAAGCGAAGCTCTTTGTGGGCGTTTACAAGCTTTTCCTTAAATTCGTATCTGTCCTCGGGACGGTTGTCCGCGTGGTATGAGTGGTAAGCGAAAATCGGAAGTACCCTCATAATCTTTTCGTCAGAGGCTATTGCCTCAAGATAATCGGGTGTGTCCTCAAGCATAGCGCCGCTCTCGGGACCGTAAAGGTAAACGGGCATTTTTCTTCTGATTATTTCGTCGGAGAAAATGCGGAAAATCTCAATTACCTCGGCAAGCTCGTAGTGACAGCCCTCCTGCCATACGTACGCTCCGCCCCATTTCCATTGCGGCTCGTTTATCGGGCTTATGTATTTAACGGGGAAGCCCTTATCAAGAAAATGCTCGGTTACGTCAAGCACATAATCAACAAATTTTTTGTAATTCATCTTCGGTATGTTGCAGGTGTGACCGAGCAGGCTTCCGGAAGCCTGACCGCTTGAGCAAAGCGAATAGTGAGGCGAATTACAAAACAAAATAAGTGTGTCAACATTTCCCTTGTCAAGGCATTTTTTCATAACGGACACAGCGTTTTTATCCCTTGAAAAATCCCAGGTGCTCTCTTCCTTTTCTCTGTCATAAAGCAAAAAGGATTCCGTGCGCCTCCACGGATTTTCAACTCTGTTGAGCTCTTCGTCATATCCGCCGCCTATGTTGTATCGGTAGATGTTGAGCCTCAGCCCGCTGTCGCCGTAAAGAAGCTCGGCGAGCTCCTCCTGAGTTTTTTCATCACTAACAGCCTGAGCCCACCAGCAAGCCGATGTGCCCCAGCCCTTTATCGTCTGAAGCTGTTTTGGTGAAGTAAGATTAATTCTCATAATAGCTCCTCAATAATTCTGCCGACTCCGTTTTCGTTATTACTTTTAGCAATTATATCAGCCTTCGCCTTAACAGACGGAAAGGCGTTTTCCATAGCTACGGCAACTCCCGCCTTTTCAAGAAAGAAGAGGTCGTTGTCGCCGTCACCGAAGGCCATTGTGTTTTTAATGTCAATTCCTAAATGGCGGCAGATTGTTTCAAGCGCCGAGCCCTTGTCGCAGCCCTCTTTTGTGATTTCAATATATCTGTCGTCATAAAACCAGTACTGAACTCCGCCTATACCGTCAAGCATTTTACAGATTTTTTCTCTTTCCTCTTTGCTCTCACAGCTTACAAAGAATTCATCCGCGCACTTTCCCTCATCGGTTAAAAGCGCTTGAATACTGTCGCAAATAACTCTTGTTGAAAGCAGATATTCCTCAACCGGCGAGCCTCTGAAGAAGCCAATGTAAGAATCAAGTATTTCCTGTTCTGTGTAGCATACTCCGTCAGCAAACGGCTCAAAAATACATTTTGCGCTTTTCAGCACGCCGAAAACCTCTTTGCTCTTTTCATTCGTCATAGAAAACGTGTAAATGCTCTCTTTCGTTTTGGCGTCAATAATGCTTGCCCCGTTTGAGCAGATAAAGTATTCAATTTCATCAAGCGCCTTAACGCATTCGGGTATACCGTTAAACGGTCTGCCCGTAATCGGCACTATGTGAATGCCCTTTTGCCTTGCTTTTTTCAGCGTATCTTCAACGCCGTCGCAAAGCTGCTTTTCATCGTTTAAAAGTGTACCGTCAAGGTCAATTCCGATAAGCTTAATCTCACGGTCAATCATATTACGCCTCGTGCTTCTTTCTGTAAATTATCATAAATATCATACCGATAATTCCGCCGATTGTGTTCATCATCATATCGGTCATAGAGTCAACGAGACCTAAATATCCGTATTCGTTTCTGTATTTCGAAAGGTCAAACATCGCCGTTTCAGCGCCCTCTTTAGCAAGCTGAAGGTTAGTTCCGTGAACGGTGTCCATAATGAATTCGTAAAACTCCCAGCCTACTGCAATCGTGCACGCGAACATAAGCCCGAACATAGCCGAAAGCGTGATTGCGCATTTGCCCTTGCGCTTTTGAATTATGTTTGAAAAATCGTAGCCGAAAACGGCGCACACAATTCCCGAAAAGCAGTGCATAGCCTCGTCGTACCAGCCGAATTTGTCAAACCAGCCGAGATAAGAGCCGAAAAGAATTCCCATAAGAATAATAAAATTCAGCGCCGTCTGCGAAATCGGGGGAACGTCCTCAATAAACGAGCCGTTTCCGAGAACCTGAAACATATCCCATAAATGCGAGAATATAAAAACAAAAACGCTCTCAAAGCCCATTACCAAATTGCCGTGAATAAACGAGTACGTCGCACAGCAAATCATAGCAATTCTAACTATTATCCAGAATATCAATTGCCCCCTGGGCACCTTTTCAATCGGGTCTCTTTTAATCTTGTATGCCATAATATTTTCCTTTATTTTATACTTCTTATTTATATTAACACATTATGCCCCCGTTTTAAACACTTTTTTGTTAATTTGCTGTTTGTGCCTTTTTTGCAGTTTAAAAAGACATTTTTGCAAAAAGGGTTGACAAAAAGAGAAAAATATGCTTATTTGAATATGAAAGAGACGCAGCTGAAATGAGCCGTTACTACAACCCACAATGGGGACGTTTTTCAACGCAGATATTCCCGAAATCGCCCAGCAATCAAAAGGCGAAATCAACGGCTTAAACCTTTTTGCCTGTACTGGAATAATTACAGAAATCGTTACAAGGTTCAGTTATTCAATGTTAAGTACTGTAAAAAAAGATGGAAAGTTACAAATGCAAATTATTGTACTTTTAGCACTAGTTTACCTAAACTAGTGACCTTAAAGAAAGCGATAACGTATTTATAAGAGGTAGGCTTTATAACGCTATGAAAAAATCATTGTTAAAAATTCTATTATCTTTGTTTTCTGCTGTTCTGATTGTGGTTATAGTGCTTGCTTCAACCTTTTATTCAGTACCTAAAGACATTTCGTTTGAACGTGATTTTAAGATAAATCCGAATATTGAATATACTGTATTAAATAATTACGTTGAAACACACAATAAAACAAAATATGCTAAAATTGTTAAAATCAATATAAAACGAAATAATAAAGAAGAGTTTATTGACTGTATAAAAGGCTACTCAGATGAATATGGTCAAAGCTTTTACGAAACTGAAAGTGAAATACTAAATAACTGCGATACTGAAAATAATAAAGCTTTAGCATTTATTGATAAGGAGTCTTTCTCTCAAAAGAATACCAAACATTATGTCTACACAACGCAGGCGTATTATAAAATTATAAGTAAAGAGTTTATAAAAATAGGCGTACAGCAGACGGTGTCTATTGACATTATAGATACAAATGAAAACGAAGTAACAGTTTATTTATCAAACTTTACGGGCGAAGAGCCTGAAAACATATAGACTAAAAAGAAACTCAAGGAAGCTAATAAAGGAAAGGGTGTAACTGTTAGAATTACAAAACATTTGTTGGCTTTGGTAGAATAGAATGTTTTTCAGGAGACAAATCATGAAAACAAAAAAGTTAATTATTCTTCTAATAATTTTAATTATATGTTTATCAGGATGTGGTAATACAAAAGATACAAGAAACAGCTATATGCCAATAATCAATAATATAACAATGTATTTAAATACTATTGATAATAAAACCTTTTCAGCTAATGATATTGAAAAAAACACAAAATCAAATTATGTTGGTGATATAGGAAGCGGAATTACTATTATGCATTTTGAATACGACGCGCATTTGTCATTCAATGTTTCTGTTGATAATTATTATAACATTTTTAGATGCACTTTTGAGATCGATAATGAATTCTACTGTGAGAAAGCTATATAGCTAGGAGATCACTTATTATTTGTATTATATAATATGTGGCGTTTTCCTGACCGCTGTCAAAAGTCGTAATAAAACAACTAATGAGCCTGCATTTGCAGGCTCATTTATTAAATAAGTATAAACTTATTAGACAAATGTTTGTTTTTTTGCTTTCCTTTTAATATAATAGCAATGATTTACAGAAATGATATTGTGTAAACGGAGGAAGAATACAATGAAAAATCAGCCCAAAGCCCCGTGGCTCAAGTATTTCGGAGACATTCCCGAGACTCTTGAATACCCCGAAGGCTCAATGTATGAAGCAATAAAATTTGCTTATCAGACTCATATTCACAACAACGCTTACGGCAACGCCGCTTATGAATTCCAGGGAAAGAAAACCTCTTATCCCGAGTTTTTCAACAAGGTTGAAAAAACCGCAAAGGCGTTTTCGGCAATAGGAATTGAGGAGGGTGACAGAGTAACTATCTGTATGCCTAACGCTCCTCAGGGAATCAACGCTTTTTACGCGCTTAACAGAATCGGCGCTGTACCCGCAATGATTCACCCGCTCTCTGCAGCAGGCGAAATCACCTTTTATGTTTCCCACTCAAAGAGCAAGGCAATCGTAGTTCTTGATATGTTCTATGAAAAGGTGCTCGAGGCGCTTGAAAAGGTAGATTATCCCGTAAAGGTAATCGTTGCGAGAATCAAGGACGAGCTCCCGTTCCCGCTTAATATGCTCTATCCTCTTACAGTTAAGGATAAGCCGGCTCCGCTTCCCGCAGACAATGAAAACGTGATAAGCTGGAACAGCTTTATTTCAGGCGGAAAGAAGGTTAAAAAGCTTCCCGACGTTCACCCCGATAAAAACGACACAGCCGTTATTCTCTTCTCTGGCGGAACAACGGGTACCTCAAAGGGAATTGAGCTTACTAACCTCAATATGAACGCTCTCGGCTACGAGGTTGCGGCAGGCGCAGGCTTTACTATGACAGGGCTCAGAATGTTCTCTGTTATGCCTCTCTTCCACGGCTTCGGTCTCGGCGTAGGCATCCACACGGCGCTTGCGGCAGGTGGCACCTGTATTCTTATTCCTCAGTTTACAATTAAAACATATGCAAGAGATGTTAAAAAATATAAGCCCAACGTAATCGTAGGCGTTCCTACTCTTTTTGAAGCGCTTCTCCGTTCAGACGGCTTTGACGGCGTGGACCTGTCCTTCCTCAGAGGCGTATTCTGCGGCGGCGACTCACTTTCCGTTGAGCTTAAAAAGAAGGTTGACGCCTTCCTTGAAGAGCACCATTCAAAGGTACAGATTCGCGAGGGCTACGGTACTACGGAATGCGTAACCGCTTCCTGCCTCACTCCTCACGATTTCTTCAGAGAGGGCAGTATCGGTATTCCTTTCCCCGATATTTATTACCAGATTGTTGACCCGAAAACAGACACCGAGCTTCCCTACGGCGAAGAGGGCGAAATCTGTATTTTAGGCCCGTCGGTAATGAAGGGCTATCTTGATAACGCCGAGGAAACTGCGGCAACTCTCAGATACCATAAGGACGGAAACCGCTGGCTCCATACGGGTGACCTCGGAACAATGGATGAGGACGGCTTTATCTATTACAAGCAGAGAATGAAGCGACTTATTGTTGTATCGGGCTTCAATGTTTATCCCTCACAGGTTG
Organism: uncultured Clostridia bacterium; assembly: GCA_946531445.1. Lineage (GTDB taxonomy): Bacteria > Bacillota > Clostridia > Oscillospirales > Acutalibacteraceae > Eubacterium_R. The sequence continues at coordinate 7,646 of CAMNAP010000006.1, forward strand.
AAAATACTATTGACGCTCATCCCGACGTTCTTCTCTCTTGCGCTATCGGCATTCCCGACCCGTATAAGATGCACAAGGTAAAGGCTTTCGTTGTTCTCCGTCCCGGCGTTGAGCCGACTGACGAGATTAAGGAGCAGATTCTTGAGCACTGCAGAAAGAATATCTCAAAGTACGCAATGCCAAGAGAAATTGAATTCCGTACCGAGCTTCCCAAAACGCTTGTAGGAAAGGTAGCCTACAGAGTTCTTGAAGAAGAGGAAGAGGCAAAGGCAAAAGAAAAAGAAGCAGCCGAAGCCGCCAATAATCAGGACGAAAACAAAGAATAATTAACATAAAAGCCGAGTGTTACTCGGCTTTTATTATATTGACATATTTATATTTTTGGCGTAGAATTAATGTAATAATTAAACTTGCGGTGATGTTATGAAAATAAGTAAGATTTTAAAAGAAAACAGAGTAACGGTTTCCTTTGAGGTCTTTCCGCCGAAGAAGTGGGAAAATCTTGAGCATACCAAGGCGGTAGTGCGCGAAATGTCAAAGGCTCAGCCTTCCTTTATGAGCGTAACCTACGGTGCTTCGGGAACTCAGGCAGGCTTTACTCAGGAGATTGCAAACGAAATTGAAAACAGCGGCGTAACCGCGCTTTCACACCTTACCTGCCTCACCTCAACAAGAGATAAAATTCATCGCGTTGTATCAGACCTTAAGGATAATAATATTGAAAATATCTTAGCGCTCAGGGGAGATATCCCCGAAGGTTTTGAATTCCCCGACGACCAGTATTTTGAACACGCATATCAGCTTGTAAACGAGATAAAGGCAATGGGCGATTTCTGTATCGGCGGCGCATGTTACCCCGAAATTCACCCTGAAAGCCAAAACAGGGTAGAGGACATTGAATTTCTGAAACAAAAGGTGGATTGCGGACTTGATTTTCTCACCTCGCAGATGTTTTTTGATAACGAAAAATTCCTTAACTTTGTTGAGATGTGCAGAGTAAAGGGAATTGAAGTTCCGATTATTGCGGGCATTATGCCAATCACAAACGCAAAACAGATAAGGCGCTCTATAGAGCTTTCAAACTGCTCTGTCCCCGAAAAGTTTTACAGAATTATGGAACGCTTCGGCGATGATGACGCCTCAATGAAGCAAGCGGGAATTATCTACGCAACCGAACAGATAATTGACCTTATGGCAAACGGAATCAACAATATTCATATCTACACTATGAATAAGCCCGACGTTGCCGAAAAAATAATGAGCGGACTTTCAGAAATAATAAAATAATGGACAAAAAAGAAGTTTTAAGATATCTCAGAACAAATACAAAAACCGAAAACAGCCATATTCTCTCGCTTGTTGACGGTGCGATAAAATCGGTTGAAGAGGCGGCGCAGCCCAAAACAATTTACCGTATTTTTGACTGTACCGTGAATGACAGCTCGGTTACAGTCGGTGGCGTAGAGTTTAAAAGTAAGCGCCTTGCCGATAATATGCGCGGCTGTAAAAGGGCGGTTGTTTTCGGCGCTACACTCGGGCTCGGCGTTGACAGGCTTATTAAAACCTCAAGCGCAACCGATATGGCAAAAGCAATGGCTCAGCAGGCTGCTGCGGCAACGCTTATCGAAGAGGTGTGCGACTGTCTTGAGAACGACATTAAAAAGCAGTACGGTGTATCTCTTCGCAGGCGCTATTCTCCCGGCTATTTTGACCTTGACGTAACTGAACAGCGAAAGCTGTTTTCACTTGTGGATATAACAAAAAGAATAGGAATTACGCTTGCCGACAGCTGTCAGATGATGCCGTCAAAAAGCGTAACTGCATTTATAGGAATTGAGGAAAAATAATGATAAGATACTTTGACGGCGGAATGGGCTCAATGCTGAATTTAAAAGCGGGCGAGCTTCCCGAACAGCTTAATATCACCGAGCCCGAAAGAGTTTTTGCGGTACATAAGGCGTACGCAGAAGCGGGCGCTGACATTATTACAGCCAACACCTTCGGTGCAAATCCGCTTAAATATGAAAACTGCGAAGAGGTAGTAAGGGCAGGTATTGCCCTCGCTAAAAAAACGGGAAAGCGCGTTGCGCTTGACTTGGGACCTACGGGAAAACTTCTCAAGCCGCTCGGCGATTTATCCTTTGACGATTGCTACAGCGCATATGCCGAGGTTGTAAAGGCAGGACGCGACGGTGCGGATTTAGTTCTTATTGAAACTATGGGCGACACATACGAAATCAAAGCCGCTCTCCTTGCCGCAAAGGAAAACTGTGACCTTCCCGTTTTTGTTTCTATGATTTTTGACGATAAGGGAAGGCTTCTTACAGGCGCTGACGTAAAAACTGCGGTTGCCGTTGTTGAAGGTCTCGGCGCCGACGTAATCGGTTTTAACTGCGGCCTTGGGCCGAAACAGATGCTTCCCCTCGTCGAAGAGCTGCTTAAATACACGTCTGTTCCCGTTATGGTAAATCCTAACGCGGGGCTTCCCGAATCCGTAAACGGCGAAACGGTTTATAACGTTGAGCCCGAGGAATTCGCTTTTTATATGGAAAAGATAGCGCGCCTCGGCGTTTCATATCTCGGCGGCTGCTGCGGTACAACTCCCGCCCATATTGAAAAGCTCATTGAAAAAACAAAAGATATTCCCGCAGTTATTCCGTCTTATAAGCCTTACACCGTAGTAACAAGTTCAAACGAAAGCGTTGAGCTTGGCAAAAAGAGCGTTGTTATAGGTGAAAGAATTAACCCGACTGGTAAGAAGCTTCTCAAGCAGGCGCTTCGCGACGGCGATATGGAGTATATCTTAAAAGAGGGCTTAAAGCAGAAGGAGGCGGGCGCCCATATTCTTGACGTAAACGTAGGTCTCCCTGAAATTGACGAGGCCGAAATGCTGACAAAAGCAGTTTATGAGCTTCAGTCCGTAATTTCATCTCCGCTTCAGCTTGATTCGTCAGATGTAAACGCAATGGAAAAAGCGCTCAGAATCTATAACGGAAAGCCGATGATTAACTCCGTAAACGGAAAAGAAGAGTCAATGCGCGAAATCTTTCCGCTTGCTAAAAAATACGGCGGCGTAGTTGTCTGCCTCTGCCTTGATGAAAACGGAATTCCCGAAACCTCGTGGGGCAGAATTAAAATAGCTCAAAAGATTATCAATACCGCAAGGGAGTACGGAATTTATAAAAAAGACCTAGCAATTGACGCGCTGACGCTTACTATAAGTACAGATAATAATAACGCCGTAGAAACGCTCAAGGTTGTTGACTACGTTAAAAACACCCTCGGCGTAAATACCGTTCTGGGCGTGTCGAATATTTCTTTCGGTCTGCCAAACCGTGAGGCGATTAATACCGCCTTTTACACCCAGGCGCTTTCAGTCGGGCTCTCAGGCGGAATAATTAATCCGCTTTCTCAGAATATGATGAACGCGTACTATTCCTATAACGCGCTTGCAGGGCTTGACGATAACTGCGCCGAGTACATAAGCTCAGCAGTTTCGGTCGACGTCGCTGTAAAGGAGAGTAAAATAAGCCTCCTTGACGCAATAGTAAAGGGTATGAAGGAGGACAGCGCAAGGTGTGCAAAGCAGCTTCTTGAAACCACACCCGCGCTTGATATTATTAAAGAGCATATTATACCGGCGCTTGACAAGGTGGGCGACGGCTTTGAAAAAAACACCCTCTTTTTGCCTCAGCTTCTTATGAGCGCCGACGCGGCAAAATCAGCGTTTGACGAAATAAAAGCGCACATAACCCTGAGCGGAACCCCGCAGGTCAAGGGCGAAAAGGTAATTGTCGCTACCGTTGAGGGCGATATCCACGATATCGGTAAAAACATCGTCAAGGTACTGCTTCAGAATTACGGCTTTGACGTGCTTGACCTCGGTAAAGACGTAAAGTGCGAAAAGGTGCTAAGCGTAGCGCTTGAAAACAACGTAAAGCTCGTCGGTTTGTCAGCTCTTATGACAACCACCGTTCCCAATATGGAAAAAACAATAAAACTCCTGCACGAAAACAGCGACGCAAAAGCCGTAGTCGGCGGCGCCGTGCTTACAAAATCGTATGCCGATATGATTAACGCCGATTATTACGCAAAGGACGCAATGGAAACCGTTCGCATCGCTCAGGAATTCTTTAAATAAAAAAAGGACGGTCACCCGACCGTCCTTATTTTATATTAAGATAAACAGACATTTCGTTTTCTCCTCTGTTGCCCCAGCGGTAATAGGGGAGAAGCTTTATTTTTGTCGGCGTCTGCTTTGTTTCAGTATACTCACTGTATAATTCTTCGCTCGGTACAGCTCTGTATCCGTCAGCAATTAAAAACTCTCCGTCCGTTTTAAAGGCGGTGTCTTTGTCTATTGAAAGAAGCTGAAGTCCCTCTCCGTTGTCAGTTCCCTCAGCGCAGTAGATAAATACGCCTCTCTGCACAGCCGCCTTGCCGATGTTTGCGCGAACATGCTCAGAGCTTTTAACAAGCCTTGCCGCCGGCTTGAAATCAAGCGTTATTTCACGCTCGCCGTCAATGTCAAAATATTCGTATCCGTCCTTAACGTTTTCACCTGTGTAGCCGCTCCACTCGGGTATTCTCAGTGCAAGGCGCATCTTTCTTTTCGGCGTGATTTTTATTTTAACCTTGCCGTTTTCAACATAATCAGAAATCACCGAAAGCGTTGCTATATCTGCATCTGCGCTTCCTCCAATATATTGATGAACAAAAAGCGTATCCTCGTTTTCGCTGTAGCAGTAAGCGCCGAGCGAGGATATAATTCTCGCTAAATTAGGCGGACAGCACGCGCACGAAAACCACTTCTGTCTTACGGCTTTTATGTGCTTTTTCCTCTCGTCAACGCGGCAGGCAACGGGGTCAACCTCAAGCGGATTGACATAGAAAAACCGCTTTCCGTCCTCGCTCATGCCTGAAAGCACAGTGTTGTAAAGCGCCCTTTCGGCAACTGCCGCAAAGCGCGAGTCGGCGCATGTCTCCTCCATTCTTCTCGCAAAGAAAATCAGCCCTATTGAAGCGCAGGTCTCGCAGTACGCCAGGTCGTTTGGAAGGTCCCAGTCAAACGAAAACGCCTCGCCGTGAACCGTTGAGCCTATACCGCCTGTAATATACATCTTGCGCTTTTCAATGTTGTCCCAGATTTTTCTGCACGCTGCGTAAAGCTCGCCGTCGCCGCAGTATTTTGCAACGTCAGCCATTCCGCTGTAAAGGTAAACGCCCCTTACCGCGTGGCCTACAGCCTCGCTCTGTTCTCTCGGCGGTTTGTGCGCCTGATTGTAAAAATAGCCCTCGCCCTCTGTTTTAACGTTGTGCTCAAGGTCGTAGTAGTAGGGCTTTTTTCCTCTTTCGTTTATGAAAAACCGCGCCGTTTCAAGATACTTTTTATCGCCCGTAGCTTCATACAGCTTAACAAGCGCAAGCTCAGCTATTTCATGTCCGCCGTAGCCGCGCTTTTGCCCCTCTTTTTCGCCGAAAGTCTCGCATATCAAATCTGCAAACCTCAGCGCCGCGTCAAGCAGCCTTCTCTTACCCGTAGACTGATAGTACGCAACGCCCGCCTCGGCGAGATGACCGAAGCAGTAAAGCTCGTGAAAATCGCGAAGATTAGTAAAAATCTTATCCCTGTCGTTGATGATATAAAGCGTGTCAAGATAGCCGTTTTCAAGCTGTGCCGAGCAGATTAAATCAATAATTTCATCCGCCTTTGCCTCAAGCTCCCTGTCGGGGTGATTTATCAGCGAATACGCAACAGCCTCAAGCCATTTGTAAGCGTCGCTGTCCTGAAAAACCCAGCCGTGAAAAGCGCCCTCTTCGGTGTTCTCATCTGTGTAGCACCACTTGTCAACGGGGTATTTTTTGCTTCCGTCAGCCTTTGCCGCCTTTATGAAGTTTTCAATGCAGTAGCTCTTTTCAGCGCCCTCAATTCTATCGTGCAGCGCCTCGTACTGATAGGGAATAACCTCGCGCCTTACAAGCTCTGTAATTTTGTTCCAGAACGGGTCGTCAAGCTTAACGCGCCTCTGCTCAATCTGTTTTGATAAGGTCATAATTATTCAGCCGAAAAACGGAATTCGGTAACCGTTTTGAATTCCTCGTTTGCCTTTACTGTCCAAAACGGGAATTTGTCGGGGAAGTTTACTGTATCTGGGTAAAACTGAGTCTCAAGCGCAACGCCGCGTCTGTAGGTAACAAGGCTGTCGCCCTTGCCGACGGTGTAGTTTTTGTCAAGCCAGCCGCCGCAGTAAAGCTGAATTCCGGGTAGGTCAGTGTAAACCTCCATCTTTCTTCCGCTTTCTCTGTCCTCAAGGATGGCCGCCTTTTCAAGAGCACCGCCCTTACTCCTCAGGCAGTAGTTGTTGTCGTAGCCTATTCCGTCAATAATCGCTCTGAACTTCTCGTCAATTCTGTCGCCGATTTTATGCGGATAAGTAAAGTCCATCATCGTTCCCTTAACCTCAGAAAGCTCGCCCGTTGGAAGCTGGCTGTCGTCGGTTTCTGTAAAGCAGTCGGCAAAAATCTGGAGATAGTGGTTTTCAATTGTACCCTCGCTCTTGCCGGAAAGGTTAAAGTATGCGTGGTTTGTTACGTTTGCAACGTTGTTTTTGCTGCTGAGTACGGTGTATTCAATTCTCAGTACGTTGTCGTCTGTAACGGTATATTTAACCTTCATTGAAAAATCGTGCGGGAAGCCGTCCTCACCGTCGGGTGAAAAGCGGCTGAATACTATAAAGTTGTCGCCGACATCTTCAACATCCCAGTTTGTAAACGAAAATCGTCCTCCGCCGTGAAGAGTCCACGTTCCCTGATTCTTCGGCGTGCTGTATTCCTTGCCCTCAAAGGTGAATTTACCGTCGCGGATTCTGTTTGCCCATCTGCCTACAACAAGTCCCTGATAACCGTAATCGGGGTTAGTGTAGTCCTGCGGGTTGTCAAAGCCGAGCACAACATCTGCCGCGTTTCCGTCTCTGTCGGGAACGAAAAGCGACTGAATACCTGCGCCGAGAGTCTGAAGAACAGCCCTCATACCGTTTTTGTTTGAAATTTCATAGGTGTAAACGGCTTCGTTTTCATTTATGTAGCCGAACAGCTTTTTTGTATCAGACATAATAGCCCCTCCAAAACAATTATTCTTCAAAAAAATTATATATTAATTATAAACACTTTTCAAGACTCTTGACTTTTTATTTTGCATAGCTATAATATATAATAACAAAATATTACAAATTAGTAAAAAATTATTACAAAACGAAAGGCAAGGAATATGGAATTTATAGTTTCACTTATGCGCTACGTGTCTCCTGCGGCGGCGATTATAATTCTTTTCACCTGCGTAATCTCGCTTTTCAGAAACCGTCCGAGAGTCCACACTCTTGCGCGGCTTGTAAATCAGGTTACGGGCGAAAGCATAGAAATAGACCATTGGGAAACCTCAATCGGCAGGTCAAAGTCAAATGACATTGTGCTGAGAAATACAGGCATTTCGCGTTTTCACGCTGTTATAGCTAAAAAGCGCAAGGACTGGATTGTTAAAAATACAACTGTCTACGAGCCGAGCCTCCTCAATTATCTTCCGTCTGGAATTGTTAACTTTGTCAAGGCAAGAGCCGTTCCGAGCGTTCCTGTTTATGTGAACGGAAAGGAAATTGAATCGCGCTGTACTCTTGAAAACGGCGATATTATCAAAATCGGCGAGGTGCCGCTTAAATTTGAATGTGATGAGGCGCTTTCAGCTCAGAGTAGGCAGCAGATGAGAACAGCTGTTAATAATACTAACAGAGCCTTCGGCGTTCTTGTTGATATTAAAACAAAGCGTCCGGTTTATCTTAAAAAGCAGGACGTGCTTATCGGGCGCGGCGACAACTGCGATATTCAGATTAGAAGTGAAGCGGTAAGCTCAGAGCACGCGCGGATTCATTACACAAGTCACGGCTGGGCTGTGTCCGACCTTGATTCCCACAACGGTACAAAGCTTAACGGCAGATTTATAAATCAGCCTCAGCTTATATTTGATGAGGATATGCTCACCTTCGGTGATAAGGTGTTCATATTCTACGAGAAGTAAGGAGGTTATTATGGCTAACAAAAACAAAAAAGCAGTAAAAATAAAGCCGATAAATAATTTCCTTTTACTCTTTATTCTTTCGGTTTTTCAGATTGGTACGGGCTATCTTTCGGCGTCATGCGGCGAAAAGTTTGAATTTTCCGCCCTGCTCGCTCTCCTCTGCCTCGTAGCAGTTGAATGGATTTATCTTATATTCTTTTATACAGTCTTTCACAGAAGAAATTTTGAGCTTGAATTAATCGCGTTTTTCCTTTCGGGCGTAGGACTTGTAACTATAGGAAGCGTACAGCCCGAATCCGCCTTTAAGCAGTTTTTTATGGTGCTTGCAGGACTGTTTGTTTTCATCTTTCTTGTTTTCCTGATGGGAAACGTTGACCTTTGTATGAAGCTCAGACCGCTTGTTGCAATAGGCGCAATTCTGTTTTTGTTTGTAAATATTGTTCTCGGTATGCTCCACAAGCTCAACGGTGCGGGTAACTGGATTGAAATTGCAGGTGTTCGCCTTCAGCCGTCAGAATTTGTAAAGGTTGCGTTTATCTTTGTAGGTGCGGCAACGCTTGAAAAAATTCAGACGTCAAAAAACATTATTCTTTTTATCGGCTTTTCCGTAGTATGCGTAGGCTCGCTTATCGTAATACGCGACCTCGGTACTGCGCTCATCTTCTTTGTAACATTTCTTATTCTCGCCTTTATGAACTCGGGCGATGTTAAAACAATTGCCGCTGCGCTTACGGGCGCAGGTATGGGCGCGGCAATTCTTCTTAAATACCGCTCGTACGCGATGAGGCGTTTTTCAAGCTACCGTCACGTTTTTGACGACCCATACGGAAACGGTATGCAGCAGACGAGAGTTCTTGTAGGTATGGCAAGCGGCGGTCTTTTCGGACTCGGTATCGGTAACGGCTATGTAAGAAGCACAGCCTATGCTCCCGTATCAGACAGTATTTTCGGTATTATATGTGAGGAGTGGGGACTTCTGTTTGCAATTCTTATGATTCTCTCATTCGTTGCTATTGCAATTTCCGCTATTGTAAACTCGGTTGCTTCCCGCTCGGCGTTTTACTCAATAGCCGCAGTAGCAGGCGCAGGACTTCTTCTCTTCCAGTGCGCGCTCAACGTGTTCGGAATTACCGATATTCTTCCGCTTACGGGCGTAACAATTCCGTTCGTTTCTCTCGGCGGCTCTTCGATGATAAGCTCATGGGGAATACTCGCGTTTATCAAGGCGTCAGACGTAAGAACGTATAACTATCTGTCAAACAGAAATATAAAACGCGCTCAGAAAGCGGCGGGAGGTGCTAAAAGAGTATGAAGATGATAAGAAGAAGAGGCTATTTCCTCTTAATCCTCATAATCGCGTTTTTAGGCGGCACGGGCTTTTTGCTCTATTCCTTTGTCGTTCACGCAGATGAGTGGGCGCTTAAAAGCTACAATAAACATCTCTACAATTACGGAACTCTTGTAGGTGCGGGAACTGTTTACGACGCCAACGGCGTTGAGCTTGCAAAAACGGTAGACCACGAAAGAGTTTACGCTGAGAACAAAACAACAAGGAAGTCTACTCTCCATATGGTAGGCGACCCGAAAAACTTTATTACAACGGGCGTTCAGCGTGTTTACGGAACAAGGCTTACGGGATATAACAAGGTATTCGGCGTTTACTCGCTTAAAAAGTACGGAAAGGGCGACGATATAAAGCTCACCCTTGACAGTGAGATTTGCAATACCGCTTATGAGGCGCTTGACGGCAGAAAGGGAACCGTAGGCGTAATCAACTATAAAACGGGCGATATTATCTGCTGCGTATCAAACCCGACCTATGACGTGAACAATCCGCCGAGCGCAAGCGAAATTGAAAAGGACGAGGACTACGCAGGTCTTTATATCAACCGCCTTTTCAACGCGCACTACGTACCGGGCTCAACCTTTAAAATTGTAACGGCTATCTGCGCAATTGAAAATATGCCCGACGTTTTTGAAAGAACGTGGGAGTGCGGCGGTAAATACACCCCCGAGCACGGCACTGATATTATCTGTAACGCCGACCACGGTCACAAGGTGGATTTCAAAACGGCGCTTGCAAAAAGCTGTAACTCCGTTTTTGCCCAGATTGCAATTGAGCTCGGCGAGGAAAAGCTTAACGAAACGGCAAAGCGCCTCGGTATCGGTTCGGCGGTGAAGGTGAGCGGCGAACTCAAATCCTTTGAGGGAACGTGGAAGGTTGACGGTATCGCTCAGGACAAGCTCGGCTGGACAGGTATCGGTCAGGGCGACACAAGGATTCCGCCTATAGCTATGCTCAGAATAGTAAGCGCAATCGCAAACGGCGGCTCAGCCGTTTCAATGAACGTAGTTGAAAACGCATTCTCTCAGGCAGGCAAGAAGCTCAATATAACTCTGCCCTCGGGCAAAACTCAGCTTATGGACGCTCAGGTTGCTTCAACTATGAAGGAAATGCTCCGTTATAACGTAGAGGAGCAGTACGGCGACGGAAATTATAAGGGACTTTCGCTTTGCGCGAAGAGCGGTACGGCTCAGATAGATAATGAGGAAAGCCACAACATCGCATGGTTTACGGGCTTTATGGACGACGACTCCTGCCCGTATGCGTTTGTTGTTGCAATTGAGCACGGTAATTCGGGCTCACAGACCGCGGGCCCCGTTGCAAATGAAATAATGCAGGCGGTAGCGGATAAATACAGAAAGTAAAGATTTAATGGATTTACAGTACAGCGAAAATGACAGGGAAAGAGCATTTCTGATTGCGCTTGATACGGGCACAGACGACGCCGAAGCCTCAATGAACGAGCTGTTTGAACTCGCTAAAACGGGCGGCGCGGAGGTTGTGTCGTATGCAATTCAGAAAAGGCAGTCTCCCGAAGCCGCAACCTTTCTCGGCAGCGGAATGCTAAGCGATATTGCGGACTTTTGCCATAATAATGAAATAGACCTGATAATATGCGACAGTGAGCTGTCGCCTGTTCAGGTGCGTAATATTGAGAATATTACGGGCGTTCGTACTGTAGACAGGACTACACTGATACTTGATATTTTCGCGTCAAGGGCAAGGTCAAGCGAGGGCAAGCTTCAGGTTGAGCTCGCTCAGCTTAAATATTCCCTGCCTCGCCTCGGCGGAAAGGGAACTGCGCTTTCGCGACTCGGCGGCGGAATAGGTACAAGAGGCCCGGGCGAAACTAAGCTTGAAACAGACCGCCGTCATATCAGAAGAAGAATTGACACGCTGAGGAACGAGCTTGACAAGGTTGAAAAACGCCGCTCACTTCTCCACGAAAGGCGCCGTAAAAACGGTGCGCAGTGCGTTGCTATAGTGGGCTATACAAACGCGGGAAAGTCAACGCTTATGAACCGCCTTACAAACGCGGGCGTTCTTGAGGAGGACAAACTTTTTGCAACGCTTGACCCGACTGCAAGAAGACTTAAGCTCCCGGGCGGCTCACAGATTATGCTTATTGATACGGTAGGGCTTGTAAGACGTTTGCCCCACCAGCTTGTTGACGCCTTTAAATCCACACTTGAGGAGGCGCTGTGGGCTGATGTAATCCTCAACGTGTGCGACGCGTCAAGTGATGAATGTGCAGAGCATATAGACGTTACCTTTAAACTCCTTGAAGAGCTCGGCGCGCTTGATAAGCCGATAATTACCGTGTTAAATAAGTGCGACAAGGCTGACCTTTCAGAAGTTGTAAATTACGAAAACAGCGTAAAAATAAGTGCGCTTACAGGCGAGGGAATTGACGTTCTTCTCGCCCTTACCGAAAAGGAGCTGTCGCGCAATAAAAGACGTGTCAAGCTGCTGTTTCCCTTTGATAAAATTTCAGCTTCGTCAATTGCAAGAGCGGGTACGGTACACTTTGAAGAATACCGCGCTGACGGGCTTCTTCTTGACGTTACGGCTGATATAGCAGATATTAATAAGCTTAAAGATTATATTATCTGATTACACCGCATATTATTATTAGCAGTTCTTTTTCTGCGAGTAATAAATTCAGGGTGATATAATGCAGATAGTGACCTTTAAACTCAGACCGAAACAGATTTTCGGCGCAATCCTTGCAATTACGGGAATTACGGTAATAATTTTAACCTTTGTTTCAAACCATAACGGAAAGCCCGTAGACGCCGCGACGTTCGTAAGCTGTTCAACAGAGGAGGAGAGAAAGGCGTATCTTACGTCGCTCGGCTACACCTTTGAAAAAGAGGAACACAGCAAGAATATAGTTATCCCGTCAGAATTTAACGACGTATATAAAGATTATAATAATATACAGAAGCAGCAGGGCTTTAACCTTGAAAAATACAAGGGCAAAAGCGCTGTGATATATACATATAATATTACTAACTATAAAAACAATAAAAATGTAATAGCCGACCTGCTCGTTGAAAACGGCGTTTTGATAGGCGCCGATTTGTGCGACCCCTCGGCTGAGGACGGCTTCCTTATTGCACTTGAGAAAAATGGAAAGACTTGATAAATTAGTATCTCTCAATCTTAATATAACAAGAAAAGAGGCAAGGTCGCTTATTAAAAGCGGCTGTGTTTCGGTGAACTCCAAAGTTGAAAAATCGTCTGATTTCAAATGTGATGAGGACGATAAAATATCAGTCGGAGGAAAAGAGCTTAACAGCAAAAAATTTGTCTATATTATGATGAACAAGCCCTCGGGTGTAATCTGCGCAAGCGAGGATAAAAACGAAAAAACGGTAATTGACCTTCTTCCCGACAGTATGAAAAGAAAAGGACTTTTCCCTGCGGGCAGACTTGATAAAGACACAACGGGATTTGTTCTCATAACCGACGACGGCGAATTTGCCCATTCTGTTTTAAGTCCCTCCCGCCACGTTGAAAAAACGTATATTGCAAAGCTGGACAAGCCGTTTGATGAGAACATAATAAACGAATTTGAAAACGGCGTTGAGCTTTCAGACGAAAAGCTTCTCCCCGCAAGGCTTGAAGCTGCTGGCGGAGATTTTACAACAGCGAAAATTGTAATCAAACAGGGAATTTATCACCAGATTAAAAGAATGTTTAAGAAATACGGAATTACTGTCGTAAAGCTTAATAGAACAAAAATGGGAAATCTGTCTATTGACGAGAGCCTTGCACCGGGTGAAGCGAGATATATTACCGATGATGAATTGTTGCTTATTAAATAGACCTACACAATATATTGTGGTATTTGGTTATTTTGGTTATTTTTGACAAATTTCTCAATATTTTTTTGTTAAAAAGGTTGCAAAAACATTAAGTCCATTGTATAATATACACAAAGGACTTAATGTTTTTTTGTGCATAATTATTAGATTTATGAATTTTGACGGAGGTCGGTATAATGCCAAACAGACTTTTTCAAGGAATAATAAATCAAATGAGAGAGGCAATTGACCGCGTTATCGGAGTTGTTGATGAGGGCGGTACAGTTATCGCCTCAAGCGAGCTCGGCCTTATCGGCGAGGTGAGAAAGGGCGTAATCGCAGGCGGCGTTTTCAACGGTCCGCTTATCTGCGTTGACTCTTCAACCTATAAGTCATTCGGCGACGCAGTTCATCCCGAGTACGCTGTTTTTGTTGATGGTACTGACGAGGTAAGCCGCCACTATGCAGGGCTTATTGCAATCTCGCTTGAACAGATTAAGAAGAATAACGACGAAAAGTTTGACCGCTCAAACTTCGTTAAAAACGTAATTCTTGACAATATTCTCCCCGGCGATATTTATATCAAGTCAAGAGAGCTTCATTTCAATAACGACGCGTCGCGCGTGGTATTTCTTATAAGACTTACAAAGCCGACAGAGATTTCAGTTTTTGACGTTGTTCAGAATTTCTTCCCCGATAAGTCAAAGGACTTCGTTATAAATATTAACGAAACCGACATTGCGCTTATCAAAGAGGTTCGTCCAAATATAGATACCAAGGACCTTGAAAAGCTTGCCCAGTCAATTTGCGACACGCTTGCAACAGAATTTTACTGCAGCGCAATCGTAGGTATCGGCGTTTGCGTAACCGGAATTAAGGAGCTTGCAAAATCGTTTAAGGAAGCTCAGGTTGCCCTTGAGGTTGCAAAGGTGTTTGACAATGAAAAGTCAATTATCAGCTATGAAAACCTCGGTATTGCAAGACTGATTTATCAGCTCCCGACAACGCTTTGCGATATGTTCTTAAAAGAGGTGTTCAAAAAGGGCTCAATTGATTCTCTTGACAGTGAAACGCTTTTCACAATTCAGAAATTCTTTGAAAACAATCTTAACGTCAGCGAAACCTCAAGAAAGCTTTTCGTACACAGAAATACGCTTGTGTACCGTCTTGAAAAGATTAAAAAGCTTACCGGTCTCGACCTGAGAGAATTTGACGACGCAATCGTTTTCAAGGTAGCTCTTATGGTAAATAAATACCTTTCGTCAACTCCCGTTAAATATTAAAAACCAGCCTCTGCTTAATGCAGAGGCTTTTATCTTGTATTTTATTAAAATATTTGATATAATAATTTAAATATAAAAATAGGGAGAAGGTCAGGTTGTGGAAAGCTCGCCTATGGACAAAAAGTTAAAACTGAAAGAGAAATATCTGAAAAACGGTATTGCCTCACTGTCCGAGCGCGAGGCTCTTGAGCTTTTTCTTTTTTATGCTGTACAAAAAGAAAATGTTCAAAAGGTTTGCAACAATCTGCTAAACAGTTTTGGCGGAAGCATTAACGCGGTTTTCAGCGCAGACATTGACTCGCTTTGCAAGGTTGAGGGTGTGAGTAGAAATACCGCCGCGCTTATTCATCTTTTAAACGATGTTTCAAACACCGTAAACAGAAATAATATAGCAGGCATTAAATATTTAAACGACTCTGAAAGTGCAAAGCGTTATGCAAAGAGTACTCTCGGCAAAACGCCCGTTGAAAAGGTAATTGTTATAACGCTCGGCGAGGGCGATGAAATCCTCGGCTGCAGCGAGGTTGCGTCGGGAACGGTGAATCTTGCCAATATTGAGCTTGTAAAGATTGTTAAATGTATTTTGCGCGACAGGGCGAGGGCGGTTATAATATCCCACAATCATCCCTGCGGAAGCGCGCTTCCGTCATCTGCTGACAAAGCCTTTACCGCAGGTCTTTACAAGGAGTTGAGACGGCTCGGCGTTGAGCTTAAAGACCACATAGTCGTAGGAAGTAACGGCGAAATCTCTATGGCAAACGACAGGCGTTTCAGTTTCTGTTTCAGTTAAGGTAAGGAGTAAAAATGGCAAAAAAGCTTTCCCGAGAGGGACACAGACAGCGGATTCGCAATTCATATATTGAAGCGGGAATGAGCGGTATGCAGCCGCACAATATACTTGAGCTGCTTCTTACCTACGCAATACCGCGGCGCGACGTTAAGGAAACGGCTTACGCGCTTTTGAACAGCTTTGATAACGACCTGGGAAAGGTGTTTTCGGCTGATATAAACGAGCTTGAAAGCGTTAACGGAATAGGCGAAAACGCCGCCGTTCTCATTAGGCTTTTCGGTGAGCTTCCCGAATTCATTGAAAAAAGCGAAAAGAAAAACAAGGCTGTTATTAACGATTACGTTTCGGCTAAGGAGTACGCAAAAACAGCCTTTGCAGGCTGTACGGATGAGGAGTACAAAATAATCTGCACAAATAATTCGTCTAAGGTAATAAGCTGCGACACCCTGAATTTTAAAAAAGACAAAATCGGAAATGTCAACCCGCTTGAAATAATTGAGCGTATGCTGAGACGTCAGTCGGCTACGGCAATTCTTGTTCACATAAAGCCGCACGGAAACTACCTTCCCGACAGCTTTGACAATGAACTTATTCTTGCGGCAAACGACGCGCTTGTGCCGCTCGGTATGGTGATTAACGACTTTCTTATCGTTGGAAAGGACGGCACTCTGTCTATGTCAAACGATATAAGATATATGAGATATTTTAATAATTGATTGGAGATATAATATGAATTTTAAAGAGCTTCCTAACGGAATGTGTGAAGGTTTTGTAATGCTTAAAAGGTGTGAGGAAAAGAAGGCGAGAAACGGCTCTGCCTATCTTGACCTCATTATCGGCGACAAGGACGGCGAGCTCAGCGCAAAGCTTTGGGACTTTAAGGATACAGGCGTCTTTGAGCAGGATATGATTGTTAAGGTAAGGGGAAGTGTTGAGCAGTATAACGGAAAGGACCAGTTCAGAATTTCCCAGATAAGACCTGCGTCTGACAAAGACGATTACAACCTTTCCGACATTGTACCCGTTTCCGAAACGGGCGGCGAACAGCTTTTCGCTATGATAAGAAACAGAGTTGAAGCCTTTGAAAACGAGGAGCTTAAGGCGATTGTGCTTAAAATAATTGACGAAAAAAAAGAAAAGCTCACCGTTTATCCCGCGGCGCTCAAGCTTCACCACGCAGTTGTCGGCGGACTTATGTATCACACGATGAGTATTATTAGAATGGCTGAGGAGCTTTGCAAAGTATATCCCAATATAAACCGCGAGCTTCTTCTTTCCGGCGCAATACTTCACGACGTTGCAAAAACGTGGGAGCTTGAAGTCGGAACGGCAGGGCTCGCAAAGGGCTATTCAGCCGAGGGCGAGCTTATAGGCCATCTCGTAAAGGGTGCAATGTATGTTGAAAAGGCGGCTGACGAGCTCGGAATTGAAAGTGAGCTTGTAACACTTCTTGAGCATATGATTATCTCTCACCACGGCGTGCCGGAATTCGGTGCGGCTGTCCGCCCGATGTTCCTTGAGGCGGTTATCCTTTCGGCGCTTGACAATCTTGACGCAACTATATGGGAGGTAAATACTGCGACTGATAAGGTTGAGGCGGGCAAGTTTACCGAGAGACAGTGGGCGCTTGATAACAGAAAGCTTTACAACCACGGTCTTTCATCAACTAAGCACAGTGTTAATTTTGACAGCGGAGATAATGAAAATGGGAATGACTAACGAGGTTGCTCACGATGTGTGGAGCGAAATAGCCGTAAGGATTAAAGCCGAAGATGTAGAGCTTGCAGGCTCAATTGCAAATATGGTTGTGCCTTACGGAATTTATATTGAGGATTACTCCTCGCTTGAAGAGGAAACGCTGGCAATCGCCCACGTTGACCTTATTGAAGAGAGTCTTCTTAAAAAGGACAGGGAAAGCGCAATTATACATATCTACGTTAACCCTGAGGAAAATCCCGTTGAGGCGGTGGCGTTTTTAAGAGAGCGCCTTAGCGCCTGCAATATTGAAAATGAAATAGATTTAAAGGACTGTAAAACAGAGGACTGGCAGAACAACTGGAAGCAGTATTTTCACCCTATGGAAATCGGAGAGAAGCTGCTTATCCGTCCCGTATGGGAAAACGACTACGACGCAAAGGGCAGACGCGTTCTTAACATTGAGCCCGGCCTTGCTTTCGGTACGGGAGCACATCCTACAACAAAGCTCTGCCTTGAAACGCTTGAGAGCTACATTGACGAAAACAGCACAGTGCTTGATATCGGCTGCGGAAGCGGAATTCTCTCAATTGCTTCGCTTTTGCTCGGAGCAAAGAGCGCAACGGGAGTGGATATTGATTCGCTCGCCGTTAAAACAGCTGTTGAAAACGCTGAGAAAAACGGCTTCGGCGCAGACAGAATTACTATTTATCAGGGCGATTTGTCAGATAAGGTAAGCGGTAAATTCAGCGTAGTTGTTGCAAACATTGTTGCCGATATAATAATTCGCTTCAATACTCAGGTGGCGCAGTTTATTGAAGACGGCGGCGTATATATTACGGGCGGAATTATTGAGTCAAGAGAAAACGACGTACTTAAATCGTTTGAGGAAAACGGCTTTGAGATTGTTGAGAGAAGAGAAAACAACGGCTGGCTCGTTTTCGTACTTAAAAAAACATAAAAAATTACGGACAGGATTATTCCCTGTCCGTTTATTCTTAGCCTGCTTTTAACTGCAGTCTTATTTTGTCTGAAATCATTGCGATGAATTCGGAATTTGTAGGCTTGCCGCGCTCTGAATCTATAGTGTAGCCGAAGAATGAGGAAAGCACCTCAACGTCGCCTCTGTCCCACGCAACCTCAATCGCGTGGCGGATTGCTCTTTCAACTCTGCTTGCGGTTGTTGAATACGCTTTTGCAACGGTAGGGTAGAGAATTTTTGTAACAGAGCCGAGCATTTCGGGGTTTTCAATACATTTTGCAATTGAGGCGCGAAGGTACTGGTATCCCTTTATATGAGCGGGAACACCAATCTGGCGCATAATGTCAGAAATAATAACCTCTGTGCTTTCCGCTCTCATAGGCGTAAAGCCTGCTGTGGCGCTGCTGCTTTTCCACTTAATCAGCTCGTCAGCTCTTCTTGCAACAGTTTCAGGCGCAATCGGTTTAAAGAACATATAGTCCGCGCCTGCCCTCATTGCCTGTGCTTCAAATTCGGGAGAGGTAATTGCCGACAAAAGAATTGTAACGGGGCGCTTAATGTGCATTTTATTAAGCGCGTCAATTACACCGAGACCGTCCGTTCCCGTCATAAATATGTCCATAATAACAGCGTCAAAGCTTTCTTTGGCTGTTATTTCAAGTATTTTTTCTCCGCTTCTCTCACAAATCGAAACGCTGTAGCCGAGCTGCTCAAGCTCGTCCTTACAGACAGTTCCGAACTCCTCTGTTTCATCGGCAACAAGTATTTTTGAGCTTGTTATCATTGTGAAACTCCCTTTCATTTGTTTTTGATTAAAGAACATGTTTTTTAATTCTTCCACATAATACCATATTATTTCTCAAAATGCAATAGAAAGTCACATAAAAATATGAAAAAAATACACAAAATTTCTGAGTCCAATAAATTTCATACGTTTTTAGGCATATTGACTGAAATTTATTTACACAAAAGTTACAAAATTTACAAAAAAATAACGAAAAGGGCTTGCATATACAGAAAAATTGTTATATTATAAATAAGTATTATTGGGAAAACCCAAATTTTATTAATAGTGATTGGAGTTAAAGCCGTGATTGAATTTAAAGATGTGACAAAAATATACGACAGTAACGGCACAAAGGCGCTTGATAACGTCAATATAAAAATTGACGACGGCGAATTTGTATTTGTTGTCGGCTCATCAGGCGCCGGCAAAAGCACATTCCTCAAGCTTATAATGAGCGAGGAGAAGCCTACTGAGGGCGAAGTTATAGTTAACGGTTACTCTTCAGAGACTCTTAAGAAAAGACAGATACCCTATTACAGAAGAACAATGGGTATTGTTTTCCAGGATTTCAGAATTATCCCCAAGATGACGGTTTACGATAACGTTGCGTTTGCAATGCGTGTTATCGGCGCAAAGGAAAAGGACATAAGAAAGCGCGTTCCGTACATTCTTACTCTTGTAGGCCTTTCAAAGAAGGCGCGCTCAATGCCTAACGAGCTTTCGGGCGGCGAGCAGCAGAGAGTATCGCTTGCAAGAGCGCTTGTAAATAATCCCGACCTTATTATTGCCGATGAGCCTACGGGTAACGTTGACCCCGAAATGAGCCACGAAATCGTTGACCTTCTCACAAAGATTAACAACTCGGGCACTACTGTTGTAATGGTAACTCACGAGCATGAGCTTGTTCGTTCGTTCCAGAGACGAGTAATTGTTATTCAGAACGGCGCCGTTGTTTCGGACACGCCCGACCCGACATATGCTCAGTTCAAAACAGAGAAGAACGAAGAAGTAACGGATATGTATTACTTTGAAGAGGACGTTCAGCAGGACCAGGTTCAGGACGTATTTGACAATCTTGTTTCATCTGAGGAGAACGCCGAAGAAGAAACTGCACACGAGGCTGTTGAAGAAGCTGTTGCAGAAACCGAGGAAACTGTTGAAACAGCACAGGAGAACGCCGCTTCACAAGAGGAAACCGAGAACGGAGGTGAGCAGTAATGACAGCGTCAAGTTTAAAATACCTCATTAAAGAGGGACTCAGAAACACGTGGACAAACAGAATTATGTCGTTCGCTTCAATTTGCGTACTGCTCAGCTGTCTTGTTCTTATCGGCTCGGCTTCAATGATGTTTCTCAATATTGAATCTCTCATTGACAGAGTTGAGGATGAAAACGTAATTATGGTTTTCGTTAAAGACGGAACCGACGACGCGGCAATTGACAGTATGGGCAAACAGCTTGAGGGAATGTCAAACGTTGCAGAGGTTGAGTTTGTACCTAAGGAAAAGGCATGGGCAGACCAGCTTAAAACAATGGAGGACGCGCAGGCCAAGTTCTTTACAGAAATCAGTACCGACATACCGCTTCCCGACGCTTATAAGGTAACGGTTGAAAATCTTGACAGATTCGGCGACACGGTTAAAGAGATTAAAAAGCTTGATAATATTGATACAATAAGACAGAATACAGACCTTGCAAAGAAGCTTGACACAATCAGCCGAGGCATAACTATTATTGCAATTGTAATTATCGCCGTTCTCTTTGCAATTTCGCTGTTCATTATTTCAAATACAATCAAGCTTACCGTATATTCAAGACGTCTTGAAATCAGCATTATGAAATCGGTCGGCGCTACAAACTCGTTTGTAAGACTTCCGTTTGTTGTTGAGGGAATGCTGATTGGCGTACTGTCGGGCGTGCTGTCGCTCGGCGTTGTATGGGGCGTTTACGACCTGGCAATAAATCAGTTTAACGATTTGTTTGTAACAATGCGAATCGCTCCGCTTCAGTTTGCAAACTACGCTTTGCCGATGCTCGGCGCGTTTGTCGGAATCGGCGTAATAAGCGGTGTAGGCGGCTCGCTTATAACAATGAGAAGGTATCTTAACAAGGAAGGCAGTGAGATAAGTGCTATTTAAAGGATTTAAACGTACAGTATTAATTGTCCTCAGCCTTTGCTTCGTATTTACGGCTGCGTTTTCAACGCCGGTGTTTGCTGAGGAAACTACAACTTCAAGCGTTTCCGACCTTCAGAAAAAGAAGGATAAGATTCAGGAAAAAATCAAGGACGCGCAGGAAGAAATAGACAAGCTTTCAAAACAGAAGGACGAAACCCAGGATACTATTACTGCTCTTGACAGAAAGATTTCACTTCTTCAGGACCAGATTGACCTGCTTCAGAAGGATATTGATAACCTCCAGGCACAGATTAAAAAGACTCAGGCTGATATTGACAGAACGGAGCAGGAAATTATCAAGACCCAGCAGGAAATTGACCAGAAGCAGGCAGAGTTTGACCAGACGTTTGCCGATTACTGTCAGCGCCTTCGCGCAATGTATGTTTCCGGCCACACAAGTAACCTTGAGGTTCTTCTTACAAGTATTGATATAAGCTCAATTTTAACACGTTCACAGATGATTAAGTCTGTTTCAAAGCAGGACAGCAACACGCTTGATTCGCTTATGAAGAAGATGGCTGAAATTGAGGCAGACAAGGCAGAGCTTGAAAAGAAGCGTAATCAGCTCAAGGCTGACAAGGAGCTTCTTGAAAAGAATAAGCAGAGCCTTGAAGAAAATATGACTCAGATGCAGTCGTCAAAGAGTGAGCTTGACAGCGAGGTTGACAAGGCTAACGCAATTATGAAGCGTCTTAAGGACGATACCTCCGAATATCAGGAAAAAATTGAAACTAACCAGGCTGCTCTTCAGGAAGTACAGCGCGATATTGACGCCGCTTATGCGAGAGCTTCAAGAGGTACGGGCTCAATTTCAGGCTCAAGGGGCGACGGCTCACACAGCGGTACGCTCAGCTATCCTACATATTCAAGAGACGTTTCTGCAGGCTATCCGAACTATTCAAGCGGACGTTACCACGGCGGCGTAGACTTCAGATGTCCTTCGGGAACTAAGGTTTGCTCGGCTGCAGACGGCGTAGTTATTGTTGCAAAGAATCTTAACTACAGCTACGGTCACTATCTTATCATTGACCACGGCAACGGTCTTTCAACGCTTTACGCCCACAACACAACGCTTCTTGTAGGCGTCGGCGACCACGTTTCAAGAGGTCAGCAGATTGCGTACAGCGGCTCAACGGGTAACTCAACAGGCCCTCACTGTCACTTCGAGGTGCGTGTAAACGGAACAAGAGTTAACCCCTGGAACTATTTATAATATGTATATAATATACTAAGTATACTATATAAACGGAACGGTTATCCTTTAACCGTTCCGTTTTTTTATTAATAAAAAAATATTTTCAAAAAAGTATTGACTTTTCGGGCGATTGGGTATAATATACATTACAGAGTTAGCACTCACAAGTTGAGAGTGCTAACAAGTGAAAAGAAAGGGGAGTCGCACTATGTTAGGCGAAAGACGTCTGGCGATACTTGAATCAATTATTGATTACTATATTAAAAACGGCGAGCCGCTCGGCTCAAAGACTCTGTGCGAAATGCTTCCCTATTCCGTAAGCTCGGCTACGGTAAGAAACGAAATGGCTTTTTTAACGGGACTCGGACTGCTTGAGCAAAGGCACACAAGCGGCGGACGTGTTCCCACAAAGGCGGGCTACAGATATTATGTTGACAATCTTGTTGACAATAAGCCTGTTTCAGACTACGAAAAACAGCTCATTGACGAGGCGCTGAGCGTTAACGCCTCAGACCCCGAGAGGCTTCTTGGCGACGCCGCAACGCTTCTTTCAGAGCTTACGGGCTGCGCTTCGTTTTACGCAACGGTCAAAGACCCGCTTGACTGTGTTCAGGGCGTTGAGCTGATTCCTGCGGGAAACTCAAAGGCAATGCTTGTTATGCTTTCAGTCGGCGGAAAAATCAAGTCGTCTGTATGCAAGGTAAAGGTGCCGCTTGACTCTGAATTTCTTAAAACGTTTTATAGCGTTACAAACGAGTATTTCGTAGGCGTTCCGCTTTCCGACATAAGCCTTTCGGTAGTTCAGTCGGCAGTGCCTGCGCTTGGAGATAAGGTCTTTGATATGCTCCCGATAATGCTTTCGCTTTATTCACTTTGCAGCGAGGCGGCTGACGGAGTGATTGAAATCAAGGGTGAAACGAAGCTCATTTCTCAAACGGAGCTCGGGCACGACGTTTACAGACTTCTTGTTCTTCTTGCAGGTAAGGAAAAGCTTGAGGGACTTGTAAACAGCTTTGCGAAAGCTAAAATTAACACGGCGCTTTTCATCGGTGATGAAAATCCCGTTTATGAGCTTAAAAATACGGCGACGGTTATTTCTAAATTCACTTATAACGACGTTCAGACCGCCGCGCTCGGTATCATAGGCTCGTTGAGAATAGATTATAAAGCAATTCTTCCGAGAGTTGATTATATAATGAAAACTGTTTCAAATCTTCTGAAGGAAGGAGGCGTCAGATATGAGTAAGGAAAAGAAAGAGCCGATAAAATCAGAAGAGGCTGAGGAGGTCAGGGAGGAAACCGAGACTGCCGAAGCCGAAGAGGTAAAAGAGGAAAAAACAAAGGAAGAGGAACTCCTTGAACAGCTTGAAGCTTCAAAGGACGCGCATCTCAGAACTGCTGCGGAATACGCAAACTACAGAGCGAGAAGCGCAAAGGAAAAGGAGCAGACCTACAATAACGCAAAGGGCGCTGTTGTTGCGGAAATTCTTCCCGTAATTGATAACATTGAAAGAGCTATCAGCGCTGAATCTGATTACGATTCGCTTAAAAAGGGAGTTGAGATGACTCTTGAGGGGCTCGTAGGCGCGCTTACAAAGCTCGGTGTTGAATCGTTCGGCGAAGCGGGAGACAGCTTTGACCCCGCGCTTCATAACGCAGTAATGCATATTGAAGATGATACTCTTGACGAAAACGTAATAACCGACGTATTCCAGAAGGGATACAAAATCGGAGACAGGGTAATAAGACCCGCAATGGTAAAAACCGCAAATTAATTTCTGTTTAATAAACAGAGATAGAATATAATTAAACAATAACTTGTAAAGGAGATAAATATTATGTCAAAGATTATTGGTATTGATTTAGGTACAACAAACAGCTGTGTATCAGTAGTAGAGGGCGGCGAGCCCGTAGTTATCACAAACGCTGAGGGCGCAAGAACTACTCCGTCTGTAGTTGCCTTCACAAAGGACGGCGAAAGAATGGTGGGCGCTGTTGCAAAGCGTCAGGCTATTACAAATCCCGACAAGACAATTGCTTCAATCAAGCGCCATATGGGCTCTGATTATAAAGTAAACATTGACGGAAAAGCTTACACTCCTCAGGAAATCAGCTCAATCATTATTCAGAAGCTTAAGAGCGACGCTGAGGCTTATCTCGGCCAGCCCGTTACTGAGGCTGTAATCACGGTTCCCGCTTACTTTACCGACTCACAGCGTCAGGCAACTAAGGACGCAGGTAAAATAGCAGGCCTTGATGTTAAGAGAATTATCAACGAGCCCACAGCCGCAGCTCTTGCTTTCGGTATTGACAAGGAAGAGGACCAGAAGGTAATGGTTTACGACCTCGGCGGCGGTACTTTCGATGTTTCAATCATTGAAATGGGCGACGGTGTTCAGGAGGTTCTTGCAACGGCAGGTAACAACCGTCTCGGCGGCGATGACTTTGACCAGAAGATTATGGACTGGCTCGTAGCTGATTTCAAGGCTCAGAACGGCATTGACCTTTCGGGCGACAAGATGGCTATGCAGAGAATTAAGGAAGCCGCAGAAAAGGCGAAGATTGACCTTTCGGGTATGACAACGGCTCAGATTTCACTTCCGTTCATCACTGCTGACGCAACAGGTCCGAAGCACCTTGAGGCAACTCTTACAAGAGCTAAGTTTAACGAAATGACGGCTGACCTTGTTGAAAAAACAATGGGTCCCGTTCGTCAGACGCTTTCAGACTCAGGCCTTTCAATGAGCGATATTGACAAAATCCTTCTTGTAGGCGGCTCAACAAGAATCCCCGCAGTTCAGGATGCAATCAAGAGCTTTGCAGGAAAAGAGCCCTTCAAGGGAATCAACCCCGATGAGTGCGTAGCTATGGGCGCTGCGCTTCAGGGCGGCGTTCTCGGCGGCGACATTGAAGACGGACTCCTTCTTCTTGATGTTACTCCGCTTTCACTCGGTATTGAAACAATGGGCGGAATTAACACAGTTATCATTGAGAGAAACACCACAATTCCTACAAAGAAGAGCCAGATTTTCTCAACTGCAGCAGACAATCAGCCTTCAGTAGAGGTTCACGTTCTTCAGGGCGAAAGACAGATGGCTGCAGATAACAAGACTCTCGGACGTTTCCACCTTGACGGAATTCTTCCCGCAAGACGCGGTGTTCCGCAGATTGAAGTTACCTTTGATATTGACGCAAACGGTATTGTTCACGTTTCTGCAAAGGACCTCGGAACAGGTAAGGAGCAGCAGATTTCAATTACCGCTTCCACAAATATGAGCAAGGAAGATATTGATAAGGCTGTACGCGAGGCTGAGCAGTTCGCTGAAGAGGACAAGAAGCGCAAGGAAGCTATTGACGCGCGCAACAACGCTGACCAGATGGTATACCAGACTGAAAAGCTTCTTTCAGAGGACGGCGACAAGTTCTCATCAGACGATAAGTCAGCTCTTGAAACAAAGCTCGGCGTTCTTAAAGAAGCGCTCAAGGGCGACAATGTTGACGCAATTAAGTCTGCTCAGGAGGACCTCACAAACAAGTTCTATGAGGTATCTCAGAAGCTTTATCAGCAGACTCAGCAGGCTCAGGGAGCTCCTCAGGGCGACCCGACTCAGGGCGCTGCAGGCTCAGCTGACGAGGGCTACACAGATTACACAGAGGTAGACGATAACTAATTAAAACGCAGAGTTTTAACAAACGGGCGGAGAAATCCGCCCGTACATATAAATTTTTAGTTGGAGGCAGATATGCCCGATAAAAGAGATTACTACGAGGTGCTCGGCGTAAACAAGAGCGCTTCGGACGACGAAATAAAAAAAGCATACAGAAAAGCCGCAAGACAGTATCACCCCGATTTACACCCCGACGACGCAGAGGCGGAGGCCAAGTTTAAAGAGGTTAACGAGGCGTATGAGGTGCTTTCAGACGCGGACAAAAAGGCGAAGTATGACCAGTTTGGCTTTGCGGGCGTTGACCCGAATTACGGCGCAGGTCAGGGCGGCTTCGGCGGCGGTTTCGGCGGCTTTGATGGAGATATTGATTTAGGCGATATTTTCTCTTCAATCTTCGGCGGAGCAGGTGGCTTCGGCGGTGGCTTCGGACGTCAGAATCCGAATGCGCCGAGGCAGGGACGCGATATTCAGACGGCTGTTACAATTACGTTTGAAGAGGCGGCTAAGGGCTGTACAAAAAATGTTGAGGTACCGCGCGTTGAGGAATGCTCTGAATGTCACGGCACAGGCGCGGCTCCGGGTAAATCGCTTAAGGACTGTCCCGACTGTAACGGCAGAGGCTATGTAACCTTCCAGCAAAGAGGTATTCTCGGCGGATATACTACCGTTCAGCAGCCCTGTCAGCACTGCGGCGGAAAGGGAAAAATCCCAGAGCAGCCGTGTCCTAAGTGTAACGGCAAGGGCAAGGTAAGACGTAAAAACAAGGTTAAGATTGACATCCCCGCAGGTATCGACAGCCGTCAGGTTGTAACTGTCAGAGGCTACGGCGACGCAGGCTCAAACGGCGGTCCGAGCGGCGACCTTAAGGTTATCATTAACGTAAGAAGCCACAAGGACTTTGAGCGCGACGGATACGATATCTGGTATGAAAAGCACGTAAGCATAGTTGAGGCAACTCTCGGTGCAGAGCTCAGAGTTCCGACTCTTGACGGCGACGTTAAGTACACAATGCCCGCAGGCACACAGCCGGGAGAGGTTTTCAAGCTTAAGGGCAAGGGAATTCAGAGACTCCGTTCTACGGGTAAGGGCGATTTGTTTGTTAAAATTGTTGTTGACATTCCGAAAACGGTTACTGCCGAGCAGAAGGAGCTTCTTGAACAGTTTGACAAAACCTACACACCGCCGAAAAATAACGGCAAAAAGAGTTTTTTCGACAAATTTAAATAGAATGGTTGAGTAACGCTGTACGTTTTTGTACGGCGTTATTTTTTTACGCTTATGAAATATTGACAACTGCAAACAGTGTGATAAAATAAAAACATAGGATTACAGGAGCATAGTTTTAAAGGCGGAAAAATGAAAGAGTATTTAAAGAAAATTAAAGACTATATCGGTGGGCGCGACGGATTTTTCTTCGGGCTTTATCTGTTTCTGATTTTTGCGGCGCAGTTTATAAATACGTACGATATAGTTACGCTGCGTATGCATCAGGACATAATACTCAAAACGATTCTTACAATTATTATGTACTGGGTGCTTGTGTTCCTCGCGTGCTTTCTTGCAGCGCCGATGTTTATTAAAGCGTACGAAAAAACGCTGAATTCAAAGTTTTTTATAAGCGAAAGAGAAACTGATAAAAAGACGAGAATTCTGTTTTTCGTTATACCCTTTGCGGTGCTTTTTGTGAATTATATAATCTACTACCCGGGAAGCTTCAATAACGATGTTATTCTTCAGCTGAATGAATCGGTGAGCGGCGCTTATACCGACTGGCATCCCGTTATTCACACGCTTCTTGCAATAAAGCTTCCGCTTTTAATTTCGTTTAACTGGATTGGCTTTCCCGTTTTGGTTCAGATAATCTTTTTCGCACTTGCGGCGGGGTATGCGCTCAATTCAATTGCCGATTACACAAACGCAAAATCGGCAACTGTTACTATGCTGTTTTTCGTTGTGAATCCGCAGACGAGAAACCTTATGATGTCGCCCGCAAAGGACTGCGCTTTCGCTATTCTTACACTGCTTCTTGTAACCTTTGCAATGCATATATATTTCAGCGAAGGTGAGTGGTTCAAAAGTGTTCCCAACACAGTGCTTTTTATAGTTGTTGCCGCGCTTGCAACGCTTGTAAGGCATAACGGCGTTTTGTTTACGGCGCCGTATCTTCTCGCGATTTTCGTTTTGGTTTCAAAGAAAAGAGCGATACCGATTATCCTTTGTGTTCTCGTTCTTATAGCGGGAATAAAGCTTCCGCTTTACAGTGCTCTTAATGTGCAGCAGCCGTCAAACAGACAGATTGAAACGCTCGGACTGCCTATGACGGTAATAGGCGCTGTTGCGGCTTACGACGACGAGGCGCTGAGCGATGAAGACAAGGAGTTTGTTTATAAAATTGCCGACAGCGAAAAGTGGAAGAAAAGCTACGTTTTCGGCAGTTACAATTCAATTAAATACGACGGCGCCAACAATCAGATTATAGAGCAGTACGGATATAAGTACGTTATTAAGCTTATGCTTAAATGCTTTATTGTATCTCCGTTTGTATCGTTTAAAGCGCTGAATAAGCTGACCGAGGGTGCGTACTCATTAAACGGAAAATATGTACACTTTTCCGACCCTGCTAATCTCAGCTCGGTACAGGTGACGATTCGCGGAATACCACCTTTGCAGAAAGTGAACAGAGTTTTGTCAATGCTCCAGACGGTAACTGCGCCGCATCTGTTTATGTACACAGGCGCTATGCACGTTATTATCCTCGGCGCGCTTGTTATAAGGCGAAAGAGAATACACTCATTTATAAAAGAATTGCTTCTCATTATTCCCGTTTTTTCATACAATTTCGGCACAATGCTTCTTCTCACGGACACAGAGGACACGCTGAGATTTTTCTACTACACGTTTCTTGTTACGCCTGCGCTTGTGATAATACTTTTAAAAGACAAGACGAAAATACAAAAGAAAATATATCCTTACAGCAGACGGAAAATGTAAAATCCGTCTGCTTTTCTTATACATAAATTTATAAATACGATACATACTTTTATATATAAATTATTACAAATTTAAAATTACTATTTAAAAATTTTAGCACTTGTGGTAAAATCAAAATGTATTAGTATATATTTGTGATAATGGCTTTTAAAATAAAGGAAGTTTTATTATGAATAAAAGAATTATTTCGCTGTTTTTATGTATGCTTTTAATTTTCACATCTGTGAACACCTTTAATATTGCTCTTGCAGACGAGCAGCAAAGCTCAGTGAGCAACGAGGAGAAGAGGGCTGAAATTAAGAAAAAGCTTGACGACATAGACAAGCAGCTTGCGCAATTTGACAGCGAGAGCAAGGAGACTGAAGAATATATCAAGGTTCTTGACGAAAAAATCAGCTACCTCAACGAGCAGTTTAAAATTGCAAAGGAGGAGAGCGAGAGAATTGAGAGAAAGGTTGAAAACCTTGAAAAGAACATCTCCTCAAACGAAAAGGAAATAAGCGTGATACAAGATGACGTTACTCTTCTTGAGGGCGATATGGCTGTTTTGAGCGAACAGTTTTCTTCAACGTATAAAAGCTACTGCTCAAGAATAAGAGCTATCTATGAAAGCGGAACGGCGGGAAGCACATTACCGTTTCTTTTTGAGAGCAACGGCGTTCAGAATATTCTTACAAGGCTTGAGATGATAAGGGTTATTTCAAAGCGCGACGGACAGCTTCTTGAAGAGGTTAAGGAGCAGACCGACAGAATAGTTACAACAAAAGAGGAGCTTGACAAGAGGCGCTCAACACTGACAACTGCTCAGGATAAGCTTAAAAAAGACGAGGATTCGCTTAAGACTGAGCGTGCAAATCTTCTTAAAAAGCAGGATGAAATGGCGATTCAGCAGGCTGAGATTGAAAAGCAGCAGCTTGACGCCAACGCCCTTTTGAAAAAGCTTAACGACAAAACTAAGGAGTACGGCGAATACAGAGATATAACTCAGGCGGAGCTTGACGAGATTGACGCGGCGATTGAGGAGGCTGACAAGCGCTATCCCGACCCGCAGGAAACTACAACTGAGACTACGACAAAAAAGAAAAAGAAGAAAACCACCACTACTACAACCTCAAAGTCTGAGACAACTTCAAGGAAACAAAAGACAACTACCACAACAACACAACCGACAACTACAACAACTACAACGGCGGCGGGACAGTATCTGTCGCTGACGTATCCCTGCCCTGCGTATACGAGAATTACCTGTGCTTTCGGTGCTTATGCGGGACACACGGGCTGTGACTTTTCAACAAACGGTAACGAGAATCAGAGAATTGTTGCCGCTGATTCGGGAACGGTTATTCTTGTAAGGCTTCTTGAGAGGAGCTACGGCCATTATATTGTTATCCGTCACGACAAGAAAACAAGGTCGGGCAAGACGGTTTATACACTTTACGCCCACAACAACGATATTATTGTAAGCGAGGGCGAATACGTTACAAAAGGTCAGAAAATTGCAAACAGCGGAACAACGGGAAATTCAACGGGACCGCACTGTCACTTTGAGGTCAGAGTCGGCGGCTCAAGTCAGAGCTATGCCGTTGACCCCGAGCTTTATCTTCCGTAAATTTAAAGAGAGGAGTAATTCACATTGAAAACAAAGCTTAAAAAGTTAATATGTGTTTTACTGTCTCTTACTGTGATTTTCTGTACGGTTTCAGCTTATGCAGACGAGGAGGCGCAGGACAGCACAACAACAGCGCCGCAGACCTCAACGACAGTTACAACAACTAAAAAAGCTACAACCGAGTCCACTACGGACAAGAAAAAAGCAAAGGACAAGGCGCAAAAAACGCTTGAGCAGCAGCGTACCCAGCTTGAAAAACTGATGAAGGAAAACAGCAAAAAGCTGAACGAATACAAGGGCTCTGCTGAAAAGACAATGGAATATATTGACGCGCTTGACGAGCAGATAGGCTATCTTAACGAGGAGCTCAACGTGCTTGACGCTCAGATTGCCGAGGCAAAGGAAAAAACGGATGAGCTGAACAAACAGTTAAAGCCGCTTAAGAAGGCGCTGAAAAAGCTTGAAAAGCAATATTCAAAGGCACAAAAGGAATATGAGCGGCTAAACGACCATTTCAAAAAAACCTACAGCGCTTACTGTCTGAGACTCCGGGCGATGTATGTAAGCGGACAGACAAGCATTATTGAAGCGCTGATAATGTGCGACGACATATCAACCTTTATAAACAGGCTTGAGATGATACGCTCCGTTTCTAAAAGCGACACTCAACTTCTCAAAGAGGTTAACAGGGATATTGACGCAATCGTAACAGAGAAGAACGGAATCAGCGCAAAGAAGGAAGAAATAAGCAAGGCTAAAAGCGTTATTGACACAAAGCAGGCTGAAATTACTAAACAGCAGGAAGCGATAACCGCAAATCAGAACGCTATTGCCGACAAAAAGGTTTCAATTGCGCAGAGCAGAGCGGAGTCTGACAGACTGTTTGCCGAGTATGCGCAGGAGATGCAGATTTATACCGAGTTCAGAAACGAGGACGAGGAGCTGATTAAAAAGGTAGACGGCGAGATTGACGCGCTTCTCAGCGGACTTAAGGACCCGAGCGAGGTTACAACCGTTGCAAATCCCGAGCACGACAAAAGCAAGGTTACGGGCGACTACAGCGGCGACGGCGAGCTTTTCAGCCGTTCAAACGCGGCGCTCAGCCTTACCTATCCCGCGCCCGGGCACTACAGGGTAACGCAGGAATTCGGTCACTACAGAAACGGCAGAGCGCACACGGGTATTGATTTTTCGGTTCCTATGCACTCAAGGATTGTTGCGGCGCAAAAGGGAATTGTAATTACCGTAAAGCGACTTAATTACTCCTACGGCTACTACGTTATGATTTACCACGGAACAGACGCTAAGGGACGTAAGATAGTTACCCTTTATGCGCACAACTCCTCAATTCTTGTTTCAAACGGACAGAGCGTTATCAAGGGACAGCAAATTGCAGAGAGCGGCTCAACGGGAAACTCTACGGGACCGCACTGTCACTTTGAAGTAATTATAGACGGAAAGAAGGTAAATCCAAGGAATTACCTTGGATAACAGTGATGAATAAGATAAATTATCAAAAAGAACTTGACTCAATAATTGAAAACAACAAGGGTAAAAAGCTGCCGAGACTTCTGCTTCAGGCGTGCTGTGCTCCGTGTTCAAGCTATGTCCTTGAATATTTGAGTAAATACTTTGACATTACGGTTTACTACTATAACCCGAACATTTCTCCTGAGAGTGAATTTGAAAAGCGCTTTTCTGAAATTAAAAGACTGATTAAGGAAATGCCGCTTGAAAACGAGGTTAAGCTTATTAAGGGCGTTTACAGATACGAGGATTTTCTTGACGTTGCCGAGGGACTTGAAGACGAGCCCGAGGGCGGCGAGAGATGCTTTAAGTGTTACCGCCTGAGGCTTGAGAAAACCGCCGAAATGGCAAGGGACGAGGGCTTTGATTATTTTTGCACCACGCTTTCAATCAGCCCGCTTAAGAATTCGCAGAAGATAAAC
Source organism: uncultured Clostridia bacterium (assembly GCA_946531445.1). GTDB lineage: Bacteria > Bacillota > Clostridia > Oscillospirales > Acutalibacteraceae > Eubacterium_R. The sequence continues at coordinate 39,994 of CAMNAP010000006.1, forward strand.
AAAATCGGCCTTGAGCTTGAAAGAAAGTACGGCGTAAAATGGTTGCCCTCGGACTTTAAGAAAAAAGAGGGCTATAAGCGTTCAATTGAACTCAGCCGCGAATATAATTTGTACAGACAGAATTTCTGTGGGTGTGTGTACTCGCACTCTGTGGAGGATAATAATGAACAGTAATCCGCTTGCGGACAGAATGAGACCTAAGGAGCTTAGCGAGGTTGTAGGGCAGAAACATCTTCTTACACCGGGCAAGGCGCTTTACAATATGATTGAAAACGGCGAGGTGCCTAACCTTATATTCTACGGCCCGTCGGGAGTCGGCAAAACGACGATTGCCTCAATTATTGCAAGCCGCACAAAAAGAGCGCTCAGAAAGCTCAACGGCACGAGCGCCTCAACACAGGACATAAAAAATATAGTTGCTGAAATTGATACATTTACTGCGCCAAACGGAATACTGCTTTACCTTGACGAAATCCAGTATTTTAACAAAAGGCAGCAGCAGAGCCTTCTTGAATACATAGAAAACGGAAAGATAACGCTAATTGCCTCAACAACGGAAAACCCGTATTTCTACGTTTATTCGGCAATCCTTTCGCGTTCAACAGTATTTGAATTCAAAACGGTTTCAGCCGAGGATATTATGCCTGCGGTAAGACGAGGCTTCGATTTTCTTTCAGAGGAAAACAGCGTTGAGATTGAATACACAGACGACGTTGTTAAAACGATTGCTTACGGTTGCGGCGGCGACGTGAGGAAGGCGCTGAACTCAGTTGAAAACTGCTATTTTGCAACGCCTTTAAAGGAAGGTAAAAAAACGGTTACGCTTGAAACCGCCGAGGAACTTGCACAGAAAAGCTCGCTGAGATATGACAAGGACGGCGACGAGCACTATGACATAGTTTCGGCATATCAGAAAAGCATGAGGGGAAGCGACCCCGACGCGGCGCTTCACTATCTTGCAAGACTGCTTGAGGCGGGCGATTTGCCGAGCGCGTGCAGGCGGCTTATGGTTTGCGCTTGCGAGGACGTAGGGCTTGCCTATCCGCAGATAATCCCGATAGTAAAGGCGGCGGTGGACGCAGCGCTTATGGTGGGGCTTCCCGAGGCGGAAATCCCGCTTGCAGACGCGGTAATACTTGTTGCTACCAGTCCGAAGAGCAACAGCGCCAATAATGCTATAAAGGCTGCGATGAGCGACGTGAGAAAGGGAAATATAGGCCCTATTCCGCGCCAGCTTCAGAACAAGCATTTTGACGGCGAGGACGCCGCTGTTAAGGGACAGCATTATATTTACCCGCACGACTATGAAAACCACTGGACTTATCAGCAGTATCTGCCCGACGTTATAAAGGACAGACAGTACTACGAGTTCGGCGACAACAAAAACGAGCAGGCATACAAGGCATACTGGGACAGAATCAAAGGGAAAAAGAAATAAATGGGTCAATCCCTCCGTCTGCCTGACAGCAGCCACCTCCCTTTACACAAGGGAGGCAAACAAGGAGAACAATTAAGTGACAAGAAAAGAGAGAACGCAAAACGCGATTGAAATACTTAAAAAGGAATACCCCGAGGCAATTTGTTCACTTACGGCTGAAAATCCGTTTGAGCTTTTAGTTGCAACGAGGCTCTCGGCGCAGTGTACAGACGCGAGAGTTAACCTTGTTACGCCTGAGCTTTTTTCTACATACAAAACACTTGACGACTACGCTAATGCCGATATAAAGGACGTTGAGAGAATAATAAAATCGTGCGGCTTTTATCACGACAAGGCGAAGTCTATTATCGGTATGGCAAGAATGATAAGAGATGATTTCGGCGGCAAAGTACCCGACAGTATAGATGATTTAATCAAGCTTCCGGGAGTCGGAAGAAAGACGGCCAATCTTATCGTGGGCGACGTTTACGGAAAAGAGAGCATTGTTGTTGACACGCATATGATTCGCATTTCAAACAGAATCGGTTTAGTCAACGTCAAGGAGCCCGTCAAAATTGAGATGGCGCTCAAAAAGGTTGTACCCGCCGACGAGGGCGCGGCGTTTTGCCACAGAATTGTTCTCTTCGGGCGCGATACCTGTTCGGCGAGAAAGCCGAAATGCGACTCGTGCGCTATGTATGACAACTGTAAAAGAGTGGGCGTAAAATAATGGACAAGAGCAATGTTATTTTAATCGGCATGCCCGGGTCGGGCAAGAGTACCTGCGGCGTAATTGCGGCAAAGGTTATGCTCAAAAACTTTTTTGACACGGATTTACTGCTTCAGGGACTTGAGCAAAGCAGACTTCAGGAGCTTATTGACAGCAGGGGAACCGAGTATTTTTATGAGGCTGAGGAAAAGGCCATACTCTCCCTTAACATTGAGGCGACTGTTATTGCAACCGGCGGAAGCGTGATTTATTCCCAAAAGGCGATGGAGCACCTTCGCTCACTCGGAACGGTTGTTTATCTTCATCTCGGCTATGACACGATGATGAAAAGAATCAACGATTTTACAACAAGGGGAATTGTTGTTAAAGGCGGCTCAAGCCTTCTTGATATGTACAACGAGAGACTTCCGCTTTATGAAAAATACGCAGACGTGATTATTGACTGCGACAGCAATACCGTTGAAGAGACGGTTGAAAAAATAGTTAAGACGGTGACAGGATGAAAAAGCTTTTATCATTAGTTTTTGCAATTATTATTTCGGTGTCGGCTATGGCGCCGTTTTCGGCATTGGCAAATGAAACGCAGGAGCTTCCGATAATGATGGAAAACCCGTTTTTTTCGGGCGAGAGATATGCGCTCGGAACGGTGGATTCTGTTGTCAGTCAGACGTCTGCGAGTAAAACATATAACGGCAATACATATTACGGCAGAGGCAGAGAGTTTTACGGCGTTGTAAAAAAAGGACTTTTAAACCACAAGCAGTCAATCAGGGTTAGATTTCTTTCAGACAGCAACATTGCGGCAGGCGGAATACTTCTCAGTTCAATGGCGCTAAGGTCGTTTTTATTTGAGGTTATGTACTACGCAACCGAGGACGAGGTTTCAATCAGCTGTGTTGACGGTGACTATCTTCGCTATTCATTGCTTGAGTACGGCATAAGCAGTTACAACCTTGACGCCTATAAAAACGACAAATACTATTACACAATTGACTTTGCGGTCAGGTATACCGCTTCTGAAAAGGAGCTGCAGCAGACTGACGCAGTTGTAAACAGCTTTGTTAATTCGGTTGACACAAACAAACTCAGCGACTACGAAATTATTAAAAAGATACACGATTTTATCTGCGGCAAGACGACGTATGAATACGGAGCGGTAACGGCGCCGTTATCATATCCGTACGCCTTTTCGGCTTACGGCGCGCTTGTTAAGGGGAAATGCGTGTGTCAGGGCTACGCGCTTGCGTTTTACAGACTCTGTAAGGAACTTGGTTACAACGTGCGTATCACAATATCAGACCCCAACAGGGGCAACCACGCGTGGAATATTGTTGAGCTTGACGGAAAATATTATTTTGTTGACTGCACGTGGGACGACCAGGTTTTTGACGAGGGTGTTGACGATGTGCCCGAATACTACTATTTTCTTGTGAACTATGCTTCGTCAAAGAAGTTTGACAACGGCAGCGAGCATGTTCTTGACCCCGAATATTTTGACACGGAGTATTTCAATACAAAATACTTCAACAACCTTGATACAAACGATTATGACAGATACAATTTGAACCTGCTTTCAAGAAGCGTTGTTTCGCTTTCGCAGAGTCTTTATACGTACGACGGCACACAGAAGCAGCCCGCAGTTACCGTTAAAAGCGGAAAAGGAAATATACTTAAAGCCGGCGAGGATTATACACTTTCGTATTACTCAAACGTCAATACGGGAAGCGCTGGCGTTTCGATTGTCGGAAAAAGCGAAAACGCGCTCGGCAAAACGGGAAGACATTTTGTAATAAAGCCCTCGTCTACGCCGACTCCGTGGACGTCTTCGGCAAGCACTTCAGTTACACTTAGTTGGAACGCAAGCGGCGGCGCGGTAAGCGGATACGTTGTTGAGCAGTACAAGGGCGGAAAATGGACATGGGCAGGAAATACCTCGGCGCAGACAATAAAAATATCGAACCTTTCGCCGTCAACAAAATACAGCTTCAGAATAATAGCGTATAAGGACGTTTCAAAACGGAGATTCTACGGCGCTTACAGCGCAACGGCTGCGGCGTATACAAAGCCCGCAAAGGTTAAGGGACTAAAGCTTAAATCCGCAAAAAAGCGCAGGCTGAAAGTCAGCTTTAAAAAGACAAAATGTACGGGATATGTTATTCAGTACAGCCGAAAGAAGAATATGAAGGGCGCTAAGGAGATTACGCTGAGGAGTGCTTCTAAGACCTCAAGAACTCTCAAAAAGCTTAAATCAAAAAAGAAATACTACGTTCGCGTAAGGGCGTACACAACCTATACAGTATCGGGTAAGACGGTTACGCTTTACGGAAAGTGGAGCGCAAAAAAAGCACTAAAAATAAAATAATTATTGCTATTGTTATTTCAAAATGTTATTATAGTAAAAATAATTTCTTCAGGAGGACGGTTTATGAAAGCATACAGCGAAAAATTTGTTAAAGAGGGACTCACGTTTGACGACGTTCTTTTAATCCCTGCTGAATCTGATGTTACGCCCGATATGGTTGACATCAAGACAAGGCTTACAAACAACATTACTCTTAATATTCCTCTTATGACGGCGGCTATGGACACCGTTACCGAATCGCAGATGGCTATTGCCATTGCGCGCGAGGGAGGTATCGGCGTTATACATAAGAATATGACTATTGAAGAGCAGGCAACAGAGGTTGACAAGGTTAAAAGAAGCGAAAACGGCGTTATTATGAATCCGTTTTTCCTGTCCCCTGAAAACACAGTTAAGGACGCTGACGAGCTTATGGGTAAGTACCATATCAGCGGCGTACCGATTTGTGAAAAAGACGGAACGCTTGTTGGTATTCTTACAAACCGCGACCTCAGATTTATGACTGACTTCGGCGTTAAAATCAAGGGCGTTATGACCCCGAGAAGCGAACTTGTTACAGGCCATTCGGGAACTACCCTTGAAGAGGCTAAAAGCGTACTTATGAAGAAAAAGGTTGAAAAGCTTCCGCTTATTGACGAAAACGGTAAGCTCACAGGCCTTGTTACAATTAAGGATATTGAAAAGGCTGTTAAGTATCCCAACACCGCTCGCGACAAGAAGGACAGACTTCTTTGCGCTGCGGCGCTCGGAGTTACGGCAGACGTGCTTGACAGAGCAAAGGCGCTTGCTGACGCAGGTGTTGACTGCTTTGTTCTTGACTCAGCTCACGGTCATTCAAAGAATATTATTGAAAACGTTGCAAAGGTTAAAAACGCATTCCCTGAAATTGACCTTATCGCAGGTAACGTTGCAACCGCAGACGCAACCGAGGCGCTTATTAAAGCAGGCGCAGACGCAGTTAAAATCGGTATCGGACCCGGCTCAATCTGTACAACGCGAGTTGTTGCAGGTATTGGCGTTCCGCAGATTACGGCTATTTACGACTCGGCTGAAAGAGCTGACAAATACGGTATTCCCGTTATTGCTGACGGCGGTATCAAGTATTCGGGCGAAATCGTTAAGGCTATTGCGGCGGGCGGCTCTGTTGTTATGGTGGGCTCGCTTGTTGCAGGCTGTGAGGAAGCGCCCGGCGAAACGGAAATCTGGCAGGGCAGACAGTTTAAGGTTTACCGCGGTATGGGCTCGCTCGGCGCTATGAACCACGGCTCGGCTGACAGATATTTCCAGAAGGGCTCAAAGAAATTTGTTCCCGAAGGCGTTGAAGGACGCGTTCCTTACAAGGGAGCTCTTTCGGATACAATCTTCCAGATGATGGGCGGACTTCGCTCGGGTATGGGCTATCTCGGCTGTCATTCAATCAGCGAGCTCAGAGAGAACGCACAGTTTATAAGAATTACGGGCGCAGGCTTGATTGAGAGCCATCCGCACGATGTATTTATTACTAAGGAAGCTCCTAACTATTCGGGCAATAAATAAGATTTGCTGGTGATTTAATGGCAGAAAAAATATCAAGGTGGACGAGGTTTAAACGCTTTCTTAAACGGAATATGACACCGCTTTGGGCGAAGAGGTTTTCATACCAGGTATTCTCGTTTCTGGTTGCGGTTGCAATGATAGCCGGTGTTTCACTTTACGCATTTACAAAATCTTATGACGAGAGAAAGCTGACATTTGTGGACGGATTTACAATTTGCGCGCATACAGGCGCTTACGACACTCAGGACAATTCTATTGAATCAATAGAGGCTGCCATTAAAGGCGGCGCAGACGCTGTTGAGGTTGATGTAAGACAACGCCCCGACGGTACTGTTGTTATGGGCCACGATATTATAACGACGAACAGCGGCGGAGTTGATTTGGAAACGGCGTTTAAGCTTATTGAAAAAACAGACTTAAAGGTTAACCTTGATATTAAGGACATAAAGTCACTTGAAGCGCTCTATGCTCTTGTTAAGCAGTATAAGCTTGAAAACCGCGTTTTCCTTACGGGAATTGAACCGTATCAGGTTAAGACGGCGGCTGAAGAATGCCCCGGGCTTGAGTATTACATTAACTATATGCCCAGCAGAATTAAGATTTTTTCAGAGGATTATCAGGAAAAAATTCTTACAATGCTTGAAGAATCGGGCGCAGTGGGTATTAACTGTAACCACACCTATGCTTCAAGAACACTGTCTGAGGTGCTTCATAAAAACGGCTACAAGCTTTCCGTATGGACGGTTGACAAGCAGTTCCAGATGAAGAGAGCGCTTGTTAACGAGCCTGACAACATAACCACAAGACAGGTTGACGACCTCAAAGACCTTATTAAAAACTGGGGCAAAAAGAAGAAATAATAAAAAAGC
>CAMNAP010000007.1 GCA_946531445.1 uncultured Clostridia bacterium
CAAAAAGTTAAGAGAAAAATAAAACACGGAGAAGCGTTGCTTCTCCGTGTTTTGTTGCAATTATTATTAACCGAGCATTGAGTAGCCGTAGCCGTTTGAGATTGCGTCAACGGGCATTCCCTGACGGCAATAAGGGCAATCGTGCATTGGATACGCCTTGTAATGAGGCAAATCCTCAAGGTTGAAAATTGTATTAACGTGAACGCCTGAAACCGTGTCAACGGCGCTGAAAACACTTGAAACACCTACGGCTTTTCCGCCGTAATACTCAATACTTTCAATCGCTCTTTCAACGGTTTTACCGCTTGTAATACACGAAATCAGAACTACAACAGACTTGTCTTTTATCATTCTTCTCAGGTTGTCGCGGAATATGAGATTTCCCGCCGCGTCGTACTCCGAGCCGATTACATAAACCGTATCGTTAGGATTCGGACTGAACATATTCGGCCTTGCAAGCTCGTGGGCAAGATAACCGCCGAGCGTCTGCGTTTCATAGAGGCAAAGCACAGTGTCAACATGGATGTCGCTTGCAATATAATAGCCCGAAAGTATCATTGCTGCATCTACCGAAACGTTGTGATTATGCTTGATATCCGACGTTCCTATGTAGTAGTTAATATGGTTATTTGCAGAAACAAAATGGCCCGGCATAACGTGGATAAAAACCCTGTCGTTACGCGAGCTTGTAAGGGTGTAAATTTCGCTCATACAATCAGCTCCTTTGCTTCATTATATCACATATGTCAGTAAATGTAAATCATTCGGGATACATATATAATTATTGGCAGAAAAATCTTGTTGCTAAAAATAGAATAATGTATTATAATATACTTCATCAGACTGTACACGTTTGACAAACGGAGTGTATTTATGAGTGAAAAAGAACTGAACAGCCGAGGTATATTTTCCGAAAACAAGGCTACAAAATATTTAAAATACGCATTTATTGCATTTATGGATATGGTGTTCATATTCATCTGTAATTTTGTAATGTGTTATTTTACAGAGGGCAAAACGGTTGGCTCCTCTTACGCGGGGCTTTTGTTTTCCTATGCTCACCTTATAGCTATATGCTCGGCTTCCCTTATATTCAACTACATATTCGGGCTGTACAGAAGCGTTTGGACATATGCGGGCATTGACGAATTTTTAAGAGGTCTTGCCTCCGCTTTTCTTCAGACGGGATATATGTTCCTATGTGACAGAATAATTTTTAAAAAGCTTCTCAGCCATTTAATGCCAAACAGCGATTTCAGCGGCGGTCTCGCGTATTACGCATACATACTCGGATTTATTTTTATTTCGTTTGCGATTATTGTTCCGCGCTTCGGCTTCAGAGTTATAAAGAAATTCCCGCTTAGCGGGCTTTCAAATTCAAAAAAGCACAACCGCGTTATGATTGTAGGCGCAGGCTTTATGGGCAACTTTGTTATTGACGCGCTCAGAGCAGACCGCTTCAAAGGCGGTATTCCCGTTATTGCAGTTGACGATAACCCTGCCAAAAAGGGCAAAAAGATTAACGGAATCAAGGTTGTTGGTAAATGTGAGGACATACCGCGACTTAAAGAAAAATACAGGATTGACCAGATAATTATATCTTTCCCCTCCGCTACAAAGGCAAGACAGAAAGAGGTAATTGACCTTGCAATTTCAACGGGCGCAAAGGTAAAAATCAGCCCGTCGGTTGAGGAGATGTTTGACAAAAGCTCAAGCAAAAAGGTAAGAAACGTTGAGATTTCCGACCTTCTCTCACGACCTGAGGTTACGCTTGACAGAAAGGTCTGCCGCTATCTTATCGGCCAGACGGTACTTGTTACCGGCGGCGGCGGCTCAATAGGCAGCGAAATCTGTATGCAGGTTGCAAAGTACAACCCGAAAACTATAATCATTTTTGACATTTACGAAAACTGCGCATTTGAGCTTCAAAATGAGCTTAATGACAGGTTCAGTGACTCAATTGATATTTTCGTAAGAATAGGCTCTGTAAGAGACAGCGACAGACTCAGGGAAATATTTGAGGAATTTCACCCTGAGGTTGTTTTCCACGCGGCGGCGCACAAGCACGTTCCGCTTATGGAGGACAGCCCCTGCGAAGCAGTTAAAAACAACGTTTTCGGAACATATAACGTTGCTGTTTTATGTAACGAATTCAAGGTTGACAGAATGGTTATTCTTTCAACCGATAAGGCTGTTAATCCGACTAATGTTATGGGCTGTACAAAGCGCATATGCGAAATTATAGTACAGTATATGGACACAGTCAGCGAAAGCACAATTTATACCGCCGTGCGTTTCGGAAACGTTCTCGGCTCTCACGGAAGCGTTATTCCGATTTTCCAGAAACAGATTGAGCAGGGCGGCCCTGTTAAGGTTACACATCCCGACATAACAAGATACTTTATGACGATACCCGAAGCGGCTCAGCTTGTGTGTCAGGCAGGCGGACTTGCTAAGGGCGGCGAGGTGTTCGTTCTCGATATGGGCGAGCCTGTAAAAATTATGGATCTTGCTAAAAACCTCATAAGGCTTTCGGGCTTTACAGAAGAGGAAATCGGAATAGAAATTATGGGACTTCGCCCAGGTGAAAAGCTTTACGAGGAGCTTTCAATGGACAGCGAAATGGACTCAAGGCAAAAGACAGACAACGAAAAGATATTTGTTAATCAGCCGATTGATATTGACGTTGATAAATTCAAAAAAATGCTTGACGCTCTTTCGAACGTTACAAACGAAAACGTTAAGGATGTTCTTGTTGAGTACATATCAAATTATCATCCCGCACAAAACTAAAAAGCTCCCTGAATACCAAACGTATTCAGGGATATTTTTTATTCAAAATCTTTTCTTGTGAGCTGTTTTGTCGTTGAGTTTGAATCAACTACAATTTCAGGATACCAGTCTCCTGCAAGATAAAACGGGTTTTTCTGTTTGTTTTTATCGTACCATACCTGCGGATAGTGAATTCTCTTATTAGGCTCGGCTTTGTTTGCCTTTTCAAATTTATCCTCAGTTTTAACGCACACAATTACAAATCTGAAATCCTTCATAAAGTCGCTCGGAGTACTGATTGAAAGAATATAATTCTGTTCAAGAAGCTTGAAGCCCGTATCGTAAAGACGTCGGCTTTTTATTCTGTCCTGATAATGGTAAAAGCTCTTTTTGGTAAGCGTTCCATAGGTGTTGTACGGAAAAACATAACCGTCGTCGTCCTTTGGATTGGTGTTGGTATAATATGCGGCTACAACTCTGTATTCCTCGTCGCCGAAAAGCGTTTCAAACTTGATTTTCTGCGAGGAGCTGAGAAAAGCATCGGGTGTTTTATACGCGCTTTCAATATCGCCTACGTTTTCATCAAGGGATATTGCGCGGATGTGCTGGGCGTGATAGATATCGCTTCCCTTTTCAAGCAGCGCCTTGCCCTTTCTGTACTTTGAATAAACCATTACGCCGTCAAGCTTTGCGTCGTCAGAAGTAATACGTCCGACAACGCTCTGGTTCTTTCCGTATTCGTCACAGAATTTTTCGGCAATTCCGTCAGGAAAATCTATTTTATAAATCTTTTCATACTTTCTTATATAAGCGGTTTTCGCATAATCGGAAATCTTTACCGCAGCAAACACGCCGACGATTACAACAAGCACAGCGCAGGCGATTATACCTATCTTCTTCCATCCGAAATCACCGAGCTTTTTGAAAAAGTCTTTTAAAAGCTTCGGCGGCTCAAAGGAGACGTTGATTTTGTTTTTCACAGCTTTCTCCGTCTTTTCCTCTTTTACGGGCTCTGACTTTTCTTCGTCGGGGCTTTCTTTTCTTTTTTTCGGCGGTTCAAGCGGCTTTTGCGTTTTTATTTCATCGCCGTTTGATATTTTTTCATTACCGTCACCGTCGCCGTTTTTCTTTACTGAATTGAGAATATCCTCAAGCTCATAATCAAAGCTCATATTATCAGCCTTTCTTCAAATTATTTTATAACTGTTTTACGTGCGTTTTCATACGCCCGCTGAATAAGGTTTTTCTCATCAAGGTCAGCCTCAGCCTCAATAACGTCAGGAAGTTTTGCGCGTGTTTTCGGGTGCTTTGGAGTAAACACCGTACAGCAGTCCTCATACGGCTGAATAGACGTTTCAAAGGTGTCTATATCGCGGGCTATACTTATTATTTCAACCTTGTCCATACCGATACACGGTCTGAAAACAGGCATTTCAACAGCCGCGTCAGTACAGCCCAGGGCGTAGATTGTCTGGCTTGCAACCTGGCCTACGCTCTCTCCCGTAATAAGCGCCGAGCAGTTCTGATGCTTTGCGAGTCTCTCGCTGATTTTCATCATATACCTTCTCATTATTATTGTAAAATAATCCTCGGGGCACTTATCGCGGATTTGCTCCTGAATTTCCGTAAAAGGTACAACGTAGGTTGTAATCGGTCCGCTGTATTTAGCGACTTTTTTAAGAAGCTGCATAACCTTTTCCTCAGCAAGCTCGGTTGTATACGGAGGAGAAGCGAAATGAACGGCGACAAGCTCTATTCCCCTTTTCGCCATCATATACGCGGCAACAGGCGAATCTATTCCGCCGCTGATAAGTATTGCCGCTCTTCCGCTTGTAGATACGGGCATACCGCCTGCGCCTTTGATGTTATTGCCTCTTACAAAGGCATATTTATCGCGCACCTCAACGGTTACCGTAATTTCGGGATTGTGAACGTCAACCTTCAAATGATTGAAGTGCGACAGTATGAAGCCGCCGAGCTCGCGCTGAATTTCAGGCGATTTGAACGGAAACTTTTTGTCGCTTCTTTTAGCTTCGACCTTAAAGGTTTTTGCTTGTGAAAGCTCGTCGCTCAAATACTCAAGCGTTATTCTTTTTATGTCGTCCATATCCTTTTCGGCTACTGCGGCACGCGAGAGCGCGGCTATACCGAAAACCTTTGAAAGCGCTTCGGCGGCGTCATCAAGGTCAGCCTCGCCATCAGTACTTTCAACAACAATTGTGGACTGTGATTTTGTAAAGGCGAACTCGCCGATATCGGAGAGAGCGCGCTTCATATTTTTAATAAGGATATCTTCAAAGCTGTTGCGGTTGAGTCCCTTGAGAACGAGCTCACCGTTTTTAATAAGTATTATTTCTTTCATAAATCTATCTTCCTGCAGGGTATTTTTCCACTGTTTCTTTAATTGCGTTTACAAGCGCGTCAACGTCATCCTCTGTGGAATGACGTGAAAAGCTTACGCGTATTGAATGCTCAATAATGCTGTCGCCAAGATGCATTGAGGTCAGAACGTGGCTGCGCTTTCCCTTTGCACACGCCGAGCCGCTTGAAACGCAGATTCCGTACTGTGACGAAAGGTGCTGAACAAGCGTCTGACTCGTCATAAACGACGGAACATACAAATTAATAATAAACGGACTTGCTGCTTGCGACGAGTTAATTATTACTCCGTCAATTTTTTCAAGCTGTGATTTTACGTATTCGTTAAGCGAGGCGATTTTTTCGTTTTGCTCCTTTAAGTCAGGAAGCATTTCAACCGCCTTACCAAAGCCCGCGATAAGCGGAATTGCCTCTGTTCCGGGGCGTATTTTTTTCTCCTGTGCTCCGCCGTACTGCCTCGGTACAATGCGGACTCCTTTTTTAACATAGAGCGCGCCCGTACCTTTAGGACCGTGAATTTTATGCGCGGTAACCGTTACCAAATCAGCACCGAGCTTTTTGGGCTTTACCTCAAGCTTTCCGTACGCCTGAACACAGTCGGTGTGAATAATCGCATTTGCGCCCGCTCTTTTCACCGCAGTTTTTATACAGCTTACGGGAAGCACAGAGCCAACCTCGTTATTGACATACATAATGCTTACAAGAATTGTGTCGCTGTTTACTGCTTCATATATCTGCTCTTCGCTTATGTTCCCCTCTTTATCGGGCTCAAGACGGATAACCTCAAAGCCCTGAAGCTCAAGCTCATTCATAGCTTCAAGCACGCTTTCGTGTTCAATAGCGGTTGTAACTATTCTTTTGCCTCTTCGTCTGTTCGCCTGAACGGCGCCGAAAATTGCAAGATTATTAGCCTCTGTTCCGCCCGAGGTAAAGAATATTTCCTCCTCGTCCGCAGAAAGCGACTTTGCGACAAGCTCTCTTGCGCGTCTGAGCTCGGCGTTTGCGTCAAGCCCTGCGCGGTGAAAGCTTGAGGGGTTTCCGAAGCTTTCGGTAAGCATTTTATAAACCTTATCCGCAACAGCCTTTTCCGGAAGCGTTGTTGCAGAGTTATCTAAATATATCATCTCAGATTCAGTTTCTCTTTCAGTTTTAATACGGCGATAATTGTCTTTGCGTCCTTGATTTCGCCGTTCATAATTTTGTTTGTAACGGTGCTGAGCTTCATTTTATGGACCTCGAGGAATTCGCCCTCGTCAAGCTCCTGCTCTTCAAAATGGAGCCCCGTAGCACCCCACACACGTATTATTTCGTTTGTATAACCGGGACTCGGGTAGATTTCACCGAGGAAGAAGTAGTTGTCGGCAGTTGCTCCGCACTCCTCCTTAAATTCTCTTTTACCCGTTTCAAAGGGGTCCTCGCCCTTTTCAATTTTACCCGCGGGAATTTCGTAAATTGTTTCCTTATACGGATATCTGAACTGTCTTACGAGAAGAATTTCCTCATCGTCTGTAAGTCCGATTACCGCCACTCCGCCCGGGTGGTCTACGCATTCTCTCGTGGAAGCAGTACCGTCGCACAAAAGAACATCGTCGTTGTGAACAGTGATAATTCGTCCGCTGTAAATTCCGTTGACAGCCTCACAGCGTTCATAGAGTCCGAGAGCTATTGACTCAACATCTCCCGCCTTTTCGGCAATATATGTTGCGCCGCTTTCAATAAATTCAAACTTGTTTCCGTAGCCCCATAACACGCCGACGCTGTCCGCTGAGCAGGCTGCAGCGCCGTCTATATCGTAAGACCTGTCGCCGACTACAAGCGCGTCTTCAGCCTCAACCTCAAGCTCGGCAAGACATCTTTGAATAATGCTCTGCTTAGGCTCGCAGTCAACGTTGAAATCAACGCCGCACACGGCGTCAAAGTAATTTGTAACAGAAAACTTTTCAAGAAGCCTGTCAATATAGAGCTTGGGCTTTGAGGACGCTATAGCAAGCTTTAGGCCGTCCTTTTTAAGCGAGGAAAGAAGCGGCACTATGTCCTCATAAAGCTCACATTCGTAAAGCCCTGTATTCGTATATCTTTCGCGGTATTTTTTTACGAGCTCCTCAGCCTCGGTTACGCTTGTGTTAAAGTGCTCCTGAAAGGTTACAAGAAGCGGCGGGCCGATAAAATACGAAAGGTTTTCATCCTCGGGAATATCATATCCGAAAGCCTCAAGCGCGTATCTTGCGCTTTTGAATATTCCCTCACCTGTATCGCAAAGCGTTCCGTCAAAGTCAAACACTACTGCTTTATACATGATTTTTGCCTCCGTTACAGAATATTTCAAATTAGTATTATAACACAAATTGTCACACTTGTAAAATCTTCTTTTACACGGGAGCTTTTGTGTGTATTTTTTACTTGTATATTATTTAAAATTAATGTATAATAGATTTATATTATCCTGGGGAAGTATATATTTCGGTAACTCTTCCCTTTCTATCGGTGGTGAAATAATGCTCGGAAAATGTGTTAGAGTCAGGGTTACAAACCCGATTGGCTCTGATAACGGAGCGGGCAGCACCTACCCTTTAAATTACGGAACTGTTTATTCAAACGAAAATCAGACGGCGTACATTATGGGAATTCATCATCCCGTAAGGAATTTTGACGGCCGTGTAATCGCTGTTCTCAGCAACAAAAAGGAAAAGCAGTATATTTGGGTAGTTGCTCCGAAAAGCACCCGCTTCATTATCAACGATATCAGACAGTATCTAAATCTTGAAAAGGACTTTGAAAATTTCAGAATTGAATGTCTTTACGAAAGCAGCTGCGGCGCTGTTGTATTCAGAGACATTCACGGCGAGGTGCGTTATCTTTTAATAAAGAACAGGCGCTCGGCTCACTGGGGCTTCCCGAAGGGGCATATTGAACAGGGCGAAACTAAAAAAGAAACGGCGTTTCGCGAGGTCCTTGAGGAAACGGGAATACACATCAATATTATTGACGGGTACGAATCCGTTTCAAAATACAAAATTAAAAACCGTATTGAAAAACAGGTTTCAATTTTTGTAGGAACAACAAAGGACACCTCAACCGTAATTCAGAAAAGCGAGATTGAGGACTATATCTGGCTCACTTATGACAGGGCGATGAGCCTCCTAAAGTTTGAAAACGACAAGACTATTCTTGAGTCCGCTTATGAATTTCTTAACGAAAACAATTATATTTAGGAGATAATTATGCAGGAAATATGTCAACAGATTCAGCAGTTTTTGTCGGCGCACGGAGTGCCCGACTGGCTTGTAGTATTTTTAATTTCGCTTCTGCCTGTTCTTGAGTGCAGACTCGGAATGTTTACGGCGATTGTTCTTTTACAGATGAATCCGTTTGAGGGCTTTATTATCAGCTTTCTCGGAAATATTCTTCCGATTCCTTTTATTCTTATTCTGATTAATAAAATATTTGAGCTGTTAAAAAAAGTCCCCGGCATTTGCAAGCCGATTATATGGCTTGAGGAGCACACACTAAAAAAGAAAGACAAAATTGATAAATACGGAATATGGGGACTTCTTCTTTTTGTTGCGATTCCCCTTCCGGGTACCGGCGGCTGGACGGGAGCGCTTCTCGCCTCGCTTCTTCACCTTGACCGCAAAAAGAGCTTTGGCGTAATTGCAGTTGGCGTATTTATCGCAGGACTTATCATTACAATACTCAGCCTCGCTGTAGGCGCAGCAGTATTCGGATAATTATGAGAAGAGAAGCGACATATCTTATTGAGCTTTGCAGGGCGCATATTGACGGCGACAGCGTAAAACTTGATAAGAATATTGATTATAAGAAGCTTTATTCGCTTTCTGTTTCACACAATCTTTCTGCGCTCATATTCTGCGTTATCAACAACTCGGAGAATAAGGACGTTGTGCCGAAAGAGGTTTTCACGGAATTTCAGCAGTCGTTTTACGACGCAGTTATGCGCTATGACTTTCAGTCGGCGGCGATTGAGGAAACAGACAGAATACTGAGCGATAGCGGAATAAGGCACGTTTACTTCAAAGGTGCAGAAATCAGAGAGCTGTACCCCGTACCTCAGGTAAGAGTTATGGGCGACGTTGACCTCCTTTTATTTGAAGAGGACAGAGACGGCGCTAAGAAGGCGCTCACCGAAAACGGCTACGCTCTTATAAATGGAAACGGTCCTGTATACGACTACGAAAAGGACGGAGTAAGGCTTGAAGCGCATACAAGGATAATAAGCGGTAAAGTCGGCTCGTCAAACGCTGAGGAGGTTATGGCAGACGCCGCTTACCACGCTGTATTTGACGCAAAGCGCGGACGCCTTGACAGAGATTATCACTTTGCGTATCTTATAGCTCACATTGCTCACCACTTCTGGTTTTACGGCGCGGGGATAAGACTTATTCTTGACCTTGCTGTAATTCAGAAGAACGCCGAAATAAACCTTGACAGAGTTTTTGAAACGCTCGGCGAGATGTCGCTTGACAGCTTCGGCAAGGTGATGCTGAGTGTATGCTTTAAGTGGTTCGGATACGGAAAGGATTTCGGCGTTGATACCGAAAGCGCCGAACACTTTATAATGTCTTACGGCGTATTCGGAAATTCCAACAGAAACCGAAGCGCGGTAATTCAGCGCAAGGAGCTTGAGGAGGGCAAAAGCTCCTCCGCCTTTTCAACAAGGCTGAGGCTGCTTTTTCCGCCGTACAGCAAGCTTAAGGACATACCGTATATACGCTTTATTGAGGGCAGACCGTATCTCACCCCGCTCGCGTGGGGCTACAGACTGCTTTACAATATAAAAAACCGACGTGAATTTGTAAAAAACGCAACAAAGGACATCGGCAGTGATGAAAGTAAAAAACAGGCACAGGAAGAGCTTGAATTTTTTAAGGAGATAGGATTATGACAGCAGCATTGATAGTTATTGCAACAATACTTGCACTTATCATAGTTATATTTGTAACGTGGTTTCTGGCTATGAAAGCAGACGGAAAGTGTCCGCTCTGTATTTTGAAATCGCTCGGACGCTCAAAGCTTCACATTGACATTAAGGACGTTGACGATTATGACAACGGTGTTTCCTCTTCGCCTATTATGGGCTGGTCAAGCTGGAATACGCTTAGAAACAGAATTGATGAGGATTCAATTTATGACACCGCAAAGGTGCTTGTTGATACGGGACTTGCTGACGCAGGCTACCGCTATGTAAATATTGACGACTGCTGGCAGAGCTCAATGCGCGACGCCGACGGAAAGCTTCAGGGCGACCTTGAAACCTTCCCGTCGGGTATGGAAGCGCTGTGTAAGAGAATAAACTCCCTCGGTCTTAAAATGGGACTTTACTCTTCAAACGGAACTCACACCTGTGAGGATATGCCCGCTTCGCTCGGAAACGAGGAGCTTGACGCAAAGACAATTGCTTCGTGGGGCGTTGAATACTGGAAATATGATTTTTGTCATCATCAGAATTTAAGCGGCTCTGTGCCGATAATTGAGTACATTGACCTCAACCAGAGGGGCTACCGCTCGCAGTACAAGCTCACTCCGAGCCAGGCTGAATTTACGGGCAGAGCAAGGGTTGTTAAGTGTAACGACCTTGAGAGCAAAAAGGGTATCGGTTTTCTTAATCACGGCGCAGGTACTGCAAGCTTCACGTTTGACGTTGAGGACGGCGGCGAATACATTATGACAATTCATTCGCACAAAAATCTTCTCAACCGCAAGCAGTATCTTCAGGTTATTGTTAACGGCAAGCTCTACGAGGCTCATTTCCCCTCGGGCCGCTCGTTTACGCCCGAAGCACGCCTTCAGCTTGAGATAGAGCTTAAGGACGGCGAAAACACAATTCTTCTTCAGAACCCGATTGTTTCTATGGCGGACTCCTCTTACACCTGCTACAAGCGTATGGGCGACGCGCTCAAAGAGGCTACAAAAGCATGGGCACTTTACACGCACAGCGAGGAAAAGCCGATTACATATTCAATTTGTGAATGGGGCTTTGCCCACCCCTGGAACTGGGGCGTTAAGGCGGGTAATATGTGGCGTACAACTATGGATATTTTCCCGAAATGGCGCAGTATTGCTCACATCTATAAGCAGACAATCAAGCTTTATAAGCACGCTTCGCCGGGTCACGTAAACGACCCCGATATGCTTGAGGTCGGAAACGGAAAGCTCAGCGTTGAGGAAAACAAATCTCACTTTGCGCTTTGGTGTATGATGGCGGCTCCGCTTGTTCTCGGAAACGATATAAGACTTTTACAGGACGGCTCAAAGAAGAGCGCCGTTATTCTTGATATACTCACTAACAAGAGCCTTATACTTATTGACCAGGACCCGCTTGTTAAACCCGCAAAGAGGGTTTCAAAGCAGGGCAGCATTGACATTCTCGCACGTCCGCTTGCAAACGGAGACACAGCGCTCTGCTTCTTTAACAAGGGTTCAAAGCCGAAACCGATTGAATATAACCTTGACGCGCTTAAGGACGACAAGTATGTTGATTTTGAGCGCTCCGGAACGGGATATAAAATCCACGACCTTTTCAGCGGCGACAGAATCAGACACGACACAATTTCTACGTCTGTTCCAAAGCACGGAGTTAAAGTTTACAGAATTTCAAAATAAGGTGAAAATATGCTACTTGCAATTGATGTTGGAAATACAAATATAGTTTTGGGCGTTCTTGACGGCGAAGAGCTTGTTACTTCGGGAAGGCTTTCTACAAATATTGCGCAGACTGACGAGGAATACGCAATGAAGCTTCACGCGTATCTTTCGCTTCACAACGCAACAGATATAGACGGCGCTATAATTTCAAGCGTTGTTCCCGCGCTTATAGGAACTCTTAAAAGCGCGGTTAAAATTGTTACGGGCGTTCAGGCGTTAGTAGTAGGTCCCGGAGTAAAGACGGGGCTTTCAATAAAGATTGACGACCCTGCCCAGCTTGGCGCTGACCTTGTAGTAGGCGCGGTTGCGGCAAAGGAAAAATACCCCTGCCCCATTATCATTTTTGATTTGGGAACGGCAACGACAGGCTCTGTAATTGACAGAGACGGAAACTTCCTCGGCGGTATTATAACAACGGGCGTTAAGACCTCGCTCAATGCACTTGCAACGGGCACTGCGCTTTTGCCGCAGATTGACATAACCGCGCCGAAAAAGACCATAGGCACAAATTCTATTGACAGTATGAAGTCGGGCGCGGTAGTAGGCACTGCAGCTATGCTTGACGGCTTTATTGACAGATTTGAAAAGGAGCTCGGCGAAAAGGCAACCGTTGTTATTACGGGCGGTCTCGGCAGCTCTATAGCTAAAAACTGTACGCACGATATAATTCTTGATAACGATTTACTCATTAACGGACTCAGAATAATTTATAATAAAAACATCTGAATTCCATACTGTAAGGAGTGCTGAAAATGAAAAAGCTTATTTCTTTAATACTCTCTGTGCTTCTCGCCCTTTCGTTTATGTCGGCGATAAGCTTTAACGCGCTTGCAGACACAGTTGATTCGGGTACATACAGCAGCGACGACGAGGAATTGCGTTTTTCCTGGTCGCTTGACAGTAACGGTACTCTTACAATCAGCGGCGACCAGAAAAGAGTAGGAAATTTTTCCGCCCAGGGCGCACCATGGTATCAGTACAGAGAGCAGGTAAAACGCCTTGTTGTTGAAGAGGGCGTTATTCAGCTCGGCGCATATTCGTTTTACGGAATGAGCGCGCTTGAGAGCGTTGATTTCGGAACGATAAACACGCTTGGCGACCATGCGTTTCAGAACTGTACCTCACTCAAAAGAATCATCCTTCCGAACCAGGTAAGCTGGGTGTACACCGCCGCTTTTCAGGGCTGTACCTCGCTTACATTTGCAAATATCGGCGACCGCTGGTGGTCAAACGGTACTGTCCCTGACTGGTTTTTTGAGGGCTGCACCTCGCTTGCGGTAATAAGAATGGGCAATAACTATACAGGCTTCGGTGACAGCACTATTTCAAACTGTCCCGCGCTTAAGGCGGTTATTACGGATAATACAAGCGTTAATTCGGCAGGAGGCTATACCGTTTACAGAACAAATCAGCTCAGCGGCGAATGCTCTGATAACACCTATTCACAGCAGAAGCTTACCTGGAATTATGACTACAATAATCAGCGCATTTACTTTACGGGCTCGGGCGATATGAAAAGCTATGAGAACGGCTCACAGCCATGGCAGAATTTTACGGGCGCAACAGTAAAAATAGATTTCAGCACAACCGACGCAAAAACCTCTGTAAGTACAACTGCTTTTCAGGGCAGAGATAAAATTGAAGAGGTGGATTTTACAAACATTTACGCAATCGGCTGGGGCGCTTTTGCAGAGTGCTACAGCCTCGGCAGTATTCAGTTTGACAGCAAGCTTAACGCAATCTGGAATTACGCTTTTGCAAACGACTCAAAAATTGACCAGATTCGGTTTGCCGAAGGCAGCGACGGGCTTCACATTTACCCGTGGGCTTTCAACAACTGCTCAGGCACTACGTTCTGGATTGACCTTCCCGCAAACACGGCGGCGATAGACGACCACGCCTTCTGGAATACGGGCTTTAATTACGTTAAGATTTTCAGCGAGAACGTCACAATGGGCGAGGACGCCTTCGGAAACGGAGAGGGCGGCTGGGCTCAGTTCCTCGGCGTAGGCGGGAAGAATACAGGCGTTTACAGCTGGGTTAAGACGCATCAGGCAAAAGGCTACAACTGGAAATACTGGTGCCTTGACGACGCGCACTCATACACCTCACAGACAGTTGCACCTACCTGCACAGAAGAGGGCTACGATTTGTATTCCTGCCCGTTCTGTGACGCAGAGGGAGTTAAATCAAACTTTACCCCCGCGCTCGGGCACAAGTATACATTTACCTCAAACGACGGCCTTGCGCTTAAATACGACTGTACCCGTTGCGGCATAACGGACATCACGTTCAGCGCACTTGACGCTCAGTCACTTTTCAAGGGAGCAATCAGCGTAAGCGCAGGCAACACAAAATATAATCAGTTCAATTTTGACGGACGTGTTGACTTTGATAACGACGGCGTAGTTAACGCAAGAGACTATGTTAAGCTTACAAACATTCTCAACAACCCCGACCTTACTAACAAAGAGACAACGCTTGACGTAAACACGCAGTATCAGACAATTGAGGGCTTCGGCGCTTCAGCGGCGTGGTGGTCGCAGTCTGTAGGCGGCTGGGAAAATGCAGAGGACATACTCTCGCTTCTCTACTCAAAGGACAACGGCATAGGTCTTGACATCTACCGTTACAACCTCGGCGCAGGAAGCGAGGACCAGCAGGATTACAATCTTTATGTTAAGGACGCGCGTACTCACTGCTTTATGCAGGAAAACGGAACGTACAACTGGAATAACGACCCCAACGCTATGAACTGTCTGAGCATTGCAAGACAGCTCAACCCTAACCTTAAGGTAACGCTTTTTGCAAACTCCGCGCCGTACTTTATGACAAAGAATCACAAGACCTACGGTGCGCTCACTACAAATTCAAACGGAAGCGTTTCGGGTACGGAAAACCTGGACTCTTCAAACTATCAGGCATTTGCCGACTATATGGTAACGTGCGCTGAGCACTTTGTTGACGAGGGCTACAACGTTTCGTCAATTTCCCCGATTAACGAGCCTGAATGGGACTGGTCGGGCTGGTACAATGGCGACGGCACACAGTCAAGCAACCAGGAGGGATGTCACTTTACAGAGACAACGGCGCGCAGCTTCTATAACGACTATATGATTCCCACAATTAAAAACAGCTCTAAGCTCAACGGAAAAACAGGCGTTGAGGTATGGGAAAGCGGTCAGCTCAACCATAACTACTGGTGGTGGAGATTTTTAAATCAGCACTTCTCAAGCAAGGACGCGGCTATTGAAGTAGGCGGCTGGTCAAGCGGAGAGGACTACAACGACAACAACAGAAACATCAGAGGCTACGTTGATTCAGTTGCCGCTCACTCCTATTGGGCAAGCACAGCCGACAGACAGGCAGCAGCAGACGCTCTTAAAGGAAAGTACTTCGGTCAAAAGCTGCGCTCAACTGAATACTGCCAGATGGACACAGACGCTTCAACGGGCGTATTAGGTCACATACAGGAAGAGGGCCATACAAACGGTATGACTATAGATTACGGTCTTGCAATGGCGGACATTATCTATCAGGATATGACTATTCTAAATGCAATTGAATGGGACTGGTGGACGGCTTGCGGACGCGGTATCTACCCCGACAGCCTTATCTATATCAGCGACAGCTCACACGATAACATCCAGCCCGCCAAGAGACTCTGGTGCCTCGGTAACTATTCAAAATTTATTGAACCCGGCGCAAAGAGAATTGCCGTTTCAACAGGTTCCGCTTTCGGAAGCAATCTTGTTACAAACAAAACGTATACCTGGACTAACGACAGCGGCTCGGGAGTTGACAAAAACAACTATCTTGAACAGTCCGCTTACCTTAACCCCGACGGAAGCGTTGCTGTAGTTTACATAAACAATTCAGATACGTATGAATATACTACGTTTAACGACAGCGCATATTCAGGCTTCAAGTCATATGTTACAGACGCTACGCACGACCTTGAGCTCTATCAGACCGGCAAGATGGGCGACGCAGTTGTAATTCCCGCAAAATCAGTTACAACAGTTGTTCTCAGAAACGGTAAGACTATTGCTGAGTCAACCGACGGAGCATATCTCTTTGCTTACTTTACGGGTAACGGAAAAAGCGAACAGACCGTTCACTTTGCAGTTTCAAACGGCGGCTACAACTACACTCCGTTAAAAGGCAACAACGCTGTAATCACTCAGACTAAAGGTACTCTCTGCTGCCGCGACCCGTATATTTTTAAAGGTCAGGACAATTACTACTATATCATTGCAACCGATATGGACGCTTCAGGCAATCAGTGGTGGGGCAACAGTAATTCAATGGTAATCTGGCGCTCGTCAGACCTTACGCACTGGGGCGATGAAACAGTAATTAATATGAACACCGTTGCAAACGTCAGCGACGTTATGCGCTGCTGGGCTCCGCAGGTAATATGGGACAGCAAGGAGCAGAAGTATATGGTTTATTTCGCGCTTGCTTCGGGCAGTATTTCAGATAACAAAACCGTAATGTATTACTGCTACACTGACAACTTACTTGACGAGAGTCATTACTCCGCGCCGCAGCTTCTCTACAAGCCCGACAGCGGGAAGGACGCAATTGACGGCGATATTATTTACGACAGCAAGTCAAAGACGTATTATCTTTATTACAAGGACGAATCAAACGCAACAATCTGTTACGTTAAAAGTAAAAACATAACAGGGCCTTACGGCGACGCTTCAAACCCGAAAAAGGTTATTAACACAAATGTCGGTCTTGAGGGGTGTAACTCGTTCTTTATTACGGGAACGGATATGCTTGTTATGATTGCAGACGCTTACGGCGACGGCTACTTTGTAATGAATCAGTCTGTTGACTTTGAAAACTTCTTTATGCTCGACTCAGACGATTATTCAATCAACTCCTGCAGTCCGAGACACGGAAGTATCATTCCTATATCAAACTATGAATACAATAACATTGTCAGGGATTTGGGATACTAAACAACTGACGGAAACGAGGTATAAATATGAAAATAGATTCAATGTGTGTTCAGGGCGCTTACAAGCCAAAAAACGGCGAGCCGCGAGTAATTCCTATTGTACAGAGTACTACATTTAAATACGACTCTTCGGTTGAGATGGGCAACCTTTTTGACCTTAAGGAAAGCGGATATTTCTACACAAGGCTTCAGAACCCGACTAATGACTATGCCGCAAATAAAATAGCTATGCTTGAGGGCGGCGTTGCAGGTATGCTCACAGCGTCCGGCCAGGCGGCTAACTTTTACGCCATTTTTAACATTGCCCAGGCGGGAGACCACATTGTTTCTTCCTCGGCTATCTACGGCGGAACTTACAACCTTTTCAATGTTACAATGAGAAAGCTCGGAATTGATTTTACCTTTGTTTCACCGACGGCAAGCGAAGAGGAAATTCAGGCGGCAATAAAGCCCAACACAAAGGCTGTTTTCGGCGAGACAATCTCTAACCCGAGCCTTGATATTATGGACATTGAGGTTTTCGCAAAAGCTGCTCACAAAAACGGTATTCCGCTTATTATTGACAACACCTTTGCTACGCCTATAAACTGCAGACCTATTGAATTCGGCTGTGATATAGTTACACATTCAACAACAAAATATATGGAAGGTCACGCTTCAACTATCGGCGGAGCGATTGTTGACTCGGGCAACTTTGACTGGGAACAGAACGACAAATTCCCAGGCCTTACTACTCCCGACGAAAGCTATCACGGCGTTGTTTACACAAAGGATTTCGGCAAGGGAGCATACATAACTAAGGCTACAGCACAGCTTATGCGCGACCTCGGCTCTATCCCTGCGCCGCAAAACGCATTTCTTCTTAATCTCGGACTTGAGACGCTTCATTTAAGAATGCCGCGCCACTGTGAAAACGCGCTTGCAGTTGCAAAATATCTTAAAAAGCACCCAAAAATCACTTGGGTTAAATGCTCTATGCTTGAGGATGACGAACAGTATGAGCTCGCTAAAAAATATATGCCAAACGGAACGTGCGGCGTAGTTTCCTTCGGCGTGGAAGGCGGACGCGAGGCGGCTACAAAATTTATGGACAGCTTACAGCTCGCCGCAATTGTTACACACGTTGCAGACGCACGCACCTGCTGTCTTCACCCCGCTTCAACTACTCACCGTCAGCTCTCCGACGAGCAGCTTGAGGAATGCGGCGTAAGCCCTGACCTTATCCGTTTCTCCTGCGGTATTGAAAGCGCGGAGGATATAATTGCCGACATTGAACAGGCACTTGAAAAGGTTTAAAACTCTTGACCTTGCATATATCGGACTGTCTGCCGCTATAATTGCCGTTTGCGCGTGGGTTACTATCCCTGTCGGCACAATTCCCGTAACCCTGCAGACAATGGCAATCTGTCTTGTGAGCGGACTGTTCGGTACAAAGCGCGGAGTAATTGCAACGCTTGTTTATATAGCAATCGGTGCAATAGGCATTCCCGTTTTTTCAGGCTTCAAGGGCGGTATAGGTGTGCTCGTCGGAGCTACGGGCGGCTATATAATCGGCTTTGTTTTTACAGCTGTAATAGTAGGGCTGACGTCTGACAAAACAGATAAGCTCTGGGCACTGATTGTTTCTATGGCAGTCGGAATTGCGGTTTGCTACGCATTCGGTACAGTTTGGTTTATGCTTGTTTTTACAAGAGAGACAGCCGCAATTACGCTTTCAAAAACGCTCGCTATGTGCGTAACGCCGTTTATTATTCCCGACGCCGTAAAAATAATAGCAGCCTCGATTTTAACATCAAGGCTGAAAAAGCATATCAAAGGCAGAAATCACTATGAGAATGAGACACAAAAAGAATCTTGAAGCGAGGCTTGAAGCCGTTTCGGATTATCTTATAACGCTCAGAAACGAGAGCAAAAACTTTGCCGAGGCAAAGAATGAAAGACACCTTATAAACTTTAAGGAGCTTTTCAAAAACGACCACCCCGTTTACCTTGAAATTGGCGGAGGTAAGGGCGGCTTTGCCGTTCAGTTTGCCGAACAGAATCCCGACAAGAATATTTTAATGGTTGAAAAAATCAGCGATGTTATTGTAGTCGGCTGTGAAAACGCAAAGGAAAAGGGACTAAAGAATATCAAGTTTGCAAGCTGTGCGGCTGAATACCTTGAAAGCTTCATTCCCGAAAAGAGCATTGAAACGCTGTTTCTTAACTTTTCGTGCCCGTACCCTAAAAACACTTATGAAAATCACAGGCTTACAAACGAAAAGTTTCTTAATATCTACAAGCCGCTTCTAAAAGACGGCGCGCCTATTTGTCAGAAAACAGACAATATGCACTTTTTTGAATATTCAATTGAAAGCTTTTCAAGGGCGGACTTCGTAATTTCCGACGTTTCGCTTGACCTTCACAACAGCGGTTTTGAGGGCAACATTGAAACGGAGTACGAAAAGAAATTCTCCTCTCAGGGCTTCCCTATTTACAGACTTGAAGCAAGAATAAGATAAATAAAAAGCCGATTTGGAGCAACCCAAATCGGCTTTTTATTATCTGTCTTTTCTTTTTAAGATTTCTTTTGTAATATAAATCGGTCTGTTTTTGACCTGCTGATAAATCTTTGCAATATATTCGCCCGTAATTCCGAGAGTGAAAAGAATAACGCCGCTGAAAAACGAAATAAGTATTACAAGCTGAGTAAAGCCGTCTACGCTGATATTTGATGTAAGCTTTCTTATAACCGTTATTATAAGGTATATAACCGAAAATACAGTTGCAGCAGAGCCGATATAAATTGACAGCTTGAGCGGTGCAACCGAGAAAGCAATGATACCCGTCAGCGCATATTTGAGAAGCTTGAAGAAGCCCCACTTGCTTTCGCCGCTGTATCTTTCCTCAGCCTTGTATTCCATATAATAAACGTTAAAGCCTACCCAACTGAAAATACCCTTTGAAAACCTGTGGTATTCGCCCAGAGAGGTTACCGCCTCTCTGACCTTTGAATTAAAGAGCCTGAAGTCTGAAGCGCCGTTTTTAAACTCTGTTTCGGCAAGCTTGTTTATTGCATTGTAAAACGCTGATTTTACAGCGCTCATCCCCTTGCCCTCGCCGCGCTCCTTCTGATAAGCGCAGACGCAGTCAAAGTCGTTGTTTTGAGTAATAAAATTATACATTTCAAGCGCTGTTTCGGGGCGCTGCTGAAGGTCGGCGTCAATTATACAGCTGTACTCACCCTCAGCGTTTCTGAGGCCCGCGAGAATTGCTGCCTCTTTTCCGAAATTACGCGAAAAATTAATTACGGTAATATTCTTAAGAAACTGTTTGTTGTACAGCTCTTTAAGCACCTTTGCGGTAGAATCGCCGCTTCCGTCGTTTATAAAAACGTATTCATATTTTATATTGCTTGATGAAAAAACCTTTTCGGTCTCCTCAAAAAACTTTTCAACATTCCCCTCCTCGTTATAACAGGGAATAATTAAAGATAAATCCATATTAAAGTTCCTTTAGCTTTTCCTTTATTGCAACAAAAGTTTCGTCGGAAATAACGTGTTCAATCTTGCAGGCGTCCTCTTCTGCCGTTTCCTTATTAACGCCGAATTTTACAAGCAGCTCGGTTAAAACCGTATGGCGCTCATATATTTTTTTTGCAAGCTCAAGACCGAAATCGGTAAGCTTAAGCTGACCGCCCTCGTCAACGGTTATATATCCGTCTCTTTTAAGTATGCTTACGCCGCGGCTTACGCTCGGCTTTGAAAAGCCCATTTCCTCAGCAACGTCAATTGAACGTACAACAGGCTTTTTACCGCTTAAAACATAGATAGTTTCAAGATACATTTCGCCCGATTCGTGCATAATAACACCTCTTATATATTTTATAAAACAATAATAACATAAGCGTAAAATTATTTCAACTAAAAATTGCCCGCACAGGCGGGCAATATATAATTGCAGTTATTCAGCGAGGAGCTTTTCAATTGACGCTTCAAGCAGGTCAAAGAAATGCTCAACTATACGCTTATCCTCATCGTTTCCTCTTACACACATTGAAAGCGTAAGCTCTTTTCTCATTGAGGTTGCAGAAAGCAGAACATAGGGCTTATACTTAACGGCGCCGCTCATAAAACCGTCTGTGGGCTCGTGGCCCTCAAGAGCGAGCTTGTCAACCTCAAGTATACCAATGTTGCTCATTGCAAGAAGCGGGTTTGCATATCCCACCTTGATTATTTCCTCGCTTGCCGCGTGGGGCATAATCTTATAGCCGAGTGACAGAAGCGGAAGTCCGTGAAGTCCCATAAATCTGTCCTGCTTAAACTGATTTGATGAACGAACAACGTACTCAAGCGTTTCAAAAATATCGCTTCCGCGTCTTGGAACCTTACACTGCATCCACGCTGTCTGGTTAGTTATTCCCTGGTCGGTGCTGTCCTTGATATGACGCCTTAAATCAATAGCGCAGGAGATTGAAACGCTATCCTCAGGGTCGTATTGCGCAAGCTCATAAAGAGCGTAGAAATACGCTGTAAGGAGCATATCGTTAATTGTTGCCCCACGCTTCTTACCGGCCGCGCGAATCTGGTCAAACTTTTCAGCCGAAAGCTTTCTTCTTGCTATAAACGACCTGTCGCGGATATTGTCTGGCGTGAGCGGAAAACCGTGCTTATCGGGCGTATTTATGTTTTTATAAAGGTTCTTAGCAATCTTTCTTTCAGAAGCAGTAAAGTCCTCGTATACGGCTTCATACGAACGCGTACCCGTTCTAAGCTCAATCGGGCTTATTCCCTTTTCAATATATTCGTTGTAGTTTTTACACAGCGCTTTCATAAAGTATTTTAAGTCGCCGCCGTCCATACACATATGGTTTTCAACTACAAGAAGCGTAGACTTTCCGCCGTGGTTGAGCACCTCAACCTTCATCTGAATGTCAGCCTCGGGCGGAATGTACTGTGTGAGAAATGTGTTGATTTCTTCGTCAAGCTCATCCTCGCTTATTTCCTTTACGGTAAGAACATCGTCAATAACATAGTCCTTAACCGTCCAGTACGGGTGAATATGGTTATCAGTAAACGAGGAGTGAAGAACAGGCGCTTTTTCAAAAAAGCAGATTAACACGGTTTTGAGCGCGTCGATATTGATTTCAAAATCGTAGTGAAGCTCAACGTGTACCATTCTGTCATTGAAATCGCGGAAGAGATAATGCATTTTATCCCAAAGTTCAGCATTTAGCTTTCTTTCCATGTATCATCCACCTCCGGTTCCGAAACTTTGTTCTTAGCAATTGCAAAGAGTATAATAATTAAGTCTATAATCAGCGACAGCGGAATTATTATCCACGCATAGCGCCAAGCGATAATGTTTGAAGCGCCTACAATAATAAACGCAAAAACTGAAATAACGGGTATGTAAAGCAGCCAGTAGAATATTGCAAGGCGGTGCTTGTGAGCAGTTGTAAAAATTGCGTCGCTCAAAAACATTGCAATAAGCGCAAACATAAGAATTATCCAGCTGCTGCCGAGGTCTGTCATAGCGAGAACGTAGATAAACGCGGCAACGCCGAACACAATGACCGCGCCCATAAGGAATATTCGTGCAAAAATGTGGAAGATTTTTTTCATCTTCGCAAACGATGAAGCGCCGATTGAAAGAAGATAAACTACCCAGAGAAGAACGCCGTCAACAACAATAGCCCAGGTCATATCCCATCTCTTGGTTGCAAGGCTTGAAGTAAGGAATACTACTACAACACAAATAAGATAAATTGCAGAGCCGATTACGTTTAGAAGTATGTTTCTTTTTCTGTTCATTGCGGCTTTTTCTTTTTTGTAATACTCGCCGTAGGTGTCTTTTAAGTCAGGGTATTCGCTGACTACAAGGTCGTCTATAACCTTTCTGTCATTTAATCCGCGCGAGCTTATTTCATTTGCGCGCTGAGTCATTTCCTCAAGAACTTTTCTTTTGTACTTGTACAGTATCTTATCGCCCGGATTGTCGGGAAGCTGACTGTTTATGTAGTTAATATAGCTCTCCATAATTTTCCTCCTCTAATAATAAAGCCGAATGCTTGCGCACCCGGAAAAAAGCCCAATGTACGCCAAAGCATATATTGAGTCTCGCATATTAAAGCTTGCCGGTCAGTTCAACTGACGTGATGACGACTTGCTGCGATACTTCGCTTGCTACTCCCTCAATCATAATTATTTTACTATAGCAAAATACAAATTGTCAAGTAATTTATTGCAATCGAAAAAATTATATTATATAATAAAGGCATCATAATTTATAGAAAAGAGATTTTATGCGTATTTTAACAGTCGGCGACATAGTTTCGCGACAGGGATGTGAATACTTAAGAGAAAAGCTTTTCGCCTTAAAACGCGAATTTTCGGCAGATTTGGTTATTGCAAACGGAGAAAACTCGGCGGTGGGAAACGGAATTCTTCCGTCAAGCGCAGAGGATATTTTCTCATCGGGAGTTGACGTTATAACACTTGGAAACCACGCGCTGAGACGCCGCGAGATTTCGGATTATCTTGACGAAAAGGAATTCATTATCCGCCCCGCGAACTATCATCCGTCCGCCCCCGGAAAGGGCTGTGTTATTCTTGACAAGGGCGCAGACAGGATTGCCGTAATCAACCTTCAGGGCGCCGTGTATCTTGACAACATTGAAAACCCGTTTGACGCGGCGGACAGAGAAATTGAAAACGCCAAAGACGAGGGAGCAAACATAATTATTATTGACTTTCACGCCGAGGCGAGCAGCGAAAAAAGAGCTATGGGCTTTTACGTTGACGGGCGTGTTTCGGCGCTTTTCGGAACTCACACTCACGTTCAGACCTCTGACGAACAGATACTCCCCAACGGTACGGGTTACATTACAGACATAGGTATGACAGGGCCTTACTATTCTGTTCTCGGAATTGAGCCCGAAATTGCAATACGCAAAATGAAAACAAATCTTCCCGTAAGATTTTCCAATCCCGACGGCCCCTGCTGTATTGAAGGCTGTGTTTTTGAAATTGACAGCAAGACGGGCAAGGCCGTTTCGGCAGAAAGGTTCAGAAGATGATTAAAAGGATAATTGCCGTTTTACTTTCAGCCTCGCTGATAGGCGCCGTATTTACGGGCTGTTCAGGCTCGGGCAAAGTTAAAAGCATTATAAAAAAACAGGAAATTGAAACAACGGCGCAGTCAAAGGTTGACACCTCAAGCTTCAGGCTGAGCTATTCAATGTCTGACTCGCTTGACCCGTACAAATCGGAGGCGCTCAACAACCAGGTTGTTCAGACGCTTGTTTACGACTCGCTCTTTATTCTTGACGAAAGCTATGAGGCGCTTCCATCGGTTGCACAGAGCTATTCTTACCCGTCGCCCGACAAGCTGTTTGTTAAGATTAAAAACGGTCTTAAATTCTCCGACGGCTCGTCAATCGGCGCTGAAAATATTGAATACTCGTTCAATCAGGCTAAGGAGTCGCCCCATTGGGAGACTACGCTTGAAAACTTTGATGAAATTGAAATTGAAAGCGCAGACTCCGTTACGTTTAAATTAAAATCGCCTAACCCCCAAGCGCACAAGCTCCTTACCTTTGCAATTGCAAGGGCAAAGCTCAACAAGGAGGGCTTCAGAATCGGCTCGGGCAGGTATAAATTTGTTGAGGCTGACGGAAGCGTTGCGCTTGTAAAGAATGAAAACTATCCTGATTTCAACCCGAAATTTGCTAAAATTAATCTTGTTAACATCACGTCAAGCGATTCGGTTGAAAACGCAATTAACATAGGAAACATAAGCTTTGCGTATCTTGATTTGGCTGAGGGAAGCAAAACAAAAATACTCGCCCAGTCAAGAAAGGTAAACCTTAACAATCTTGTTTTTGCGGGAATAAACTGTAAAAGCGGCATAACCGAAAACAAGGATATAAGGCGGGCTGTCAACCTTGCTACAGACAGAGACACGCTTGTTAAAAGCGCTTACAGAGGCTACGCCACGGCGGCGCGTTCAATTTACAACCCCTATACAACGCTTGCAAAACAGACTCAGCTTTTTGAAACCGCGGCAAATCTTACCGCTGCAAAGCAGGCGATTGCTTCAAGCGGGTATTCTGCCGACAAGCTAAAGCTTTCAATAGTATGCGACACCTCTGAGGGCAAAAGAGCAGTAGCAAACCTTATGAAGCAGCAGCTTGAAAGCGCGGGCTTCAAGGTTACCGTAAAGACGCTGAAAAAAGATTTGTACAGAGAATATATAAGAGACGGATACTTTGATATTTATATCGGCGAAACAAAGCTTTCGGGCGATATGAACTTAAGCAGCTTTTTTGACAGCGGCGGCAGAACTCACTTCGGAATTGACTCTGAATCAGAAACTGCTGCGGCATACAAGAGTTATCTTGAGGGCGAAAACGAAATTGGCGCTTTTGTTCTCAGCTTTGCGCAGGAGCTGCCGTTTATTCCCCTTCTGTACAGACAGGGCATAATCTGTTACACAAAATCGCTCAGAGGCGATATGCAGGGTTATGACTCAAACTACTTTTCAAACATTGAGGACTGGTACTATAACTGATGAATGAACTAAAGAGCTTTGATATAAAGTTCATAAAAGGCGTAGGAGAAAAAAGAGCTCAGCTTTTCAACAAGCTGGGTATATTCTCGCTTGACGATTTAGTTCATTACTATCCGAGAAAATATCAGGACTGGAGCAAGGCTACAACTGTTAACGAGGCTGAAAACGGCGAGACGGTTACAATTAAAGCAACTATGATTACGCCCGTCAAGGAGTCGCTCATAAGAAAGGGGCTCACGCTTTACAAGTGTAATTTTTCAGACGGTGAAAACGTTATTCACGTTACTATTTTCAACAACAAATATCTTGCAAAAGCGCTGAGAACCTTTGACGATTACATCCTTTACGGCAAGCTTGAAAAGAGCTTTACCGCCGCTTCAATGAGCTCGCCGCAGATTGAGAAAAACGACAGCGCAATCGGTATTCACCCGATTTATCCCTCAACCGAAAAGCTGAATTCAAAGGGCATTGCAAAGGTTGTAAGAGCGGCGCTTGACAAGGTTGAGCATTTTGAGGACACGCTGAGCGACGAGCTTAAGCAAAGGTATGACCTGTGCTCGCTTGACTTTGCAATAAGGCAGATTCACTTCCCGAATGAAGAGAAGAATATTGCAATAGCAAGAAAAAGGCTTATTTTTGAAGAGCTCTTAACGCTTCAGCTCGGGCTTATGAAGCTCAAAACAAAAAAGAGCGCGGATAACTCATTCATAATAAATGACGATTATACCGACGAATTTCTCTCGCTTCTCCCGTTTGAACCGACCTCGGCTCAGCTTCGCACAATTAAAGAATGTCTTGGCGATATGCGCTCAAGCCATTCTATGAACAGACTTGTTCAGGGTGACGTTGGCTCGGGCAAAACGGCGGTTGCGGCGGCGCTTATGTATACCGTTATTAAAAACGGCTTTCAGGCGGCAATGATGGCGCCGACAGAAATACTCGCATTTCAGCACTATGAATCGTTTTCAAAGCTCTTTGAAAATACGGATATAAGAATTGCGCTTCTTACGGGCTCAACGAAGCCTAAAGAGAAAAAAGAGATTAAGTCGGCGTTGATGGACGGCGTAATTGACATTGTTATAGGTACTCACGCGCTTATACAAAACGACGTTGAGTTTAAAGACCTCGCGCTTGTTGTAACTGACGAGCAGCACCGTTTCGGCGTTGAGCAGAGGGCGAGCCTTGCTATGAAAAGCACAAATCCGCACCTTCTCGTTATGAGCGCAACGCCTATACCGAGAACGCTCGGGCTCATCATCTACGGCGACCTTGACATCTCGGTTATTGACGAGCTTCCCGCAGGTCGAAAGACGATAAGGACAGACGTTGTTGATTCCTCATATCACGAGAGAATTTACAGCTTTATAAGAAAAAATGTAGACGCAGGCGCGCAGGCGTATATTGTGTGCTCGCTTGTTGACGAGGGCGAAAGCGACTTGATTTCAGCTAAGGAATACGCCGAGAAGCTTTCGCAAACGGCGTTTAAAGGCTATAACCTCGGGCTCATCCACGGCAAGCTGAAGGCTAAGGAAAAGGATAACGTTATGAACGCCTTTTCGCGCGGCGACGTTCAGATACTTGTTGCAACAACGGTAATTGAGGTTGGCGTGGACGTACCTAACGCAACTATTATGCTTATTGAAAACGCTGACCGTTTCGGGCTTTCTCAGCTTCATCAGCTCAGGGGAAGAGTCGGAAGAGGAAGCGAAAAATCGTACTGTATTCTTGTATCTGACAATCAGAGCCAGACCTCGCAGGACAGACTCGCAGTTATGAAAGAAACAAGCGACGGTTTTAAAATAGCCGATTACGACCTTAAGGCAAGAGGTCCCGGCGACTTCTTCGGGAAGCGTCAGCACGGATTGCCGAACCTTGTAATTGCAGATATGCTTGAGGATATGGAAACGGTAAGAGAATGCAGAAGCTGCGCCGAACAAATGCTGAAAGAAGATATCAATCTTAATAAGTACCCGCTTTTAAAAGAGCAGATTAACGATATGTTCAGAAAGGTGAATAACTGAATATAATATTAAAAAAGGTGACTCAAAAAGTCACCTTTTAATTATTTCTATTTCACATTAAAGCTGAGTACTTCACCGCTTTCGTTACATACTGCGTAAAGGTAATCGCCGATGTAGGTACAGCGCTCAATGTAATCCGTTTTTCCGCAGTCAAGCTCCGTTGTTTCAAGCTTGCCGTTATTTGCCCTGATTACAGCTATTGAATTATCGGCTCCGTCGTCGCCGTAGTTGTAAAACGGAACTGCAAAATAACCCTTGTCTCTGTTTATACAAAGCGCCTTGTGGTCTGACTGAACAGGGCTTTCGCAATCGTCAAGCTCCTTTTCGGAAAGCACCTTGGGATTGTTTTTGTTGCTTATATCAAAGAGAACAAATTTAAGTCCGTTAGTCTGAATGCCGCCAAACTCATTTTCCTTTGTTGAGTAGCCTATTCCGAGAAGCGTATTTTCGTCAACGGGAGTAAGGCTTGAAGAGAAACCGTCAATTTTAACCTCGCCCGTAATTTCGGGCTTTTTCGGGTCAGACAGATTGATTATGAACAGCGGGTCAGTCTGCTCAAAGGTAATGACATAGGCTGTATCGCCGATATAGCGTACGGCTTCAATATGCTCTCCTCTTGCAAAGCCCGTAACCTCGCTGATTTTATTGAGGTTTTCGTCAAGAATAAAGAGATAGTTTTTATCCTTGCCGTTGTCCCAGTCCCTTGCAGTTGTTGCAATTCTTAAATTTCCGTCCTTTTCATCAAGCGAAAACTGGTCGTTAACCGTACCCTTTACCGTTGCGCTCGCCTTAAGCTCAACCTTTGTTTTATTAAACGAATACTTGATAAGCTGTGTTTTTCCGCCGTCTGTGTAATAATTCTCGTTGTATTCAGTACCCGCGAGGTAAAGATTTTTCTCGTTACAGTAAACATTTTCCGAAACGCCGAGTATAGCCTTTGTGTCCTGCTTTTTGCTTTTTCCGTCAAGGCTTACCGCACCGATTACGGCATAGCTCGGGCGAGTGCTTCCCTCAACGGCGCAGATGTTCTCAACGGGGAGCTGCTCCTCAACATCGCCGCAGCACACATACGGAA
This sequence comes from uncultured Clostridia bacterium, assembly GCA_946531445.1. GTDB lineage: Bacteria > Bacillota > Clostridia > Oscillospirales > Acutalibacteraceae > Eubacterium_R. The sequence goes on from CAMNAP010000007.1 coordinate 28,433, forward strand.
TACAGTCCTTTTTGTACTGATAGCAATACTGATTTGAAATAACGTAAACACAGCCGTCGTAAAGCCTTGAGGTTGAATACGAGCCCGACTGGGTATATTCGCTTAAAAGCTCGGGCTTTTCTGCGTTTTTAATGCTGTAAATATTCACAAAGGTTTTCGGGTTTTCACCGTTATTACGGCAGTAGCCTATAGTTACAAGCTTATCACCGCTAAGATACATTTCGTCAAAAAGCGAATCGTCTTTCTTCGGCGCCTTAAGGGTTGAAACAAGCTTTGTATTTCCGTTATCAGCCGAGTAGATTCTTATCTCCGTATCGTCACCGTCGGAAAGATAATAAATATACTTTCCGTCGGTTTTAATTATGTCCGCCTCGTCAACAGAAGCTACCTGGGTATTCGTTTTGCCGAAGCTTGCGCTGTTTGTAAGAGCACCGTCGGCAGCCTCCTCGGTTGCCGCCAGCTCCGCGCCCTTTTCAAAGTTCTTGAAAACTCCGAAACCGTTGTAATTATCCTTAGGCATCATATCCTTAAGCGTTTTTCTTACCTCGTCATAGCTTTCAAATCGCACTATTCCGTCAAGCTCCTGAATTTCGGTAACTGCAGGATTGTCAGTTTCTATGACCTTTCTTTTAAAAGTTCTGCTTCCTGCGGTAAGACTTGTAATTACAACCGCAAAGCACGCAACAGCGGCAACGGCAACGCGCAGCCCTCTTTTATTTGATTTAATTTTTACAATATTATTTACGTTTTTGGAATCAAATTTTTTAATAACATTTTCAGCGCTCAGGCTTTCGGGAGCTTTTATATTTTCCTCTTCAAACGCCGAGGCGATAAAATCAAAATCGTTATTCTTCATATCTATCCCTCCAGAAATTCTCTCATTTTGGCGAGGCTTCTTGACAGCTTTGAACGAACCGAGCCCGGGGTCATATCACATATTTTTGAAATCTCTTTACTGTTTAGTCCCGACACTACCGAAAGCAAAACTATTTCTCGCTCGTCGTCTTTAAGAATATCGAGTGCCTGCTGAAGTTCCGTTTTATTTACTGTTTCTTCCATATCGTATGTAAGCTTCTCAGACATATCGTTAATATCCGCCATAGCGCGTCTTTTCGCCCTCGCTTTAATTATTTCGCCGCAGGAAACATACAGAATTCTGAAAATCCACGCTGAAAAGGCCTCGGGCTTTTTCAGCCGACCAATCTGATAAAACGCTGAATATACGGCGTCGCTCACCGCGTCCTCAGCGTCCTGCCGGTTTTCAAGACGGTAAAAGGCATAGCGGTACAGTTTATCTTTGTAAAGCGAATACAGCTCAGAAAAAGCTTCTTTATTTCCACCCTTTGAAAGCAGAACCAGCTCTTTTTCGTTCATAGCGTCACCTCCTGAAAGCTTTCATATGTATAGTAGAAAAAATGAGGGAAAGTGTTGCAAGAAAAATAAAAAAGACAGATTCATTGCTTTGAATCCGCCTTTAATATTTTAGTCGTTGTCTTCCGACGTTGTTGACGCCTGAGTAGTAGTTGTCTGTACCTCGCCGTAAACCTGAACAATAATCTCCTCGCCTACTGCCACGGTTTCGCCCTGTGCGGGAGCTGTGCCCGAGCTTGCCTTAACGGTATTGGGAGTATGTGTTCCGTCGTTATAAACCTCAACGGTAGTAACCTTAAAGCCGAGGTCTTCAAGCGTTTTCTTTGCTTCGTCAAGAGTTTTGTTTGAAAGGTCGGGAACCTCAGCGGTCTGAATGCCTTTACTTACTGTAAGAACTATTTCAGTTCCCTGTTCAACCTTTTCGCCCGCCTTAACGCTCTGCTTAAAGACTATTCCCTTTTCAGCGCTCTTTGAGAAATCCTCAGCAAAGGTAATTGTAAACTGCTGGTTCCACGCGCCGTTGTTCTGAATATCGCTCTGAGAATAACCCGCGCTTGTAAAATCGGGAACCTCAAAAGACTGAAGCTGCTGAGTAGTTGACGTTGTAGTCTCGGCAGGCTTTATAAGGTCTGTAAACTTAACAACGTAAATACCTGCGCCGATTGCAAGAATAATAAGAATTGCAAGAACGGCAATAGCTATTCTTGAGCGCTTATTACGGGGCTCTTCATCGGGATACTCATTCGGATTTACAGGATGATTGTTTGACTTTTTAAACGTTTCGTCTATGCTCTGGGCTCTTGCCTGAACTGACGGAGCAGCCTCAAGAAGCTCTCTGAAATCCGAAACGCTCTTTATTCTCTTTTCGGGATAAATCTGAAGTCCGCTGCCGAGAGCCTTGATAACATGCATAGGAATTTTTTCCGCAATTGAGTTAGGAATCATAAGCTTGTCGTTAGCTTCTCTTGACTTACAATCGGGCGGATTAGTTCCTACAAGCGCTCTGTAAATACAAGCCGAAAAAGCGTAAATATCGGTTGCGGGACAGATTTTATGGTCGTTTTCATACTGCTCAATTGCAGTATAGCCTGCGCTTTCAACCAGCTCAAGCGGACTTGTTGCGTCAGCGCACTGCTGAATACAAAACGGCTTGAGTCTTACCTTACCGTCTCTGCAAAGCATAAGCGAATCGGGAGTAATTGAGCCGTGAACTATTCCGTTTGCGTGAAGCGATTCAATAGTTGTAAGAACAGGCATAAACATAAGCCTTGCGCTGTCCCACGGGATAATTCCCTCTTCGTTTCTGATAAGGTATTCCCTGAGAGGAATTGAATCCATAAATTCAATTACAGCGTAAACCGTTCCGTTTTCCTCAAAAACATCGTAAACGGGAACAACAGCTGAAAGTGAATGCATTTTTTCAAGCGTAGTCCAAAGCGTATAAAACGACTTTTTGAGCTTTTCTATTTCAGAAGCGAAGCGCTGGCGGATATGAAGAACGTTGTTACCCTCAAGTCTGCTTGCGATTCCCTTAGGGTAAAACTCTCTGATTAAAACCTTCTTGTCAAGCTTTGTGTCATAGCCCGAATAGGTCACGCTGTCGCTCTCATGCGCCTGAAATGCGCCTACCGCATATTTGTCTGCAAGAATTGTTTTAGGAGCAAGGTATACGAAATCAGTTTCTCTGTCATTATCGTATCCGCATTCGGCACAAACAGCACCGTCTGTCAGTTCCTTGAAACAGTTCATACAAAGATTATCTAAATCTCTCATTTTAAACCACTCCGTTTAATTACTTCTATTAGATTATAATATCAACATAAACCTTTAAAGTCAAGTAATTTGTATGCTCTTTTAGTAGCCGAGCTCCTCGTTTACTATTATAACCTTAATTCTGTCTTTATGGCGCTGTTTTGCCGAAACTACATAGTTACAGCAAATTCTTGTATCCGCCGCACAACCGTCGCACATAAACGGATTTTCCTTTGTCAGCGATACGCACTTGCCGAGCTTTGAGCAGGCTGACGGTATGCCGAGTCTTACGCAGTTTTTAGGGGAAGCGAGCTCCTTAACTCTTTTTATTGCGGCGTCAATATCGGGAACTATTTTATTCTTGCCCACTACCATAATAACCTGCTTTGGACCGTAAACAATACACGCAACGCGGTTTGAATTTCCGTCAACGTTGTAAAGCTCGCCGCGCTCGGTTACAGCGTTTGAGGAGGTAAAATATGTATCGCAGCCAAACGCCTTTATATACGCCTCTCTGACTGAATCGCCCTCATACTTTGAGCGGTCAATGTAATCAAAATCTCCGCTGCCGAGAAACTCTGTTATGCCGCATTCCTTGAGCGTTTCAGAGCCGCCGTGAGAAACGCTTTCGCCTTTATTTACAAGCGTTTTGATTAATGGGATAACTTCCTCTTTTGTTTCAACATAAAACGGCTTTATTCCGTTTCTGTCAAGATTTTTCATAGTTTCTTCAATGTATTTTTCCATAACCTTCTCCTATTTCTTCGGTCTTTTTTTGTTATAGTCAAGCTTAACCTTTAAGGCGGGGTGAAGCTTATATGCGCCGTAGCCTACGCCGTAATTTGCGCTGTAGCTTTTAGCCTGAGCAAAAAGCGGGTCGTAAACCTTTCCGCCTATTTCCGTCCACGCGTGCGCGTTGGGGCTTACGCTCTTCGAGTCGTTACAAACGTAAACGTTTTTGTAGCCTATGGCAACCGCAAGATAAGCAAACGCCGCCGCGTCGCTGTGGCAGTCGCCGCCCCTGTTTGCAAAATGGTCGTTTGCGTAAACGGCAGGCCAGTAGCTTACGTTACACGACTGTCTGTGCGTCTTGTAATACTTTTTCATAACCCAGTTAAAGCACACGCTGAGCTTCTTTCTTTTTGACATACTGCTGTTTGTAATCTGCTCTGCGATTTTCTCAGCCTTAAGTCGACATTTGAAATCCTCTGCCTGAGCCTTGCTCATAGCCTTTCCGCTCGGAAAATAGAACTTGTTCTTCCTGTTATACGCACGTATTCTTCCGCTGTTGGCAAGGTGATAGCTGAACTTATTTATTTTAACGGTTTTACCCTTTACAAGAAATCCCTTTTTGTTGAAGTAATAGTAATACTTGCCTATTTTAATTACCTTTTTCTTAACGGCAGCTCCGTTAATGTAATATTTTTTCTTGCCGTTTGCGGCGGTTTCCCAGCCGTTTTTTACAGCGGCTGACGGCTTATCCTCCTGCGCGCTTGCTGTTGCTGTATCTGCCGTATCCTGAGCAAGAGCACAGTAGCTGCCCGAGCTAAGCGCCATAATTACCGCAATTAATATACATAAAAGCTTTTTCATTATTTCTGTATTACCTCCAGTATTTTCTGTCAAGACTCCTGTACTGAACAGCCTCTGCAATGTGCTTTAGCTCAATTTTTTCACTTTCGTCAAGGTCCGCAATCGTTCTCGCAACCCTGAGAATTTTATCGTACGCCCTGGCTGAAAGTCCCATCGCCTCAAAGCTCGCTTTAAGCATTGCGTCCGCCTCGTCGCTGAGAATACAGAATTCTCTTGTAGCGCGCGGCGTCATATTTGCATTACAGGTTATATTTGTTCCCTCAAAGCGTTTTTTCTGAATGTCCCTCGCCTTATTGACGCGCTTTCTTATCTCGCTGCTCGGCTCTTCCTTTTCCTTGCCCGATAGCTTGTCGTAATCAATATTCTGCATTTCAATATGAATATCAATTCTGTCAAGAAGCGGTCCCGAGGTTTTGTCTCTGTAACGCTTTTTTGCCGCCTCAGAGCAGGTGCACTCTCTTGTAGGATGGCCGAGATAACCGCAGGGACAAGGATTCATCGCGGCGACAACCATAATGCTTGACGGATAGGTTACCGTTGTAGCCGCCCTTGTGATAGTTATTTTTCCGTCCTCAAGCGGCTGCCTGAGCGATTCCTTTGCCCGTCGGTCAAATTCGGGAAATTCGTCCATAAAGAGAACTCCGTTGTGAGCAAGCGAAATCTCTCCCGGCTTCGGATTTGCTCCGCCGCCCGTCAGTCCCTGAGCTGAAATTGTGTGGTGAGGCGAACGAAACGGCCGTCTTGCGATAAGCCTTGCGTTTTCGGGAAGCTCGCCCGCTACGGAATATATTTTAGTTGTTTCAACCTTTTCGTCAAAGCTCATTTCGGGAAGAATTGAGCCTATGCGCTTTGCAAGCATTGATTTACCGGTTCCGGGTGTGCCAATCATAAGACAGTTATGACCGCCCGCCGCAGCAACCTCCATAGCACGTTTAGCCTCGCTCTGTCCCTTGACGTCGCAGAAATCAAGCTCATCGCTTATAATTTCGGTTTCCTCAAGCGGCTTATAAACGGGAGAAATCAGCTTTGCACCCGTAAGATGAGCCACAATATCCTTAACATTGTCTGCGGGGAGAACGTCAATTCCGTCTACAACCGAGCCCTCAACTGCATTAGCCGAGGGAACAAAAACTGCTCCCACGCCGCTCTCCTTTGCCTGAAGCACCATAGGAAGAACGCCGTTTGCGGGGCGGATTTCGCCGTTTAGCGAAAGCTCACCGATAAATGAATAATCGCTCAAATCGGCGCTGAGCTGACCGCTTGCCTGAAGAATTGCAATAAAGATAGGCAGGTCGTAGAAAGCACCCTCCTTTTTGATATTGGCGGGAGCAATATTTACAGTTATTCTTGAGACGGGGAATTTAAAACCGCAGTTTTTAAGTGAGGCTCTTACTCTTTCCCTGCTCTCTTTTACTGCGGCGTCAGGCAGGCCTACCAAATCAAACCTCGGCATACCGCCGCTTATATCCGCTTCAACAAAAACATCGAAGCCCTTAAGGCCTGTAAGCCCCTGGCTTTTTACCTTTGCAAACATTAATAATCACCGTTTCTATTATACAAAATAATTGTGTTGTTGACAATACCAAATAATAGGTTTAAAATAGTATGAGAAAATATTAAAGGAGTTTTTTCAATGGATATTAACGCACTCTATAACGAATGGCTTGAAAAAGCGACGGGCGACCCCGACCTCAAAACCGAGCTTGAGAGCATTAAGGGAAACGACGAGGAAATTCTTGACCGTTTTTACCGCTCACTTGAATTCGGTACAGCAGGACTCAGAGGCGTAATCGGCGCAGGAACTAACAGAATGAATATTTACACAGTCGGAAGAGCTACTCAGGGACTTTCTGATTTTCTCAACAAAAATTACGAAAATCCGTCTATAGCTATCGGCTATGATTCAAGAATAAAGAGCGAATATTTTTCACGTGAGGCGGCAAGCATACTCGCCGCAAACGGAATTAAGGTTTACATTTACGAAGAGCTTGAGCCGACACCGTGCCTTTCATTTGCAATACGATATTTCAAAACCTCAAGCGGTATTATTCTCACCGCCTCTCACAACCCCGCAAAGTATAACGGCTATAAGTGTTATAACCCAAAGGGCTACCAGATGACTGACGAGGAAGCGGCTGAAACCTACGATTTTATTCAGAAGGTTGACTACTTCACGGGAATTAAGAAGGTAGATTTTGACGAGGCTGTAAAAGAGGGCAAAATTGAATTCATCGGTCAGGAGGTTATTGACGTATTTCTTGACGAGGTTCAGAAACAGTGCATCAACCCCGAAATTGTAAAAGAGGCAGACCTCAAGGTTATTTATACTCCGCTTAACGGAACGGGTAACAAGCCCGTCAGAGCAATTCTTGACAGAATCGGAATCAAAAAGGTTTACGTTGTTCCCGAGCAGGAAAATCCGGACGGAAACTTCCCAACCTGTCCGTTCCCGAATCCCGAAATCAAGCAGGTATTTGAAATCGGACTTGAGATGAACAAGAATATCGGCGCAGACATTCTTCTCGCAACAGACCCCGACTGCGACAGAGTCGGAATTGCCGTTCCTGACAAATCGGGCGAGCTTGTTCTTATGAGCGGTAACGAGGTTGGCGCAATGCTCCTCAACTATATTTTAAGCGAGCGCAAGGCAAAGGGTACTCTTCCTGCTACTGCCGTTGCGGTTAAGAGCTTTGTTTCAACCGACCTTGCCGAGGTTATAGCTAAGAAGTACAACTGCACCTTTAAGAATCTTCTTACGGGCTTCAAGTACATAGGCGAGCTTATTACTAACCTTGAAAGCGAAGGCAGAGCGGACGACTTTGTTATGGGCTTTGAGGAGAGCTACGGATATCTTGCAGGTACTCACGCAAGAGATAAGGACGCCGTTGTTGCTTCAATGCTCATCTGTGAAATGGCAGCTTTCTACAAGAGCAAGGGAATGAATCTCGTTGACGTTATGAATTCACTTTACGACGAATTCGGCTACTACGGAAACGTTGTTCAGTCCTACACCTTTGAAGGCGCCGCAGGTATGGAAAAAATGGCGGGAATTATGGACTCGCTCCGTGCTGATACGCCTAAGGAAATCGCAGGTCTTAAGGTTACGGCTGTTTCAGACTACATGTCAAGCGAAACTGTATTCACCGACGGCTCTAAAGAGGTTATTGAGCTTCCGAAGTCAAATGTTCTTGCATTCGCGCTTGAGGGCGGAAACAAGATGATTGTACGCCCGTCAGGTACAGAGCCTAAAATCAAGGCGTATATCACAGCTATCGGCGACAGTAAAGAAAGCGCAAAGGCGCTCAGCGAAAAGCTCATTGCTGCCGCTGACGAATTTATGAAATAGGAGGCGCTTATGCATCAGAAATGGATACAGGTTACGGCAATTATCCTTGCTGTACTAATGGCGGTAAGCGGACTCGGAGTCGGACTTACAATGTTTATGAAATAAAAAGAAAACGGTACAGCTTCTGCTGTACCGTTTATATTTTTATTTTGCTTTTTTCGCTTTTGCAACTGTCCACTGCGATTTTTGTTTTCCTCTTACCGCTCTTACGCTTACATAGTATTTTTTACCTTTTTTAAGCTTCTTGAGTTTAACAGAGGCTTTCTTTGTTTTTACTGTAACAGCCTTTGACATATCCTTTTTGCGGCTGTATTTAATCTCATATCTTGTTGCGCCCTTAACCTTCTTCCAGCTTACCTTAATGCTCTTTTTGGCAGCCTTGAGCTTAACGCCCTTAATGTCGTCCGTACAGCTCAGCTTTGCGCGAAGAAGCGGTCCGTTGCTCTTTTCAAATTTGATTTTATTCCACTGATAAAACGTTCCGCTGTAAGTTACATTCTTAAGCCCTGCACAGGGGTAAAACGCCGCAAAATCAACTTTTTTAACACTTGTAGGGATTGAAACCGACTTAATGGAATCGCAACAGTTAAACGCATATTTACCGATAGTCCGGGTTCCCTCTTTAATAACAAGCGCGTTAATGCTCGGGCAGTTAATAAAGGCGCTGTCACCGATAGATTTAATCTTTCCCGTAAGGTTAACGTTAACTAAATCGGAGCAGTTGCTGAACGTGCCCTCGTCAATATAAGTAACGCTGTCGGGGAAGCTTACGCCCGTAAGGTCAACCGCCATATTAAACGCAGACTTTGCAATAAGTCTTGTTCCCGCTTTAATATTGCAGACGCCCTGAAGATTGTCGTTTGTTGCAACAAGGCAGTTTCCGATATACAAAACGCCGTAATCCCAGTTTGAATCCTTATTGTAGTATGCGGTGTAAGCAAACGCGTTATAGCCGATATGCTTTACGCTGTCGGGAATTTTAATATCGCCGAGCTTTTCACAGTTCCAGAAGGCGTACTCGCCTATATTCTGCAAGGAGGCGGGAAGGGTAATCTCTTTAAGCTTTGTGCAGTCGTAAAACGCATTGCTTCCGATGTTGAGAACGCCGTTTTCAACAACAAGCTTTTCAATTTCCTCTCTTCCCGAAAACGGAGAAAGCGAGCGTTTTTTGTAATCGGTCATAGTTCCCTTACCGCTTATTGTAAGAGTTTTGTCCGAGCTGCTGTAAGAATACTTTACACCGCTTCCGCAAGCGCCCGAGGTAAGCTCAGCAGCACAAGCAAATACCGAAGTTCCTGCAGTAACGCTAATAAGCATAACCGCAGCCATAATTACAGATAAAAGCTTTTTCATTTTCATACCTCTTAATTTTTACTGTGCATTTTTCTGTCGTCCTCAAGAACGGCTTCAAGAATGCGCTTTGCGTTATTTTTATCATGATTTACAAAGAAGCTGTCAATTCTGTCAAGATACTTGTTTTCACAGTCGTTTTCAATAAGCTCGCAAAGAGCGTTGACAGCGCTGTCAAGGTCCTCACAGACGGGGCCGAAGCCCTCATTGTCATAGTCAAAACACTCATCGTAAATCTGGTTTTCGTAAAATTCCTTTTTGTCAAACTGCGTATAGACAATCGGCTTGTTGAGATATGCAAAGTCAAAGGCAATAGTTGAATAGTCGGTTACCATAACCGTTGACTCCGCGAACGCCTTGTTGTAATCAACAAAGCCCTCGTTAATCTTAAACACGTCGCTGTCTTTAAAATGAGCCGACTGCTTGGCAAATATCGGATGAAGACAGAAGAGACCCGTATAGCCCTTTCTTCTCATTACGTCAAGGAGTCTTTCGTCGGTTATAAGACCGTTGTAGAACTTGAAGAAATCAGTGTTTTTAAAGCCTTCAAAATAAATGCTTGATGTCTTGTCATCGTAACACTGCTTATACGCTCTCCTCCAGGTCGGAAGAATAAGGAGCTGTTTCTTCGGGTCGTCGTAAAGCGCGTCAAAGCGTGCAAGTCCCGTAATTACGACCTGCTCGGGCTCAAGGTTATAATCGCGCTCAATGATGTTGCGCCTCTCGCTTTCGCCCGTTGTAAAGAAAATATGTATGTCCTTATTATACTTGTTGAGCCACTTTGAGCAGTCGCCGCAGTTTACGCCGTGGTTCATAAAGTAATAGGTGTAATTGTACAAATCAATGAAATAATGGCGCTGGTCGTCAAAAGCATTAATTGTAAATTCGCCCGCCGACGATGAAATAATCTTGTCCGCCATAAGGAATAAGTATGGGTATTTTCTGCTTTCGGCAATTGCAACCTCGCCGATTGACCTCAGCCTTTGCTTAACCTCGGGCTTTGCCATATCGCCTATTACAAAAATCGGTCTTACGCCTTTTGGACAATGCTCGCAGATATATTTAAACAGCACCTCGCCGTTATCGCCCGCATTGTCAATTCTGTCTGAAATAAGCCAGATTTTGCCCTTATTTCTCTCTGTGAATTTGTAAAACGGATATAAAACATATCTCTTGAAAATTACGTCAAGACGCCTTCTCTTAACAAGGCAGAGAATGTTTTTGATACCGCCGCAGAGCTTTTCAAGCCCCTTGCTTTTCGGCAGAGTTACCTTTATCGCCGTTCTGAAGCACCTTACCGTATAATCGCCGTACCACTTGTAAATTGTTCCGAAACGGACAGCCGCAGGAACAAATTTTCCGTAGTTCAGGCTCGCCTCAATTTCTTCCCCGCTGAAGCTGAAAACAGAGTCAAGCTTAAGCGTTTCGCCCTTTTTCATTTCGTTTACGGGTATTGCAAAACGGTAGAGCATATAGTAAAACGTGTGCTCGTTTTCGCTTGTTTTATGAGTGTTAACCCTGTACTCGCTGATGTCAAACGCATCAATTCTTTTGCCCTTATATTTAAGGTAGTATTCCGCTCCGTTTTCGGTACATCTTAAAAGCCATTTTGCAATAAGAATATCTGCGTAAAGATAACCGTCCTCAACAGCAGCTCTTACACATTTTGTGCAATTACTTTTGTTTTCGGTTACCTTAATTATTCTGTAGCCGTTGAACTGGATTTCGCCGCTCTCTCTGTCAAGCTTTGAATTTTTAAACATATCAACGCCGTATTTATAAAGAATTGCGTCGTACTTTTTGGCAATTGATTTATGGCGCGGATGTCTTAAAAGAATTCTGTCGTCAACCTGAGAGAGAATCTCTTTTAAAAGCTCAAGGTATTCGTCCTTTTCGTCAGCGTCTAAAACGTTAGGCATTTCGGGATTTGAAAAACGCCACATAATATCGTAGCCGACCATTGACTGAGCGTAAGGAATTACCTTTCCGTAAAGCTCCTTTGAATATTTAAACAGTTCAAGATGATAATATTTGAGCGAATTGAGATAAAACGACTTGTCAAGCACCTGGTTATTTACCGCCGAATCGCCCGCTACTCTTCTTCTGTAATAATACAGCGCCTCGTTTATAAGACCGTACTTGCATTTTTTGAGCATCATCTTATTGATAAAGGTTGAATCCTCGCCGTATTTAAGCCTTGAGTCAAACCTTGTGTCGCCTATTGCCTCGGCTTTGATAAACGTTGTAGCCGCGGTTGACTGAACGGAGTAAAGCTCCTCCTCATCGTTGAGGTCGGCAACTCTTGTTCCGTTTTCAAACTTGTAGTCAAGAGAATGATAGTCGTTTTTCGCCTCAAAAAACTGAATTCTCGCTGCAAGCACGTCTATCTCATCATAGTGCTTTTCAAAGAAGTTATACGCGTTTAAAAACGAGTTTTCCTCCCACTTGTCGTCGGGGTCAAGGAAGGTTACATACTTACCCTCAACAAGGTCAAAGCCCATATTTCTCGCAGAGCTTACTCCCCCGTTTTCCTTGTAGATATATGTAATATTATCAGGATATTTTTCCTTGTATTCCTTACAGATTTCCTCGCTTGAATCTGTTGAGCCATCGTTGATGAGGACAAGCTGAATATTATCTTCAAACCCGACAGTCTGATTGATTACCGAATCAACCGCCTCGCGCAGATAATCCTCAACATTGTATATCGGCATTATTACGGAAATAGTGAATTTTTTTTGCATTAATCACAGCTCCTGGGAATTCTATTTAGTCAACATATATTATAACAGCACATCAATTCAATATCAATATTAATTTTAGAATACATAAAAATATAAATTATTGACTATTACTTACTTTGATAGTATAATATGTCCGAATGTATATAAATACGGAGGAAACTTATATGAAAAACACGGAAAAAACGCTTGACCAGATTGTTGCGCTGTGTAAAAACAGAGGCTTTGTATTCCCCGGCTCCGAAATTTACGGCGGCCTTGCAAACACCTGGGACTACGGCCCGCTCGGCGTTGAGCTTAAAAACAATATCAAAAACGCATGGAGAAAGAAATTCATCCAGGAGAATAAATATAATGTAGGTCTTGACTCTGCTATTCTTATGAATCCGCAGACATGGGTTGCTTCAGGTCACCTCGGCGGCTTCTCTGACCCGCTTATGGACTGCTGTGAATGTAAAACACGCCACAGAGCAGACCAGCTTATTGAGGACTTTGACGGAACTAACGTTGCGGGCTGGACAAACGAACAGCTCAGCGATTACATCAAAGAGCACAACATCCCCTGCCCGAACTGCGGCAAAACAAACTTTACCGATATCCGTCAGTTTAACCTTATGTTCAAAACCTTCCAGGGCGTAACCGAGGACACAAAGGACGAAATCTATCTCCGCCCTGAAACAGCACAGGGCATTTTTGTAAACTTTGCAAATATTCAGAGAACAACAAGAAAGAAGATACCTTTCGGCGTTGCTCAGATTGGTAAATCCTTCAGAAACGAAATCACACCGGGTAAGTTTATCTTCCGCGTTCGTGAATTTGAACAGATGGAGCTTGAATTCTTCTGCGAGCCCGACACCGACCTTGAGTGGTTTGCATACTGGAGAGGCTTCTGCCGTGACTGGCTCTACTCTCTCGGAATCAAAGAGGAAAACCTCCGACTCCGTGACCACGACCCCGAGGAGCTTTCCTTCTATTCAAAGGCAACAACAGACTTTGAATATATGTTCCCGTTCGGCTGGGGCGAGCTCTGGGGAATTGCCGACAGAACAAATTACGACCTCACCCAGCACATCAACGTATCGGGTAAAAACCTTGAATATTTTGACCAGACAAGCGGAAAGAAGTACATTCCTTATGTTATTGAGCCGTCTCTCGGCGTTGAAAGACTCTTCCTTGCAGTTGTGTGCGAGGCTTACGATGAGGAAATGCTTGACGAAGAGAAGAACGATTCAAGAGTTGTTATGCACTTCCACCCCGCGCTTGCACCGTTTAAGGCTGCCGTTCTTCCGCTTTCAAAGAAGCTCAACGAGCAGGCTGAAGAGGTTTTTGCAAGCCTTACCAAAAAGTTTAACGTTGACTATGACGATGCAGGCTCAATCGGTAAGCGTTACCGCCGTCAGGACGAAATCGGTACTCCTTTCTGTATCACATATGACTTTGACTCAATTGAGGACGGCTGTGTAACAGTCCGCGACAGAGACACTATGGAGCAGGTAAGGCTCCCGATTTCAGAGCTTGAAGGCTTTATTGAAGAAAAGCTTGAATTTTAACTAAAAGGGTGTTTTCCTTTATTTAGGAGGTTTCATTATGAAGCTTGACAGAGAATTAATCAAATCACAGGCTAAACAGCTTATTAAAGGAAGAGTTCTCGTGCTTTTTGCAATTGTTTTTGTAGTATCTCTTCTCACAAACGGCGCGAATGTAATTGTAAATATTTCTAACAGTCTGAACAACCCGTCTTTAAATTCACTTCCTAAAAGCTTCAATTACAATATTGACGGAATAGACGGACTTGGCGACCTTGAGGATTACATTGACAGCTATGAGGATTCTCAGAAATCAGACGAAAGCACAGGCAGTAAAATACAGAAGGTTTTAACGGACGGAGTGCTCAGCGTAATGCGAATTGTAAATCTTATTTGTATGCCGCTTGAGATTATGCTTTGCGGTCTGTTTCTTATGCTTATACGCGGAAAGGCGTTCAGCTTTTATGACAATTTTGCGTTCGTATTTAAAAACACCTTCAATAAGGACTATTTTGACAAATTCCTTCTTATGATTCTCAGAGCGATTTTCACGTTCCTCTGGGCGCTTCTTTTCCTCATTCCGGGTATAATTTATTATTATAAGGCAAGCCTCGCCGCTTATATTAAAGCGGACTATCCCGATTTAACGTGGAAAGACTGCCTTGAGCTTTCAAAGAAGATGACAAACAACCACAAGGGCGAGCTTTTCGTTCTTGATTTAAGCTTTATTCCGTGGGCGCTTCTTACGGGAATTACACTTGGCTTAGCAGGAATTTACGTTGCTCCTTATTACCAAACAACAAAGGCGCTCTTCTATGAAAACTTCAAGCAAAGAGCTATCGCAACGGGTGAAATGAATGAGTACGACTTTATGACAGAGGCTCAGAAATATTCTGCTTTTGTTAACAACAACGCAAACGCAAATCAGAATCCCTACTATCAGTCGGCACAGCCTGCTGTTTCTGCGCCTTATCCCGTTCAGAATGCGGCTCCTGCACAGACTACCTACTATTCCCCGACTCCCGTAGATGAGCAGTTTGCTGCACCTCAGCCCACACCTGCCGAGTATTACGCTGCTCCGCAGAGTGAGCAGACATTTCGTGCTGAAACGGCAGCAGAAGATATTTCGGCGCCACAGCCTGAAATTATTACACCCGCAACTGAGTCCGCAGACGAAATAAACATAGAAACAAACACTGATGAAACGCTTTAATATTTCTCACGTATACGATTTTGACATTTCGGGCAAAGGCGTGTACAGTGCAAAAAGTGAAACGCTTTCCCAGATTTGTTCATTCCTTAATCCCGTAAGGTACAAGGTCCAAACCGAAGTAAACGCCAAAAGCGAGATAAAGCTTTCCTCAGCGTACGTTCTCTATTGGTATCTTACCGACATTGCAACGCGGATAACCGCCCTTTGTGAAAGCGGGAAAGATACAGAGAAAGCGCTTGAGGCATTCTCTCTTGAAAGCAGGCGGATGTTCAATTTCAGCGATTTTTCAAAAATCGTTAAAGAGCACGGGCTTGTTCCCATTTCCGCTATGCCCGACGCCGCTCATCACCACAAGGGAGAGGCAACCTATGTTTTTGATAACAGGCTACGCCTCGGTATTAAGCAAATTTGTGAGGACGGTATCAGCGCGCAAGAAGTACTCGACGATATTGATTCCATCTTAACCGACGGTCTCGGCGACCTTCCCGAAAGCTTTGATTTTACATACATAAGAACAGATGACGAGCTTATTACGGTAAGCACGCTGACTCCCGCCGATTTCTTTGATAAATACTGCAAAACCGACCTTGACGGTTATAAGACGGTGAGGACCTCCGTTGACGGCGTGAAGGAAACAATTGCAAAACAAATTAAAGACGGCGAGCAGGTTGTAATCCTTGCCGACACAAGACATCAGGCTAATCAGATGCTCGGTATTCTTGACACAGATTTTACCGACAACACCGACGTATTCGGAAAGGCTTATTCCCTTTCAAAAGACGAAAAGCTCCGTCTCGGAATAATCAGGCCGAGCGCCTATCTTTCGCTTGACGGTGTTTCGTTTGACGAAAACGGCAACGTTCTCCGCTTCAAGGCGCAGGATACAAACGGCAGCGACACGGGTGCTGACGGTCACTACACAATGTCTGCAAAGTGGTTTGACGAGTACGCGCTGTCGGCAATAGTTAACAAAAAATATCTGTAAATGCCGCATATAATTTATAAATTTACTCTTGAAGTGAATTTACAAATTTATTATAATATATGGCGGTATAAATAGATAATTTATATTTGAAATTACTTGGAAGGAGTAAAACAATATGATTTATTCACATGAAGTTGAAATGATGTGCCCCGTAACTCAGGGTGCGGCACACGGCGCAGCTCCGATTCCGGAGGAAGCAAAGTGGGTAAAGGCAAAGGAAATTTCAGACATTTCAGGCTTTACACACGGCATTGGCTGGTGTGCTCCTCAGCAGGGTACCTGTAAGCTTACCCTTAACGTTAAAGAAGGCGTTATTCAGGAGGCACTCGTTGAAACTATCGGCTGTTCGGGTATGACTCATTCAGCGGCTATGGCTTCTGAGATTCTCCCCGGCAGAACAATCCTTGAAGCGCTCAATACAGACCTTGTATGCGACGCAATCAACACAGCTATGAGAGAGCTCTTCCTCCAGATAGTTTACGGACGTACACAGTCTGCATTCTCTG
>CAMNAP010000008.1 GCA_946531445.1 uncultured Clostridia bacterium
AAAAGCTCATTACCGCCAAGTCCGTGAATAAGTATTACGGGAGTTTTTACGTCCTTTGCAAACGCAACGCTTGTTATACTGAACACCATTACAAGTGCCATAAACACGCTTACAATCTTTATAAGACGTTTTTTCATATTCTCAAATCCTTTCGGTTTTAATAATTTGATTATAGCATTTAGTTAAAACATAGTCAAATATTAAAATGTTAAAAGGCTCGGCGCAATACGCCGAGCCTTTAATTTTATACGTTTGAAAGATTCTGGTCCTTATCAGCCTGAATAAACTGAGAATACTTATACTTTTTCTTAACCGCTTTAATGTTGTATTTAACCTTACCGCAGGCAAGATTTGCAATAAACTTAGTAGCCTTAGTTCCTATTCTGAACTGCATATGCTGAATATCCTTGATAAACCAGGTACTGTTAGGAGTAACGCAGGTTTTAGCGTTAATTACCTTGTCGGGAGAAACGTACTTGCCCTTAGCATTTTTGCCCTTGAGCTTCTTACCGTAATTTGCAACAATTGCTCCGCCCGAAGCACGCTTTGTGTCAATAAGTCCGTCAATGTGGTTATTGGCCTTTGAGGTTACGGGGATTCCGGGCTCGCCGTAGTTTGCAACAATTGCAACCTGAGCGCCATGCTTTTTAACGTATTTAACGTTCTTTCTGAAATGTCCCTGCACCTTGTGATAAGCCTTGATTTTCTTATAAACTCCGCTGTTTTTGTCAAGCATTCCTACTGATGAGCAATACTTGACCGCCGAGTTGAATACATCGTAAGGAATACATTCCCAAAGACCTACAACATTACCGAACCAGGGCTTAATTACCTTCTGTACAAGAATACGTTTATTCTTTTCGCTCTTACTGATTTTAGCAAAGTTTTCAGCGGCTACGGCAACTCTTACATCGCCTACAGCCTTAACTACCTTCATAATAGTTTCCTGTGTGCTGCCGGGGTTTGCGCCCTGCATACCGTTGAGGTATTTAAGAACGCCCTTCTTTGTAATCTTAATGTCACCCGCATACATTCTTGTAACGTCAACGCCGTTGATTGCAGGGTTAACAAAGAGATATCTTGTTACATCGTTCTGCTTTTTATAAGCGTCCATATAAGCCGAAAGCACAGCGCCGCCGAAGGAACAGCCTACAAGAGCAACCTTCTTTGCGCCTGTTCTCTTCTTAACAGCCTTAATCATCTTGTTGAGCTGTTTTGCGCTTTGTCTTGCGTCAACACGCCAGTCATAGTTGAAAGCATAAACATTTTTTGAGCCGTTAACCTTACAAATCTGTCTTATAAGTCCTCTTTCGGAAATATCAGCGCTCTTCCAGAAATCCTTATGCATAGACATAGGCGTTTCCCAGTAGTTGTTAACTCCCTGACCTGCAAGCGGATTTCCGTCTTTATCAAGATTAAACGGATTACCCTGAACGTAGTTTCCGAGAGCGGTACAAAGCGCATTAAAGTCGCAGTTCTGATAATCTGTAAGTAACTTTACAGCCTCGCTTAAAACGTTGTCTGCTGTAAGAAGGTCTGTAATTTCACCGAGTCCGAGAGTTTTAATCTCGCTTTCATTTTCGGTAAAAACATTCTCATATACGGGGTTTGAGCCTACGCCGTGAACAAGAATAACGGGAGTTACCTTATTCTTAGCAAAGGCAATGCTTGACTGTGCGAACACTAAAACAAAGGCAAGCATTACGCACATAATTTTTAAAACTCTTTTTTTCATTTTACGAAACACCTCAAAAGTGAATTTCAGGGCGGTTAAGCCCTGAATATTCATTTAATTGTTAGATTGATTTTAAGAGCTTGGGAAGCTTGGCGATAGTTCCTCCGAGACGCCAGAAGATTCTGTTAAAGCCTACAAAGCTTGATTTTCTGTCGTCAAGAATCATCATAAGACCCTCAGCCTGCTTCATTGAGAAAGCGCCCATTGACATTGCAACAAAGTTTCTGATAGGAATCTGGGTTGCCATAGCGGCAAGCATCTTACCGTCGCCGTTAGCGTCTGAGCCCATTCCGCCCATAATCTTTTCAATAAGTCTGCAGATTCTGCCGCCCCACTTTGTATGTCTTGCATCGTTAAGACAGCAATACTTGTCAATTTCTTTTTCTGTATCCACCTCGGGATTCGGGAGCTCACCGTCAAACTCTCTATATACAACCGCAAAGTCGTCCCTTGTAATTCCTGTTACGTTATTGTAGTAATTAGGAGCAGTTGCTCTGTAGTCGGGGATTTCACCCTCAACAGTACCCTCAACGAATACCTGAGCCGCAAGCTTGATGTCTGCTGATGAAGCACCAACGCCGATTACGAAATCGCCTGACTCAACAAACCAGTCGTTTGTTTTAACGTTAAAGAATGCAAACGCTCTCTTGTCAAGAGTGATTTCAACCTCTTTTTCCTCTCCTGCTTCAAGGAATACTTTCTTAAAGCCCTTGAGCTCCTTCTTCGGACGGAAGATTGTTGATTCCTTATCCGCAACATAAACCTGAGCAATCTCTGCGCCTGCTCTGTCTCCTGTATTTTTAATTTTAAACGATACTGTAAGAGTGTCCTTATCAGTAATTTTATCAGCTGATAACTTAATATCGCTGTATTCAAACGTTGTATATGAAAGACCGAAGCCGAACGGGAATACAATCGGCTTATCGGCAGAATCATAGTATCTGTAGCCGATAAATACGCTCTCTCTGTGTTCAGAGGTAACGGGGCCGCCGGGATAGTTACCAAAGGTCGGGTTATCCTCAAATGCTGCGGGATATGTTTCAGCCGTCTTACCTGACGGGTTAACAGCGCCTGTGAGAATTCTTGCAACAGCCGCGCCCGTTGCCTGTCCGCCGAGACCTGAGTTAAGAAGTCCCTTAACCTTATCAAGCCACGGCATAAGTACTACAGAGCCGCCGGCGAGAACTACTGCAGTGTTTTCATTTGCAGCTGCAATTCTTTCAACAAGAGCATTATGGCTCTGAGGCATATTGATATTCTCTCTGTCATAGCCCTCACCCTCAAATTCTTCTGTAAGGCCAACGAATACGAGAGCAACGTCTGCGTTTTTAGCAGCTTCCTCAGCAGCGGCAAAGAGCTCCTCATTAACCTCGTCCTTGCTCTTTTCATAACCCTGTGCGTATGTAACATCTACACCGAGCTCCTTGAGTTTATCAAGCGCGTTATCAAGAGCGGTAGGATTGATTACGGATGAGCCTGCGCCCTGGAATCTCGGTGAAGAAGCGAGCTCGCCGATAACGGCAACCTTAGCACCCTCCTTAAGAGGAAGAATATTACCGTCGTTTTTAAGGAGCTGCATTGAGCCCTCAGCGATTTCCTGAGCGATTGCGTGGTGAGCCTTTTCATCAAAGGTATACTCGCCCTCAAGAGCGGGCTTTGACTTAACAATAAGGTCAACTACAGCGTCAACTCTTTCATTGAGAACAGCCTCGTCAAGCTTGCTATTTTTAACAGCTTCAATTATAAGCTTTGTATTCATTGTGCCCGAGGTAGGCATCTCAAGGTCTGTACCGTTTTCAAGGCCCGGAATACGGTCAACTGATGCGCCCCAGTCAGTTACAATTAAGCCCTTAAATCCCCACTCGTCTCTGAGGATTTCCTGCTGTGTGTGCTTATTTTCAGAAGCGTAAACGCCGTTGATTCTGTTGTACGCGTTCATTATTGTCCAGGGCTGAGCTTCCTTAACAGCAATCTCAAAAGCGGGAAGATAGATTTCACGAAGTGTTCTTTCATCAATAACCTCGTTGAGTACCATTCTGAACGCTTCCTGAGAGTTAGCGCAGAAATGCTTGAGTGATGTACCTACGCCCTTTGACTGAACGCCGTTAATAATTGCCGCAGAGCACTTACCTGCAAGATACGGGTCCTCTGAAAAGTATTCAAAATTACGTCCGCAAACAGGTGAACGCTTAATGTTTGTTCCGGGACCGAGGATAGTTGAAACCTTTTCCTTAAGACATTCCTGACCCATACACTCACCTGCTTTATAAAGAAGGTCGGGGTCCCATGAGCAAGCTGAAGTAGCTGCGGGCGGGAAACAGGTTGCGGGAACTGAATTTCCCAGACCGATTCCGCTTGAGGACTTCTTGTCGGGATTCTGTTTACGCAGACCGTGAGGGCCGTCTGTAATCATAATCTTTGGAAGTCCGAGCTCGGGAGCCTCTTCAAGGTGCCAATAGTCATAACCTGACACAAAAGCCGCCTTTTGTTCAAGACTCATTTTCTCAATTATTTCGGGATGTTTCATTGATAAACTCCTTTCAAATATAAAATTACAAAATAATTCAGTTAATATTATACAATAATTTAGTCAATTTGTCACTATTTTTATTTAAAAATTATAAAAAAGTAAGAGTATCTTTCAGACACTCTTACTTTAAAGCACCTTATACATTAACGCTGCTTCCTGCTTTAAGGCGTGCTCATTTATTTCAAGCACCTCATAGCTGCGACTGTTGTTTGCGAGATTAACGGTAATTACATCGCCTACCTTTACGCCGTAGGACGCGCGGGCTACCTTTCCGTTTACCTCAACTCTGCCAGCGTCGCAGGCTTCGTTAGCAACAGTTCTTCGCTTTATAATCCGCGAAACCTTTAAATATTTATCAAGTCTCATATTTTCCTTTCAATAAAAACAAGCGGGGTTGTCAAAGACAACCCCTAAGAAAAGATAACTTACTTATTAACAGCGTCCTTAAGAGCCTTACCTGCCTTGAATGCAGGAGCCTTAGCTGCAGCGATATTAATCTTTTCGCCTGTGCGTGGGTTCTGACCTGTGCGAGCTGCACGCTCTCTAACCTCAAATGTACCGAAGCCAACAAGTGCTACCTTGTCGCCGTCAGCAAGAGCGTCTGTGATTGCGCCTGTTACAGCTGCTACAGCTGCTTCAGCGTCTTTCTTTGAGAGTTCTGCCTTTGCAGCAACTGCTGCTACGAGATCTGCTTTGTTCATAATCGTTCCTCCAAAAAAATTTATTTAGGATATTTCCTTGGCCCTGTCCCAAAGTCTGTCAAGCTCATCAAGAGAAGCGCTTTTCATATCCGTTCCCTCCTCCTGCGCCAGTTGTTCAACAATTTCAAAGCGTTTTACAAACTTGTCCGTTGCAGAGGTCAGAGCCTCTTCGCTGTCAAGCTTTAAAAATCTTGAAATGTTTACGCAGGAAAATAAAACGTCTCCGAATTCGTTCTCTGTCTCAGCCTTATTACCCTGAGCCATTGCCATTTTTAACTCATCTATTTCCTCATAAAGCTTTTCAAACGCGCCTTCTGAATTCTCCCAGTCAAAGCCGACTTTTGCAGCCTTGTGCTGGATTTTCTGAGCTCTCATCAGTGCGGGAAGCTCACGCGGAACCTTTATCATAGATTCGCTTTGCATTTTAATGTTTTTAGTTTTTGCCTTTGCGTTATCCCACGAGGCAAGAGCTTCTTCCCCGTTTTCAGCCTTTACGTCTCCAAAAACGTGCGGGTGCCTTACAACAAGCTTTGTTACAAGGTCGCTGACAACATCGTTAATATCAAAGTTGCCCTTTTCACTTTCCATTTCGCAGTGAAGCGCAATCTGAAGCAGAACGTCTCCAAGCTCTTCCCTGAGCATATCGGGATTGTTTTTATTAATAGCTTCAACAGTCTCATAAGTTTCCTCAATAAAGTTTTTCTTTATCGACTCGTGAGTCTGTTCCCTGTCCCACGGACAGCCGCCCGGCGCACGAAGAATAGTTATAATTTTTTTCAGGTCATCAAAACTGTATTTATCTTTAAATTCAAACGACTCTGCCATTCTTCTTTTCGCTTTCGAAAAAATAGTATGCGGACTCATTTCTTGCCTGAGTCCATAAGAAATAATACAATATTTTTGAGGAAATTTCAAGTATTTAAGCCATTTTTTTTAAAATTTAAAACACTAAATATTTCTTTAAAATCAAAAACTTTTACGAAAAAGCACAATATACAGTATAACGAGCTGAAAACCGTCGTTTTTATCAAGAAATTGACAAAAATATTTCGTGAAAAATTAATATACACTTGTATAATATTTACCGAAAAACAGCCAATTAGTGCTGAAATCAAGGGCTTCACAACAGTATTAAGATAAGAAATCTTTGTCCCTGAAACGTTCTTTATTATACGCAGATTCATTAAAAACATACAGAGATATCCAAGCGCTCCCGCAATTACCGCGCCGCCAAGAATATAATCCGAATCGCTTACAAGACGGATATTGAGCGCACATCTTATAATTCCTGAAGCCACATAGGGCATTATTGATTTTTCAGGCTTACCGAGCGCCTGAACGGTAAACACGGCAACAGAGGCAAGAGAATAAAGCGGAGCTGTCACAGCAAAATATTTTACAAGTGAATTGCAGCCGATTACAACATCCCCTGCTCCTTTGCCGTAAAACATTGTTAAAAGCTCCTTTGAACAAATGGCAATTATACAACCGAGAAAGAGCGACAGTACTGATGTGTAAGTAAGAATACTGTTAATAAGCTTTTGAGTTTTGATTCTGTTTTTATTTTCATATTCCCTGCAAATAGCGGGGACAGCGCAAACTCCGAGCGCCATAGTTATTCCGGGAATAAGGTTTTTAAAATCAAGGGAAGCGGAGAAGAGCCCCCACACATATGTTACCGAATCAGAGGGCGAAGTGCCTGAAAAATCAAGTGCTTCTCTATAGACATTAAAGAGCGACTCGCGAGGCACTGACTTGAGCGAATACTGAACGGTTGCGGTATCGAGAAACTGAAACACGCTTTGTACACAGCAGCTTATAAGAATAGGCAATGAAAATGAAAAGAGCTCGCGCCTGCCGTCTCTTCCCGTTGTTTTAGGGAGCGTGCATTTATGCTTTTTATCGTAAAGCATTACATATATAAGGCTGACAAGCGAGCCGAGCGTTGCGCCGGACATTGCGGCTGCGGAAGAAAACGGATAAACGTCGCTTTTATTTCCAGACAAATACATAACGCACAGCTTTGCAAATGCGAGACCTATTACAGCCTTGAAAAGCGCTTCAACCGTTTGTGATACCGAGGTGGGCTTCATATCAAGCATTCCCTCATAGTAGCCTCTGTACATAGCGGCAATGCAGCAAAGAAGAATACTCGGCGCAAGCGCCCAAACGGTATAAACGCTCTTCGGAGATGAGGCGATGTAAACGGAATACGGCTTTGCGGCAAAGATAAGAACAAGCGTTGCAACACTGCCCGCAACAAGAAAAAGCGACATTGCGCCCTTTCTCAACGACGACACAGTATTTAAATCACCGCGAGCGCTGTATTTACTTACAAGGCGCGACATAGCAACCGGCATTGCGCCCATAATTACAGCGTGAATAGGAAGATAAAGATTATAAGCCGTTGCAAAATATCCCCTGCCCACAGCGCCGATATACGCTGTAAGCGGAATTTTGTAAACTGCGCCGATAAATTTTATAAACACCGAGGTTAAAAGTAGCATAAGCGCCGATGAGAGATATTTCCTTTCAGTTTTCAGAATATCACCTCAAAAAAATAAGCAGTGCAACGCACTGCTTAAATACCGTTATTAACCGTCGTTTTCAGAGGGCTCTACTACCGCAACATCTACCTGCGCTTCCTCGGACTGAGTTTGTGTTTTCTTTGTCTCACGCTTAACCGAGGCTTCGGCAAAAACGGCTCTGAGCTCTTTTATTTCCTCATCAAGCATATCGCTTCTCATCTGCTGAAGGCTGATTGAAGCCTCGCAGGATTTAAGCTCCTCTTCGTCAATGCTTTCGCCCTGATTCTTTTTATACATAAGCTTTCCGTACTTTTCGTACGCCCTTGTAAGCTTTGTTTTTGAATCTAATAGCTCAATTTTCTTTTTTGAGATTTCAAGCCTTTCCGCGCTTCTTTTTGTGGCCTTTTCGGCATAGTTTCTTGTTTTGGCAAGAACCTCGTCAAAGTTACCCTGTTTAGCGTTATTGATAACCTCTTCAGCCCCTGAAATAACATCATTAAAATTCTTCATTGCAACTTACCTCGCATACGACTTTTAATGATTTTATTATATTACATATTATTCTTTTTTTCAATAGTAAAAGCAGTGCATTTGTATATTTTATGCACCGTAAAACGTGTATATTCCGTCTATACGGGAAAGCACCTCGTCAAAGTTATTTATGTATTCATAGGGATACTTATAATTGTATATTCTTTCTATATGTCCGCTCTTTTGGTCCTTAAGCTTTGTTACAGCGCCCGCTCCCGCGGCTAAAACGGTATGCGTTTCATCCATCATAAAAACGTTGTAAAGACATTCAAAGCCGCTTTTTGACCATCCTACATTTTCAAGGTTGCCGAGAGCTTTGCTCTGGCGGTACATATAATAAGGCGAATAATCGTTTTCTCTGAGGGTGCTGTTTGCAAAGGCGAGCATTTTTGACGGAAGGAGTTTTTCCTCAAGGTCAAAAAAGCGCTTTTCTGTTACGAGATATGCGCCGCTTTTAAGCGAAAGATTGTGAACGGTTACAGACTCGGCGCCGAGCGAAACGGCGCTTTTAACGCTGTTTTCAAACGAGTCAAGGCTTTCGCCCTCAAGCCCTGCAATGAGGTCCGTATTGATATTAATGAAGCCTGCTCTTCGCGCCATTTCAAACGCTTCAAGAGTCTGAGCAGTTGTATGACGGCGTCCGATTTTTGCCCTTACCTCATCGTTGAATGTTTGCGGATTTATGCTTATTCTGTTAACGCCGAAGGCTTTAAGCGCTTCAAGCTTTTCAGGTGTAACTGTGTCGGGACGTCCTGCTTCTACCGTGTATTCGCGAAGCGTTGATAAATCAAAGCTTTTTTCAATGCATTTCAGCAGAGCGGCAAGCTGAGAGGCGCTGAGTGTTGTAGGAGTACCACCGCCGAAATATACTGTTTCAAGGCGCAGACCCAAATCCTTAATCACCTTCGCCTTAGTTTCAAGCTCCTTACATAAAAGCTCAACGTAGCTGTCAATAAGTGAGCCCGCATTTTCAATGCTGTGTGACACAAACGAGCAGTATGAACAGCGAGTCGGGCAAAATGGAATTGAAACGTAAAGCGAGCAGGAATTACTCTTGCTGAGCTTTATTATTTCATTTTCACTTTCCATAACCTCAAAGGCAAGAGCTGTTTTTTCGGGCGTTACAAGGCTGTCAAGGAAAAACCTCTTTGCGCCGTCGTAACCGAGCTCGTCGCACTTTGCGTGCATAAGCCTTGCAGGTCTTACGCCGTAGAGAATTCCCCACGGCGGAGTGAAGCCCGTAATTTCAGACAATACGCCGAAAAGCAAAAGGGACATAGCGCGCGCCATATCCTCGTTTTCGTTAACCGCCCTGCTTCTTTTAAGGCTTTTGCCCATAACGTCGGCAGAAACGGTATACATATTATTTTCAATTGAAGTCACAACCGTAATTTCGCTCTTCCCCTCTTCGCTTATTTTCTCAAGCGGGAAAAACATTGTTGCAATTTTTCGGGTGTGATACTCAAAGCCGTGGTTTATATTTTTCAGTACCATAATTACATATTCATATAGGGATTATTCTGTCTTTCAAAATCAAGCGTTGAAAGCGAATCGTGTCCCGGGTAGACCTTAAGATTACCGTCAAGACTTTTAAGACGTCTTAACGAGTAGAGCATTTCATACTCATCACCGCCCGGAAAATCACATCTTCCGCAAGAGCAGTGAAACAGAGTATCGCCCGTAAACAGATTATCGCCGCACAAAAAGCACATTCCGCCCTTTGTGTGACCGGGTGTTGAAATAGCTTTTATTTCACTGTCGCCAAGCCTGATTACATCGCCGTCTTTAATAATAACGTCAGCCTTCAGCGGCTTATTCGTTAACATTCTTCCGCCGAGCGAAAGAGAAGGATTGCTAAGCATAGGCTCGTCCTCTTTTGAAATTACAACCTTTGCGCCGTATTTTTCCCTAACGGCGTTTACGCCTCCGATATGGTCATAATGTCCGTGAGTAAGAAGAATATACTCAAGGCTTGAGTCGCCTATTAGCCTTTCCATATTTACATTCCATTCGCTGCAGTCAACAAGAGCTGAGGCACCCGTTTTTTCATCGGTTATAAGATAACAGTTATTGTCAAGCGGAGCAAAAACCCCCTGTTTTACCTTAATCATCTTAGCTCCTTACTGTCAAGAATTATAGTTACGGGACCGTCGTTTACAAGCTCAACGAGCATATCTGCGCCGAACTCTCCCGTTTCAACTCTTTTTATTCCCGCTTCCTTTAGCCCGCTTACAAAGTATTCGTAAAGCGGGATTGCTACATTGGGCGCAGCGGCGTTTGTAAACGAGGGACGGCGTCCGTGTGAGCAGTCTGCGGCAAGAGTAAACTGAGATACTACAAGAATTTCGCCGTCTGTATCAAGGCAGGAAAGGTTCATTTTTCCGTTTTCGTCCTCAAATATTCTGAGATACGGAATCTTTTTAAGCAGCTTGTCGGCGTCCTCCCTTGAGTCGCCCTCAACTACTCCGAGAAGAATCATAAAGCCGCCTTCACAGCTTCCTGCAACCTTCCCGTCTATTTTAACATTTGCATATTTTACTCGCTGAATTACTGCTTTCATTATAAATCAGACCTTTCAATCAGGTATACTCCGTTAATCTTGTTAAGAAGCTTGATAATAGATTCAAGGTGTTCCTTTCCGTTAACCGCAATTGAGATTGTTGTAAGGCAGTTTCCGTCGTTAATCTCTCTTGCGTTAATAGAGTGCATTTTAACGTGAGCATTTAAAATCGCCGTTGATATGTCAAGAACAAGCCCCTGACGGTTAATGGCATAGATATTGAGCGTTGAACGCGCTTCAACCTTAACGTTTTTATCCCAGTGCGCCATAATCCAGCGCTCAGGCTCAGGCGAAGCGGCTATATCGCGCGGTACGTTTTTACAGTCGCGTCTATGGATTGTAAGCCCGTGACCTCTTGTAATGAAGCCGATAATGGACTCGCCCGGAAGGGGTGAACAGCATTTTGCCATATTGATAAGGCAGTTATCTATTCCCTCAACTATTACGCCGCCCGATGAAGCGGAGCTTTCATTTGAGAGTACGCCGTCAGCGTCAGCCGCCCTTTTAGCGTCGTCCTTTATCTCTTTCCAGTTTCTGTTATACTCGTCCTTAAGGCCCGGCATAATCTTACTGATTTTAAGTCCGCCGTAACCGATTGCCGCATACAAATCCTCAATATTTGTAAAGCGCTGCCTTTCTGCTACGCGCTGAAGGAACCGGCTGTATTTTGTACTGTCATCAAACCTGATAAAGTTACGTTTAAGCTCGTGTTCAAGCTCGCTTTTACCCTGTTCGATATTCTCTTCGCGCTTTTCCTTTTTAAACCAGGAGCGGATTTTTGAGCGTGCTTCACTTGTTTTAACTATATTGAGCCAGTCTCTTGACGGGCCTTTTCCCTGCTGATTAGAGGTTAATACCTCAACAATCTGTCCCGTTCTTACTACGGTATCAAGCGGAACTATTCTTCCGTCAACCTTTGCACCGACCATTTTGTTGCCGACTGCAGAGTGAATTGCATACGCAAAGTCAATAACCGTTGAGCCGCGCGGAAGCGATTTTACGTCGCCCTTTGGGGTAAAGACGTAAATTTCGTCCATTGAAAGGTCGCCCTTGATATTGGAAATCAACTCTGCCGCGTCGTCGGTGTTCTGGTTTTCAAGCATTCGGTTAATCCATTTAAGCGAATTATCAATACTGTCTTTTCCGCTTTTTCCGAGCTTGTATTTCCAGTGCGCCGCGATACCGTATTCGGCAGTTCTGTGCATTTCCCACGTTCTTATCTGAATTTCAAAGGGTATACCCTTGCTTGACAGCACAGTTGTATGAAGCGACTGATACATATTCGGCTTCGGCGTTGAGATATAATCCTTGAATCTTCCCGGAAGCGGAATGAACATATCGTGAACTATACCGAGCGCGTTATAACAGTCTATCATTGAATCAACTATGATTCTTACTGCGTATATGTCATAAATCTCCTCAAAGTTTTTGCCCTTGAGATAGATTTTTCTGAATATGCCGTGAACCGATTTTACCCTTGAGGTTATGCTGCAGTTTTTCATTATAGGGTTGAGCTTATCTTTAAGTTCGTCGGTTATCTCTTTAAGAAAGCGTTCGCCCTCTTCCTTTTTCATAGAGAGGTTGTTTTCAATATCCTTATATGCAACAGGGTCAAGATAGCGGATTGCGAGGTCCTCCATCTCCTCTTTAAATGCACGGATACCTAAACGGTGCGCAATAGGCGCATATATTTCAAGCGTTTCAAGAGATTTCTGTCTTTGCTTATAAGGCGGCATATGCTCAAGAGTTCTCATATTATGAAGTCGGTCAGCAAGCTTGATAATGATAACTCTTACGTCCTGGTTCATAGCAATGAACATCTTGCGAATATTCTCAGCCTGGATTTCCTCACGAGTAGAAAGCGGAACCTGACCGAGTTTTGTTACGCCGTCAACAAGGAGAGCAACATCATCGCCAAACTGTTCACGAATAAAGTCAAGCGTATACTTTGTGTCCTCAACAACGTCGTGAAGCAGGGCTGAAACAATACAGTCGTTATCCATACCCATATTGAAAAGGATAACTGCAACGGCAACAGGGTGCATAATATAAGGCTCGCCCGAACGGCGCCTCTGGTCCTTGTGCGCCTCTCTTGCAAGCTCGTATGCCCTTTTAATACGCTCACTGTCATAAGACGGATTCTTCTTTATTTCTTCAAAGAATTCGTCAAAGCGGTCGTTATATTCCTCTTGTTTAATCTTTTCAGCCAAGATTCAGTCTCTCCCTTAAATATGCGAGTGTTTTTGTGTTTTCAAGGTTTACCTTTTTATCAGCAGGTAAAAGCTTAACTCCGTCGTCCTGAGAAATAAGCCCCGCCTGAGAAAAGGCACTCAGCGCAAAGACAAGCTGCGAATAATTGACTCTGTCCTGCAGCCTGAAATAAAGCTCGTCTGTTGAAAAACGGTAGCCGTCGTTTGCTCTGAGATATTTATATATTACCGAGCAGACCTCCCTTGTGGGATAAAGCGCCTTGCTTCCCCTTTTGGTAAGTCTGAAGCTTTCGTAGTCGTTTTTCTCTTTGAAATATTTTTCATCGTCTACCGATGAAAGATGAATGTCAACAGCCTGAATTGAGAGATAATTCCGCTCTTTATACATATTCTTTGAAACTCTTACGGCAACATTAACCTTGTCGCCCGCTTTATACGGAAACTCGTCGTAAGGCGTTGAAAACTTGACAACCTTTATACGCCTTCCCTTTTTATCAAGTTCAAGGCGAATGTGACGTCCCTCTTTAAGCGGAGTTACGTCTATGACAGTCATACCGAAAACGCCGAAAACAGGCTGCGGATTTGAAGCGCCGAAGGGCTCCATAATTTTAAGATTGTCAACAAGGTCAAGGCTCAGATAGTCGGGCGAAATCTTACAGTCAAGCGTAAGGCTCGCGCTGGGCATAATATCAAAAGTCTTAAAAGCGTACTCATTTATATGCTTTGTAAAAAGTTCAATGTTTTCCTTTTTAAGCGTAACGCCCGCCGCAAGCGGATGACCGCCGAAGCGGATTAAATCGTTCTGGCAATATGATATTGCTTCATAGATATTGAAGCCCTCTACGGAACGCGCAGAGCCTCTCGCCACGCCTTCCTCGTCTATTCCTATAACAAACGCGGGCTTGCCGTATTTTTCAACAATATGGCTTGCTACTATTCCGACAACGCCGTTGTGGTAGCCCATGCCCGAGGCTACAATTACCCTTTCATTAAGGAGCTTCGGGTTATCCGAAAGCTTCCTTTCAACATCCTCAAGAATCTGTTTTTCTGTTTCCTGACGGTGAGAGTTTTCACAGTTAAGCTGTTCAAGTCTGAACTTACACTGCTCGCTGTCCTCTTCAATAAGAAATTCAACAGCCTTGTATGCGTCGTCCATTCTTCCCATAGCGTTTATACGCGGACAGAGCTGAAAGGCAATGTCATTAGCGGAAAACTGCTTATTTATATCATAGGGCGATGTAACGCTTTTAAAAGCTGCAATTGACGGGCGCGGACTGTTGTTGATTAAATCGAGTCCCGCTTTTACAAACGCTCTGTTTTCATCAAGGAGCGGTACGACATCGGCAATTGTGCCGATTGCTACGAGGTCAATATATTTGGAAGCTATATCGTTAATATCACCCGAATACATAGCGCACGCAAGCTTGAAGGCGACACCCACACCGCAGTAATCGCGAAATGAGAGGCTGTTTTCCTCCCTGTAGGGATTGACTACCGCCTCCGCCATAGGAAGCCTGTCTCCGAGCTGGTGGTGGTCTGTTACAACGAGGCGCATACCGAGAGAATAGATATACTCGGCTTCGTCAAAGGAGCTTATACCGTTATCAACTGTTACGATAAGGTCTGTTCCCTGCTCCTTGAGATTTTTTATTGCGTCTTTGTTAAGTCCGTAGCCCTCGCCCTCGCGCGACGGAATATAATAAAAAACATCGGCGCCCTCATCCTTTAAAAAGCTGTAAAGAAGCGCTGTTGAGGTAACGCCGTCACAGTCATAATCTCCGTAGATACAAATCTTTTCGCCCATATCTATGGCGTCGCCGACGGTAAAAGCCGCCTCCTCCATATCGGCAAAATTAAACGGTGAAACGGACACAAAAGAATCGCCGATAAAGGTGCCGGCGGAAAGTGCGTCGCCAAGACCTCTTGAAACAAGAAGATAGGCTATAAACGGGTCCATATTAAATTTTTCGCTCAGCTGGGAAGCCTTATCCTTGTCGGCGTTTCTGATTATCCATTTTTTATATGCCATTATGAGTTTTTATCTACCTTGTGAAATTTTTTAAGATTACCGGCCTTTTCACTTCTTTTCTGAAGCACGGCCTCAACATCCTCAATTGAGATATTTTCGTTTACCATCATAACGAGAGTGTGATAGATAAGGTCGCAGATTTCTCCGACAGTTTCATCCTTATTTCCGTTTTTAGCCGCAATTACCATTTCGGTGCTCTCTTCACCGACTTTTTTAAGAATCTTGTCAAGGCCCTGTTCAAAGAGGTAGCAGGTATAAGAGCCCTCCTCTTTAGCCTCGCGTCTTGCAAGAATAGTTTCATAATCGTTCCTGATAAAATCCATACTACTGTCCTTCGCTAAATTCAATATCTTTAAAAAAGCACGAGTGATTACCCGTATGACAGGCTGCGCCCGTCTGAATTACTTTAACAAGAAGCGTATCGTCGTCGCAATCGCATTTTATTTCAACAATCTTCTGAACGTGTCCCGACGTTGCGCCCTTGTTCCAAAGCTCCTGCCTTGAACGGGACCAAAACCATGTATAGCCGGTTTCGAGCGTCTTTTTCATTGACTCTCTGTTCATATAGGCAAGCATCAAGACCTCGCCCGTAGACGCCTCCTGAACAATTGCAGGAATTAAGTCGGCTTTTTTGAAATACTTTTCAACATCTGTCATTTGCACACCTCAATTGCCTCTTTAAGCGATAGCGTTCCTTTATATATCGACTTACCGCAGATAGCGCCGTAAAGTCCGCTATCTCTGAGCGTAATAATATCGTTTATATCGGTGACTCCGCCGGAAGCTGTAATATTGCACGAAACTGCGTCGTTGATTTCAAGAAGCTGTTTTATATTCGGGCCGCTGAGCGTACCGTCCTTTGAAATGTCGGTAAAGATAATAGTCTCTACGCCAATAGCTTCCATCTGTTTTGCAAGGTCAATAAAATGAGTATTACTGCTCTCAGTCCAGCCCTCTGTAGCTACAAAGCCGTCTTTGGCGTCTATACCGACAGCTACAACTCCTCCGAATTCCTTAACAGCCTCTTTTACAAGAGCAGGGTTTTTAAGGGCAACAGAACCGAGGATTACTCTTTTAATGCCGTTATTAACGTAAAAATCAATATCCTCAAGCGTTCTGATTCCCCCGCCTATTTCAACGCTGAGAGACGTGTTCTTTGCAACACAAATAAAGGTTTCACTGTTAACGCGTTTTTTCTGAACTGAGCCGTCAAGGTCAACCATATGTATCCACTCAGCGCCGCATTCCTCAAAGCTTTTAGCTGTTTCAAGGGCGTCATCAGCAACGCGCTCAGCGGTTTTGAAGTCGCCTTTAAAAAGTCTTACGGGCTTTGAATCAATAATATCAATAGCAGGAAAAATTATCATAATTAAAGTACACCCTTTGTTGAAAGAACTTCGCCGCTTGAATTTTGCTTAAGCGCAATTTTAAGCGCGTGTGCTACAGCCTTAAATATTGCTTCAATCTGATGGTGAGCGTTTTCGCCGTAAGGAACGTTAATGTGGAGAGTGATTTTTGCGTTATCGGAAAACGCTCTCCAGAATTCCTCTGTTACACAGCTTTCAAAATCGCCGCACTTTTCCTGCTTGAAATCAGCATTGAAAACGAGAAACGGTCTGTTTGAAATGTCAACGCAAGCTGTTGCAAGGCTTTCGTCCATAGGAACAGAAAATGTTCCGTATCTTTCAATACCCTTCATATCGCCGAGCGCCTCGTTAAACGCCTTGCCGAGTACGATACCCGTATCCTCGGCTGTGTGGTGAGTGTCAACCTCAAGGTCGCCCGTAGCTTTCAGCTTAAGCCCAAAACCGCCGTGATACGCAAACGCAGTAAGCATATGGTCAAAAAAGCCTATTCCCGTTGAAACTTCAACAGCGCCGCCGTCAAGATTAAGAATAGCGCTTATCTGTGTTTCCTTTGTATTTCTTTCAATTTCTGCTGTCCTCATAATAACTCCTTACTGAAATCTTACCTTAATTGAGTTAGCGTGTGCCGTAAGTCCCTCAGTTTCGGCAAGCTTAATAATGTCGTCCTTAGCGTTTCTTAAATCGCCGCTTGTATAGTAAATATAAGAGGATTTTTTTGTAAAGGTTTCAACGCCGAGCGGTGAGAAGAACCTTGCTGTTCCCGAGGTGGGAAGAACGTGGTTAGGTCCTGCGTAGTAATCGCCGAGCGGCTCGGGCGCCCAGTTACCGAGGAATACCGAGCCTGCGTTATAAACTCTGCCTACATACTTGAGCGGCTCTGCAACGCAAAGCTCACAGTGTTCAGGCGAAAGCTCGTTTGCAAACTTCAGCGCCTGGTCAACATTGTCGCACACAATAATTTCGCCGTAATTGTCAAGCGACTGTCTGATAATATCTGCTCTTTCAAGATTTTTAATCTGTTTTTCGATTTCGTGAAGAGTTCTCTTTGCGATTCCGTCATCTGTTGTAAGAAGAATTGCTGAAGCGAGCGGGTCGTGCTCAGCCTGACTCATAAGGTCAGCCGCAAGGAATGACGGCTCTGCTGTTTTATCCGCAACGATGAGTATTTCGCTCGGACCTGCAACCATATCTATATCAACCACGCCGTAGAGAAGTCTTTTGGCAGTTGCAACGAACACGTTACCGGGGCCGACAATTTTGTCTACCTTCGGGATTTTTTCTGTTCCGTATGCAAGAGCTGCAATAGCCTGCGCGCCGCCTACAAGATAAACCTTTGTTACACCCGCAATAGCTGCCGCCGCCATAATGTTCGGATTAGGCTTTCCGTCTTTTCCGGGAGGCGTTACCATAATGATTTCGCCGCAGCCCGCAATTTTAGCGGGAATAGCGTTCATAAGAACAGACGACGGATATGCAGCAGTACCGCCGGGCACATAGATTCCTACCTTTTCAAGTCCGCGTACCTGCTGGCCCATAATTATGCCTGTTCCTCTTGTGGTAATCCAGCTACGTTCAAGCTGATGGAGGTGATAATCCTTAATATTGTTCTTGGCGTTTATAAGAGCAATTTTAAACTTATCGTCCACCTCGTTGAGATATTGATTAAGCTCTTCCTTTTCAATTACGAACTTATGGGGAACTGCTCCGTCAAAGCGGACGGTGTATTCACGTACTGCCTCATCGCCGTTTTCTTTTACGCCTTCAATAATTGAAGTAACGATGTCAACAACCTTCTGGTCTGTTTCGCCTGCGCGTTTTTTTAAAGATTCAATGAGGGCAAATTCACTTTTGCCGTTTGCCTTTGTAATTTTCATTTCAGTTTCTCCTGTTATTATACTTTAGAAGCAAGCTCTAAATCGTTTAAGAAGCTTTCTATTTCAGCTTTACGCAGCTTCATTGAAGCCATATTTACTATTACTCTTGCGGAAATCGGAATAATTTCTTCAACGACCTCAAGTCCGTTTTCCTTTAGAGTTGAGCCCGTTTCAACTATATCAACGATACCGTCTGCAAGCCCGAGAAGCGGCGCAAGCTCTACGCTTCCTTCAATTTTTATTATCTCAACGTCCATACCCTTAGATTCAAAGAATTCCTTTGCAACCTTCGGATATTTTGACGCGACAACCTTTCTTTTATAGCCCGTGAAGAAATCCTCGCCTTTGGGACAGGCAAGTGCAAAGCGGCACTTGCCTATTCCCAAATCAATTACCTCATAAAATGACGACCCGTTTTCAACAATTGTATCCTTACCTACTATTCCTATATCGCATACGCCGTGTTCAACGTAGGTTATAACGTCGGGCGCTTTTGAGAGCACAGCCTCATATTTATCTACAGGTAGGATAAGACGTCTGCCCTTGTTTTCAAGCTCTGAGGTATCAAGCCCCATAGTTTTAAACAGCTTTACACTGCTCTTTTCAAGCCTGCCCTTAGTTAAGGCAATTCTAAGCGGCCTTTCAACGTTAATTACCTCGCGCATTGCTTCACACACAGCGCCGACCTCAACGCCGAAGCCGATAGCGGGAGCGGGCATACCGAACTGACCGAGAAGATTATCGTAGCGTCCGCCTGAAAGAATTGTCAGTCCCGAGCCCTCGGCATAGCCGTGGAAGATTACGCCGGTATAGTAATTTGAGCGGTTAACAAGCCCGAGGTCAATCATAATGTAATCCTTAAGCCCTGCCTTACAAAGCTCGCTGTAGACGCGTTTAAGATAGTCAAGAGCGCTTACAGCCTCTTTATCGCCGTAAAGCTTTTTGGCCTCGTCAATTACCTCAGCGCCGCCGAAAAGACGGGGAAGCTTTTTTATAACATCTGTTTCCCTGCTCTTACCGAGCCTGTCAAGAAAATCGCCCAGCGCTGCATAATTCTTTTCTTCAATCAGATTACAGATATCGGCTTTGTCGGTATCGTCAATGTCCATTTTTGAAAGAATGGAATTGAAGAAAGCGGCGTTTCCTATTTCAATTTTGAAAGAATTGAGATTACACCTTTTAAGGCTTTCAAAAGCAAGAGAGATAACCTCAAGGTCTGCTTCAATTGAATCGTCGCCGATAAACTCAACGCCGCTCTGAGCAATCTCATTAGTCTTACCCGCAAGGTCTTTGTTTCTTACAAAGACGCTCTGATTATAATAGAGCCTTACGGGAAAATCCTTTTCGCTTAGCCTTGTTGCAACCATTCTTGCGATAGGCATTGTGTTATCGGGTCTGAGAACAGTTGTCCTTCCGCGCGAGTCAGAAAGCTTGAACATCTCCTCAGCCTGAATTCCCGTGTTGTCGCTTTTAAAAACGTCGAAAAATTCAATTGCAGGAGTCAGCACCTTTCGGTAGCCGCCCTCGTTGAAAAGGTCCGATAGAGTGTGTTCAACTCTTCTTCTGTCATCACATTCCTCAAAGAGAAAATCTCTTGAGCCCTCGGGTGTTATATTCTGATATCTCATACAATCATTCCTTGCGTCACTTTAGTGTGCTAACATACTAACACGTTAAAGTAATCTTGTCAAGTTATTTTAAATTACTATTAAAAGAATGAAATCTGCTTTGATTCGGGAAGGTCTCCAAGAGCGCCTGCCGCACGAAGCGCGTCAACAACGCTGTTACCTACTCCGGGCTCGTTGGCAAGGTCATCAGCCGCAACGAAGCCGTCGGGATTACGCTTTACTGCGTCGGCAATTGCTATCGCCGCAGTCTCGCCTATGCCGTCAATTGCGGAAAACGGGAGCCTTATTTTTCCGTCCTCTATCTGATAAATTCTCCAGTCGGATTTATACAAATCAACGGGAAGAAACTCATATCCCCTTGCGAGCATTTCAATTACTATCTGAAGAACAACGTACTGCGATTCCTCTTTTGCAGTTGCCTCATTGCCCTTGAGCTTGATTTCATTCATTTTCTTTTTAACTGCGTTCTTTCCCTGAACAGCCGCAACAGCGTCAATAGCGCCGCCGCGAACGGTAAAGAAAGCAGAATAAAACTGAAGCGGATAGTAGATTTTATACCACGCAATGCGAAGCGCCGCAATAACATACGCCGCCGCGTGAGCCTTGGGGAACATATATTTAATCTTGTAGCAGGAGTCAATATACCACTGCTCAACGCCGATTGTTTTCATTGCGTTCTCATAAGGCGGAAGCTCCTTCGGTGCCTTACCCTTACGGGTGTACTCCATAATCTTGAAGCAGTCCTCTTTTGAGAGAGGCGACTTATTACCCGTTTCACGCTCATACTTTTCGGCAACGTGGATAAGGTGAGTCATAATATCGTCACGGCAGCCTATAACACCTGAAATGTCGCAAGTGCCGTTTTTGATAAGCTCCTGTGCATTTCCGAGCCATACGTCAGTTCCGTGCGACAGACCTGAAATCTGAAGCAAATCGGCAAAGGTTTTCGGCTGTGCGTCAATAAGCATTCCTATTACAAACGGAGTTCCCATTTCGGGGATTGCAAGCGTACCCGTCGGACAGTCAATGTCATCCTCACTTACGCCGATAGGCTCAGTTGAAGTAATAAGCTTATAAAGATTCGGGTCCGAAAGGTCAACGTCCATTACGGGAATACCCGTTGAATCCTCCAGATATTTATAAATGGTCGGATTATCGTGACCGAGCTCGTCAAGCTTAAGAAGTGTATCGTGAAGTGAATTCTTAAAGTCAAAGTGGGTTGTGTAAGTTCCCTTTTTCTCATCGTTTGAGGGGTACTGAATCGGTGTGAAGTCCTCAACAGTATACTGATTGGGAACAACAACCATACCGCCGGGGTGCTGACCGGTTGTACGCTTAATTCCCGTACAGCCTGCTGTAAGTCGGTCAATTTCAGCACGCGGAGTAATTGCTGAAAGCTCCCTTTCATCAAGATATTTCTTAACAAATCCGAAAGCGGTTTTATCGGCAACGGTTGCCATTGTGCCCGCTTTGAACACGTATTTCTTTCCGAACAGCTCCTCTGTATAGCGGTGAATTCTTCCCTGCACCTCGCCCGAGAAGTTAAGGTCTATATCGGGTGATTTATCACCGTGGAAGCCGAGGAAGGTTTCAAACGGAATTTCGTGGCCGTCGCGCTTCATAGGCTCGCCGCACTCGGGACAGTTCTTCGCAGGAAGGTCAAAACCTGAGCCGTATTCACCTTTAAGGAAAAACTCGCTGTGCTTACACTTTTTACAGTAGTAGTGCGGCGCGAGAGGGTTAACCTCTGAAATACCGCCGAAGTGAGCGACAAGAGATGAGCCTACCGAGCCTCTTGAGCCTACGAGGTAACCGAGCTTTTCGCTCTGCTCAACAAGTCTTTTAGCTATAACATAGAGCACGCCAAACCCGTTTGAAATAATTGAGTCAAGCTCTCTCGTAAGACGGTCTGAAACATATTCGGGAACGGGGTCGCCGTAAAATGCCTTTGCCGTGTTCCAGCATTTTTCGGTTAGCTCCTCGTCAGCACCGTCAATATTCGGTTGGAAGGTTCCGGGTGGAATTGGCGGAATATCGTCCTGAATCATATCGGCAATTTTATTTGGATTGTCAATAACGAATTCCTTTGCCCTGTCGCCTGCCCACGCGAAGTCCTCAAGCATTTCGTTAGTCGTCTTAAAGTAGAGCGGAGCCTGACTGTCGCAGTCTGTAAAGCCCATTGACGCCTGAATAATGGCTCTGAACTTTGCGTCGGTTTCGTTAAGGAAATGAACGTCTCCCGTTGCGACAACGAGCTTTCCGAGCTTGTCCGCAACTCTTACAAGACGTCTGTTAATCTCGGTTAAATCCTCTTCGGTTTTAATACCCGCGTGGATATCTCTTTCAGAACGGAGCATAAACGCGTTGTTGCCGTTGGGCTGAATTTCAATGTAGTCATAGAAGCTTGCAAGTCTTTCAAGCTCTTCATCATCAGCGCCGTTGAGGATTGCCTGAATAAGCTCGCCCTGCTCGCAGGCAGAGCCGATAAGAATACCGTCGCGCTTTTTTGCGAGCATTGATTTTGGAATAAGCGGACGAAGCTTGAATGAGCTTACGTTTGAGTAAGAGATAAGCTCATAGAGATTTTTACGTCCGTACTTTCTCTCCTCCTTCGGTATACTCTCGTCAAACGAGGTATCCTCTTTTACAAGAAGAATAATGTGGTTACGCTTAATCTCCTTGTTTTTCATATTCATATAATCGGGATACTTCTCGTCGTCAATAAGGTATCCCTCCATACCGAGAATAAGCTT
This sequence comes from uncultured Clostridia bacterium, assembly GCA_946531445.1. GTDB lineage: Bacteria > Bacillota > Clostridia > Oscillospirales > Acutalibacteraceae > Eubacterium_R. Next base: position 22,447 of record CAMNAP010000008.1, read on the forward strand.
GATTCCCTTTGATTTGGCTGCAAAATACGCCTCGGGCAGCGCCTGAACAACGCCGTGGTCTGTTACGGCTATAGCCTTATGTCCCCACTTTGCAGCTTTTTCCACAAGCTTCTTCGGTGCTGTAATTCCGTCCATTTCCGACATTGAGGTATGAAGATGAAGCTCAACGCGCTTTTCGGGTGCGTCGTCGGTTTTCTCTTCGCGCTTAACCTTTTCAATGCTGTTAGGGCGGATAACGTATTCATTAGAAAATTTATCGTACTGATAAGGGCCGCTGACAACAACAGTTCCCGCGCTTTCAACGCCCTTGATTATCGGGTCAACTATATTCGCTCTGTCAAATATTTTAACTGAAACAGACGAAGTATAGTCGGAAATATCAAACGAGAAAATTTTTGAATCGCCGCGCTTTGTATCTCTTGTGTCAGTTTTAAGCACATCGCCCCAAACGGTAACAAAGCCGTCGTCGGGCATTACGTCTTTAATCGGCTTGGGAAGCTCTCTGATAGGCCTTCCCATAATTGACTTTTTGGTTTTGAGATAAAGCGGAGTATCGCCCCATAACTCGCGCGAGAAATCGGTTTCCTCTTTCTTCTTCTGTTCCTCCTCCTTGCGCTTTTTTTCCTCTACTGCCTTGTGGACAGCCTCGTCAATATCAAAGGCTCTGACCTCCATAAGCGAGATGTCAAAATCAAGGCCGAACTGATTGTAGATGAGCTTTGAAATATCCTTGTCAACGCCCTGCGCTTCAAGAATATCCTTACCGCCTTTTTTGAGGCAAAGTGTGAGCGTATCGTCTTCAAGCTCCGCTTCAACGCCGTCAAAGAATCCGTTTGCGGCTGTGTTGATATATTTAATCGGTGAGAGTATTTTCTCAATCTCGTCAAGTTCAAAAAGATGCTTATTATATTTTATTTTGATTTCAGCCTTGTTAAGCTTCAGCTTTTCCCTTAGCTCCTGCTCAATTCTTTTAACGGCGTCAAAATCCGCTATCATACTGCTTAAAAGCTCAATTTCAAGCTTTCTCTCTTCCTGATAAAGAGAAACGTTGAGAAGCTCGCCAAAGCCTATCTGCTGTAAATCCTGTTCATTTATGTAATCTGAAAATAGTTGGTAAAACTGAGCCATCAGAGTTTGTCTACCTCTTTCATTAATTCGTCAAGAAGGTCCTTTTCGTCAACCTTTCTGAGTATTTCTCCTTTTTTGAAAATAAGACCGCAGCCGTCGCCTCCTGCAACGCCGATGTCAGCCTCTTTAGCTTCGCCCGGTCCGTTTACAATACAGCCCATAACGGCAACCTTGATAGGCTTTTTGCAATCTCTGAGTCTTTCCTCAACCTGCTGTGCAAGACCGACAAGGTCTATCTTTGTACGTCCGCAGGTCGGGCAGGAAATAAGATACGGACAGTCTGTTTTAAGTCCGATTGCCTTAAGGATGTCAAACGCGGCGTAAACCTCTTCAACGGGCCTGTCTGTTAGGCTGACGCGGATAGTGTCGCCTATTCCGTGAGTCAGAAGCGAACCGATACCAATGGCTGATTTAATAATGCCCATACGCTTTGTTCCCGCCTCGGTAACGCCGAGGTGAAGCGGATAATTACATTTTTCGCTTGCGGTTTCATACGCCTTAATCATAGTGTTTACGTTTGACGATTTAATTGAAATAACTATGTCGTCAAAATCAAACTTTTCAAGAAGTGAAGCGTGGTACAGCGCAGATTCAACCATAGCTTCGGGAGTCGGCGAGCCGTACTTTGCAAGTATTTCCTTTTCAAGCGAGCCTGAATTTACACCTATTCTGATAGGAATACCCTTTTGCTTACAGATGTCGGCAACAGCCTTGACTCTGTCCTCGCTTCCTATATTTCCGGGATTTATTCTGATTTTGTCTATTCCCCTTTCGGCAGCGCCGAGAGCAAGTCTGTAGTCAAAATGAATATCTGCAACAAGCGGAACTGTAGTTGCTTTCTTTATAGGCTCAATAAGCGCAAGCGCAGCCTCATCTGGCACTGCAAAGCGGATAACCTGACAACCTGCCTTTTCAAGCTCAACAGCTTGCTTTACTGAATTTTCAATATCGCTTGCGGGAATGTTGAGCATACTCTGAACAAGAACCGGAGCGTCGCCGCCGATGAAAGTATTTCCAAGCTTGATTTTTTTCGTGTTTTTATTCATAAATACCACCGTTATAGTTAAAACAGTTTTGTAATGTCTGAGAAGGTTATTACGCACATAAAGCCGAGAAGAATTACAAGGCCTGCGCCGTTGATTGCCCATTCCCATTTATCGGGCATCTTACGTCTGAAGATACCTTCAAACAAAAGGAGGAAAAGTCTCCAGCCGTCAAGCGCGGGAATCGGGAACAAATTGAAAAGACCTACGTTGATTGTAAGAAGCGCCATAATTCGCAGCGCTGTGTTGATATTGTTTGTTTTTACTGCCTTTGAAACAATATTAACCGCGCCGACGGGACCGCTTAAATCGTTAAGCCCGAAACGCCCTGTAATCAGGTCGTGAAGGGAGAGAAATACGCTTCTTGCAAATGCCATCCATTCGGTAGCGGTATTTTTAACTATTCCGCCGAGCGTTTTCTTTTTTCCGAGAAGCCAGAAATCCATTTTTATGAATCTGTGTCCCTCGTATTCCTCCATATCAAATTTTGCGTTAAGCTTAACATCTTTTCCGCCTCGTTCAACAACCATTTCAATAGTGTCATCTCTTGAACGTGAAAGCCCTGTACTGACGTCGTTGGGGCTGTAGATTCTCATTCCGTCTATAGCCTTGATTCTGTCGCCTACCTGAAGTGCTTGGGAGCTGACGGCATTATCGTCAAACTTGGCAATTTCAGTTGTACCGACAAGACTTTGAGCGCTTACAATTATTGCTACAATAATTACGCCGAGAACAAGATTCATCAGCGCACCCGCTACAACAACGAAGAAGCGCTGCCAAACCTTTTTCTGTGAAAAGGAAAACTCACTGTCGCTCTCCTCGCTTTCGCCCTCCATAGCGCAGTAGCCGCCAAAAAGAATCCAGCGAAGCGAATAAGTGGTGTCGCCTTTTGTGAACTGAAAAATCTTGGGCCCCATACCTATAGAAAATTCATTTACTCTGATTTTCATAAGTCTTGCCGCAATAAAATGGCCGCCCTCGTGAATAATTATTATTATTTCAAAAAACAGAATTGCAATTAATATCGGGTATACCGTATGCCAGATGTTTGAAATCACTTAACCGTCTCCAAAACATAATCTCTTGCAGCTCTGTCTGTATCAAGAACATCCTGCAAGGTGAAGTCTTTTTTGTCAGGCGCGTTTTTCATCGCCTCGTAATTAAGATATGCAATATCGTTAAATTTAATTTTGCCGTTTAAAAACAATTTAACGCTTTCCTCATTTGCGCCGTTTGCAGCCGCGGGATGAAGCCCGCCCAGTTCAATAGCTTCCTTACAGACATTGATACATCTGAAGGTTTCATAATCGGGCTCAAAGAACGTAAGTTTTCCGTAATCGGCAAGGCTGAGCGCCTTAACGGGACTTTCAAGTCTTTCGGGATACGTCAGCGCATACTGTATCGGAATTCTCATATCGGGAACTCCGAGCTGTGCTATCATTGAATTATCCTGATAAACAATCGCGCTGTGAAGTACAGACTCTCTGTGGATAACTATTTCTATATCTTCATTCGGCATATCAAAAAGCCATTTAGCCTCTATAAATTCAAGGCCCTTATTCATCATTGTAGCCGAGTCAATGGTTATTTTTGCACCCATATCCCAGTTAGGATGCTTAAGCGCGTCAGCCGCGGTTACATTCTCAAGCTCTTCCCTCTTTTTTCCGAAGAACGGGCCGCCCGAAGCGGTGAGAATAATTTTTTTAACGGCTTCCTTTCGCGGACTTCCCTGAAGTGACTGAAAAATTGCAGAGTGCTCGCTGTCTACTGGAAGGATAGCAACGCCCATCTCCTTGGCAAGATTTGTAACAAGATGACCGCCCGCTACGAGCGTTTCCTTGTTTGCAAGGGCAATTGTCTTTTTAGCCTTTATTGCTTCAAGCGTGGGCTGAAGTCCTACCATACCGACAACAGAGTTGAGAACTGTATCCGCGCCGCCGTAGGTTGCGCACTCAATAAGCCCCTCCATACCGCTTACGATTTTTACGTCAGTGTCGCTGACTCTTGTTTTCAAATCCTTTGCGGCGTCCTCGTTCATCATACAAACGAGCTCAGGTCTGAATTCGCGAATCTGTTCTTCAATTATATCACACCTTGAAGCCGCTGTAAGACACTTGACGTTATAGCCGTGCATTCTGCACACGTCAAGCGACTGTGTACCTATTGAACCCGTTGAGCCTAAAAGAGATATATTCTTAGCCATAATTACTCCAGTTAACTTAATATGAATAACGCAACGCAGTATGTAAGCGGAAGCGTAAACATTGATGAATCAAATCTGTCCATAACGCCGCCGTGACCCGGAAAGATTTTTCCGAAGTCCTTAACGTCAAAATTACGTTTGAGAACAGAGGATGAGAGGTCGCCCATCATACCGAGAAGCTGGATAAACGGGCTTGCGCAGAGAAGAACTATGGTCATAGTCTTATCAAGCGGCTTTCCTGCAAAGTGATTGTACAGTAAAAGCGCAACCACGTTGAAAATGAAGCCGACTATAATTCCGCCAACCGCACCCTCGTAGGTTTTTTTCGGTGAAATATTCGGCGACATTTTATGCTTGCCGATTGCCATACCCGTAAGCTGAGCGCCCATATCCGTTGCCATTGCACAGATAAGCGCGTAAAAGATGAGATAAACGCCGAGCTGGGTATGATAGCCGTTAATGTCGCGAAGTCGTACAAACATTGAAAACGCATAAGGAACAAATACTGTTGCAACAACAGTTATTGCAACGTCCTCAAATTTTGTATTCTTATAATCCTTAAGCATTGCAAGAAAGTATGCAATGACAAGACCGATAACGTAAACCGTCATAGGAACGTAGTTTACTACGCCGTCCCAGTATTCAGCAGACACAAACGGCTCAAGCACTGTTTTGGTGCTGAAAAACGGGATAACAAAGGCAACTATATCGCCCGCTATAAGAAGAAATTTGTTTTTGATTTTTGCGCATTTCATAATCTCGTCAGCCGCTATTGCCGAGAACACCGACACAACAACAACGAGAAGCGGAGTATAAACCTGCCATACTACAAAAAACAGCAAAGCGAGAAGCGAACACGCAGTAATAACTCTTGTTTTCATAATCTGTTTAACCTCCAAAGCGGCGATTCCGCTTTTCAAATTCTCTCAGCGCCGAATACAAATCGGCTTTTTTAAAGTCAGGCCACAAAACATCGCTGTACCAGAATTCACTGTAAGCAGCCTGCCATAAAAGGAAGTTTGAAAGCCTTTCCTCGCCTGACGGTCTTATTATCAGGTCGCACTCGGGATATGTATAAATACTGTCTGATATATCCTTTTCGCTGATTTTAGTTTTACCCTCAGCGATGAGCTTGTTTACGGCGCTTACAATTTCCTGACGTCCGCCGTAATTAATTGCAAGGTAAACGGTTGTTCCCGTATGTGAAGCGGTGTCCTCCTCTGCCTCGTCCATAAGGTCGAGCAGCTCCTGAGATATTCCGTCTCTCTCGCCGATAAACTTAATCTTATTGTTTCCCGCTTTGACAAAATCACGCTTAGCTTCAAGAAGATAATCCTTAAAGAGCGCCATAATAGCGTCTACCTCAGTTTTGGGGCGCTTCCAGTTTTCCGTTGAAAAAGCGTAGAACGTTACGTATTTTATACCGAGGTCAGCGCACTCCTGCGAGATTACTCTGAACACCTCTGCACCGACCTTGTGCCCTGCAGTTCGTGGCAGTCCGCGCTTTTTTGCCCAGCGGCCGTTTCCGTCCATAATTATGCCGAGGTGCTCGGGAAGCACCTCAAAGCTTATGTCCTCGCTCGTTTCACTTTTTTTAGAAAATAAAGCCATATTTCATACTCCTTAGTGCAACGAAAGCGGAGCAGTATTGCTCCGCATTAAACTTCGTTCGTCAGATAGAAAGAACTTCCTGCTCCTTCTTTTTGCTCATATCCTCAACCTGCTTGATGTAGCTGTCGGTAATATTCTGAATTTCCTTTTCGCCGTCCTTAAGGTCGTCCTCTGTGATTTCGTTATTCTTCTTAAGTTTCTTAACGTCATCCATAGCGTCACGGCGGATATTTCTGATTGCTACCTTAGCTTCCTCGCCTCTTTTGCTTACGTCTTTAACAAGAGTCTTTCTGTGTTCCTCTGTAAGCTGAGGGAATGTAAGACGGATAACCTTGCCGTCGTTTTGCGGGTTGATTCCGATATCAGCCATATTGATAGCCTTTTCAATATCCTTGAGGATTGACGTATCGTAAGGCTGAACGGTAAGAAGTCTCGGCTCGGGAACTGAAATTCCTGCAAGCTGATTGAGCGGAGTAGGAGTTCCGTAATACTCAACTGTTACGTTGTTGAGGATTTTCGGGTTTGCTCTTCCTGCTCTGATTGTCTGAAAATCTCTGTCAAGAGAGTCAAGTGCTTTTTCCATTCTTTCTTTAGTTTTAGCAAATACTTTATCCATAAAAATTACTCCTTTATATAAATTTAATTTTTAACTGTTGTTCCTATGCTCTCGCCGTTTACAACTCTGAGAATATTATCGGGGTCGTTAAGGTTGAAAACGATAATAGGCATATCGTTATCCTTACAAAGCGAGAACGCCGTTGAATCCATAACCTTGAGGTCGCGAACGATTACATCGTGGAAGGAAACATCGTCAAACTTAACCGCGTCGTCAAACTTGTTGGGGTCCTTGTCGTAAACGCCGTCAACATTTGTTGCTTTGAGAAGAGCGTCGGCGTTAATCTCAACGCTTCTGAGCGCCGCCGCAGTATCTGTTGAGAAGAACGGAGAGCCCGTTCCGCAGCCGAAAATTACTATTCTTCCCTTTTCAAAATGGCGGATAGCCTTGTTTCTGATGTAGGGCTCTGCTATCTGACGCATTTCAATTGCCGTCTGAACTCTTACGTCGCAACCGAGTTGTTCGAGCGCGTCGCAAAGAGCGAGCGAGTTCATAGCCGTTGCAAGCATACCGATATGGTCAGCTCTTGTTCTGTCCATATGCTCGCTTGTTCTTCCTCTCCAGAAGTTTCCGCCGCCGACAACTATGCCGACCTCTACGCCTGCGTCGGCAACCTTTTTAACCGATTCGCAAATTGAAAGAACGGTATCGTTATCAATACCCTTTCCTGCAGCGCCTGCGAGCACCTCGCCCGAAAGCTTGAGGAGAATTCTGTTATACTTAACACCCATTGGTATTACCTCCATAAATTATTATATATATAATAATATAATTTACCAAAGAAGTAAAGTATATTAATAAAAAAAGAAGTTACAAAACGGTAAAAAAAACGGGAGAGCAAATGCTCTCCCGTAATTCAGTATGTGACTATCCGTTAATCTGCTTTGCGATTTCCTCTGCAAAATTCTCTTCTCTCTTCTCAAGGCCTTCGCCCTTCATCATTCTGATGTAGCCGTTAACCTTGATGTCAGTTCCGAGTGCCTTAGCAACTGAATCTACATAGCCCTGTACTGAGCCCTGGAATAAGTCGCCGCGAACAAAATCCTGCTCTAATAAGCATACTTCCTTAATCTGCTTTGAAAGTCTGCCCTGTACAAGTCCGCTGAAAATCTTGTTGTCAACGATTTCAGCCTTGTGAGATACAGCGATAGCTGCAAGAGCCTCAAAAGCTTCCTTTGAGATGAAGTTTGTGAAGTTCTTTCTCTGCTTGTTGTCAAGACCGTTGTAGATATTTGAATCGTCGTCGCTCCACTTCTTGCTTTCAATAGCTTCTTTGATGAGGCCTGAAAGAATCGGAATCGGGAGAGAGTCAGCCTTATTAAGCGCGCTGTCAACTGTGATTGACTTCATCTTAGCAAGCTCTTCGTCAGAGATGTCAGCCTTGCTGAGATATTCGGGGTTCATAGCTGCAATCTGCATAGCGATGTTCTTACCCATAGCGATAAACTCAGGGTCGGAAGCCTTTGCCTCGTCAGCTACGTCAAAGCCAACCATAACGCCTACTGAGCCGCCTGCGTGGATGTATGTTGAAACAATGCCTTCCATTCTTTCAAAACGGCGGATTTTCATATTCTCGCCGATTGAAAGTACGAGGTCGTTAAGAGTTTCTGTTACAGTTCTGTCTGTGCCGTTGAACTTCTCTTCCTTAAGAGCCTCAACGTCTGCAGGGTCAGTTGCAAGGATAGTTTTAGCTACGCCCTCAACAAAGCCCATAAACTTTTCGTTCTTTGCTACGAAGTCAGTTTCTGAGTTAACCTCAACTACAACGCCCTTCTTTGTTTCGTTGTCAAAGTAAGGAAGAACAACACCCTCGGCTGCAATTCTTGAAGCCTTCTTCTGAGCTGCTGCAAGACCTCTTTCACGAAGATACTCGATAGCCTTGTCCATATCGCCGTCAGCCTCAACGAGAGCCTTTTTACATTCCATCATACCAACGCCTGTCTTTTCACGAAGCGCCTTTACGTCTTTAGCTGTAAATGCCATAATAATTTCCTCCTAAAATATCTTTAAACGGGCGACCACAGGTCGCCCCTACAATTACAATTATTCTGCGTCCTCAGCCTCGTCAGCCTCTGCTTTTTCCTCTGCTGCCTCAGCCTCAGCTGCTTCAGCGTCTGCGCCGTCTCTTCCCTCAATAACAGCGTCAGCCATTGCGCCCGCAATAAGCTTTACGGCACGGATAGCGTCGTCGTTTCCGGGGATAACGTAGTCAATTTCGTCGGGGTCACAGTTTGTATCAACGATAGCTACGATAGGTAAACCGAGCTTCATAGCCTCTGATACAGCGATTCTTTCTTTTCTCGGGTCTACGATAAACATAGCCTCGGGAACCTTTCTCATTTCTGTGATACCGCCGAGATACTTTTCAAGCTTTTCAATTTCAAGCTCAAGGCCTGCTACTTCCTTCTTGGGAAGGAGGTCAAATGTTCCGTCCTCCTGCATCTTCTTGAGCTGTGCAAGACGGGCAACTCTGCCTCTGATGGTCTTGAAGTTTGTAAGCATACCGCCAAGCCATCTTGCGTTTACGTAAGGCATACCGCAACGGATAGCCTCTTCCTTAACAGATTCCTGAGCCTGCTTCTTTGTACCTACAAAGATAATGCTGCCGCCCTCTGCTGCAAGGTCGTGTACGAAAGCGTAAGCCTCATCAAGCTTCTTAACTGTCTTCTGAAGGTCGATGATATAGATGCCGTTACGCTCTGTGAAGATGTATTCAGCCATTTTGGGGTTCCATCTTCTTGTCTGGTGTCCGAAGTGAACACCTGCTTCTAAAAGCTGTTTCATTGAAACTACATTTGCCATTTTTATTTCCTCCTTTAAGGTTAATTCCTCCACATTCTCAATGGCAAAGACCGTTAAAAATTCACCTATGGTCTTAAAGAATATGTGAGTTTTACACGCAAAAGTATATAAATATGCCTTTTCGTGCTGTAATATAATATCACATAGCAATTCAAATTGCAAGGATTATTTTAAAAAACCGGAGCGGATAAAAATCCGCTCCGAAAAAATTATTTAACTTTTATTTTGTATGTCTTTGACCAGTTTGAATAAACCGTCTTGTTTCCCTCTTTTCTGTACGCTCTTATACGGACGTAATATCTCTTTTTTGATTTGAGCTTTTTGACGGTCTTTTTAAGCGTTGAATTCTTCTTGATTTTTACGGTTTTCTTTTTTGAGAAATTCTTTTTTAGTGAATACTGAATTATATATCCTGTTGCGTTGGTATTTTTAGTCCAATTGAATACAAACGATTTTTTCTTTGCGGTGAGCTTTTTCTTTTTAACAGGAGCAAGAACAAGCTTTGCAACCTCCTTTTGCGGTGTAAGTATTTCGCCGCAGACAGAGCATTTTTCACCCTTTGTTTTTCCGCTTTCAAAATATGTTGCAGGAACTGCCGCGAGCGTTTCGGGAGTATGACCGAGAGGTGCTGTTTCTTCCTTAAAGGTTTCGCCGCAGACTGTGCAGACGTATTCGGAAATTCCGCCTTCGGTACAAGTCGGCGGCACAATTACGGTTTCCTCGTCGCCCTTTGTATGTGTTTCACAGGGCTCGGGCTCGGTTTGAAAGTGCTTTTCGGCATTTATAAAATAGGAATTGCTTACGTCTGAAACTGTTACGTTCTGCCAGTTTTCCTCAGTTGAAAGATAGTAAACATCCTTAAGCGACGCGGCGCTGTCAAAGGCTTTATCCTTAACCGATTTAAGCGATTCGGGAAGAGTGATTTCCTTAAGCTGACAGCCGAAAAAAGCGCCCTCACAAATGTCTTCTGCTCCGTCGGGGACTTTATAAGCTTCAGCCTCCAATCCCTGCGGATATCTCAAAAGTTGAGTTTTTTCTTTATTAAACAGCACGCCGTCTTCAGAAGAGTAGTTTTCATTTTCGTCGCTTACGGTAATTTCGGTTAAACGCGAACAGCCCGAAATCATATCATTGTTAAAAGCAGTAATGCTTTTACCGATATAAATACTGCGCAGAAGCGTACAGTTCATAAAGGCGTTATCACCGATAGTTTCAATTGAATCGGTAAGGTGTATTTTTTCGGCAGAACACTCAAAAAACGCCGCCGTTCCGATAGCTGTAACTGTTGACGGGATATGGTATTCAGTAATTGAATTATTCTGAAAAAAGGCAAAATCGGCAATTTCGCTGACGTTTTTTCCGTTAATCTGAGTAGGTATGTAAACGTCTATATCTTCGCCCGAATAACTTTTTATTACAACGGTTGAATCGCTTTTATCCTCACATTCAAAGCCGTTATAATCGTAGGCAAAAGCGCCAAACGGAGCGCTAAGCAACGCGCAGAAAAGCATTGAAAGTGAAAGTACAATACAAAGTGCTTTTTTCATATTATTACCTCAATTTAGCAATTGTTATTTTCCGCCTATATTTTAGCACATTAAAAAAATATTATCAACAGTTAAATATTAGTTACAAAGATAATAATTTATTGATTTAATTATTTATATCTGTTATAATATTTTGCAACGATTGTCAGAGAAGGCATATTTATGAAGAATACTATTAAAAACATATTCTGTATTTTTTTGTGCGCTGTTTTTGTAGCAACGCTTTTTTCGGCGTGCAGCGACAGCGTAAAAAAAATAGATTTTATATACCCGTTTTCGGCAGATATAAACAGCTATGACCCGCAGATTGCCGAAACGGCTGACGAGTTTCTTATTATTGAAAACACATTTGAGGGACTTATAAGAATTGACGACGACGGCACGGTAAAAAAAGGCTGCGCCGATTCGTGGGATATAAGCAAGGACGGTCTTACATACACCTTTAAAATCAAGGAGGGACTTAAGTGGGACATAAGCCTTGACAAATATAAGGAAGGAACAAAGAAGGGCGAATATAAAGACAAGCGGCTCAGAAGGCTCAAAAAGGAATTTAACCCCGACATTACGGCAAACGATTTTGTTTTTGCGCTGAGAAGAGCCGTTATGCCTCAGACAGACTCAAAGCTATTCCCTTCTGTTTCGGTAATAAAAAACGCTGTTGATATTCATTCGGGAAAGATGAACGTTAATCAGCTTGGCGTTACCGCTAAGGACGAGCACACGCTTGTAATCAGCCTCAGCTCGCCCGACAGCAACTTTCTTCAGACGCTTACTACAAGCATTGCAATGCCGTGTAACGAGGAATTCTTCAACGAGTGCAAGGGCAGATACGGAATAAGCGAGGAATACACGCTTTTCAACGGTCAGTTTTACGTTGACCAGATTCTTCAGGAATCGTATCTTCTTAAAAAGAATAAAAACTACAAGGGCGAATTTCCCGCAAAGGGCGACGAGCTCACCCTAAAAATAGTTAAGGACGAGGACAGAAACGATTCCAAAAAGAGCGTAACTGCAAGGCTTGAAAGCGGATACTATGACGCGGCGTTTATTTCCGGAAGCGAAAGCGAAAAGCTCAAAAAGGCTAAAGGAATAAACTATGTTCCCTATCAGGATACAACATGGTTTCTTATGCTCAACACCAAAAACGAGCTGTTCCAGAGCAAGTATATAAGAAAGGCGCTTTGTCTTGGAATGGCGCGTCCCGAAAAGCCTGAGAAAAGATATCTTTCAGACAGCAGAAGCGTTATTCCCTCCTCCTGCACAGTTGAGGGTAAGAGCGTCGCTGATACGATAGGGCCGATTGCACCCCTGCCCGACAGCAACGAGAGTATTAAGCTGTGGAATAAAGGGATTAAGATTTTAGACATAACTGAAATAAGCTTTACAATAATTACAACGCCCGAGGCAGAAAACGTTCTCAAGGCGCATCTTCAGGGAATTCAAAGCGGAATTTCAACCGTTACAAAAACTGAAAAGGGCGACACAATTTCGTATTCCATAAAGGTTGAGGTTCACGAAGAGAACGAGCTTTTAAGTCTGCTCAGAACGGGAAGCTACGACGCGGCGTTTTATCCGTACAAATCGGTTTCAACCTCGGCTGAAGCGTTCCTTAAAGGCTTCTCTTCAGCTAACAGAACGGGATTTGACTCAAAGATGTTTGACGCAGCAATCCTCAAGGCTGAAAAGGCTAAATCGTCTGACGAGGAACTCGCTTTCTTAAAGCAGGCGGAGGTTGAGCTTGTTAACACATACAGCATATTCCCTCTTCTCAGCGAAACGAGTTACTACGCTTCAGCACGCGGAGTCTCTGACATTCAGTTCCACGCGGGAAGCGGAAGGGTGAGCTTTGTAAATGCAAAAAGAAAGTAAAAAACTAAACGCCAAAGCCGCTGTTTTCTGGGCGCTGTCGGTCATTTGTATGGGTGTTATATTCTGGTTTTCGTCAAGGACGGCAACGGAGTCTACAGAACAGAGCAACGTTTTTGTACAGTGGCTTGAAAGCCTTTTCGGCAATAACGAAATTTGGGTGTTCATAGTAAGAAAGAGCGCGCACTGTCTTGAATTTACGGGACTGAGTCTTTTATTTAACTGCGCGTGGTATTTTACCAAAGACAAAAAGTGTATATGGCTTTCGGTTTTATGCGCTTCGCTCTACGCTGTAACTGACGAAATCCACCAGATTTTTGTTGATGGGCGCTCGTGCGAATTCAGAGACTGGGCAATTGACACCTTCGGCGCATTACTCGGCGCTATAGGATTTATAGTATTATATAAAATAATTGAAGCAATAATAAACAAGAGGAAAGCAAAATGAATGTTTTGGTTTTTAACACGGAGGAACAAATCGGCGTAGCTGCCGGTTACTATATGTGCGGTCAGGTTTTACAAAAGCCCGAGTCGGTGCTCGGTCTTGCAACGGGCTCTACCCCGATTAAAGCTTACGACCATATGATTCAGCTTTACAGACAGGGTGCAGTTGATTTTTCCAAGGTTACAACCTTTAACCTTGACGAATACTGCCGTCTTGACGTAAGGGATAAAAATTCATATCACACATTTATGTATGAAAACCTTTTTAATCACATCAATATTCCCGAGGAAAACATTAACTTTTTAAACGGTAATGCGTGGGATTTGGAAAAGGAATGCGAAAGCTACGAAAACAAGATAAAGGCAGCGGGCGGAATTGATATTCAGCTGCTCGGTATCGGCTCAAACGGACATATTGCCTTTAACGAGCCTGCAAACGCGTTTCAGCGCTGGAGTCACGTTGTAAACCTTAAAGAGAGCACAATTAAAGACAACAGCCGTTTCTTTGAATCTGTTGACGACGTTCCAACTCAGGCAATAACTATGGGAATAGGCTCAATAATGCAGGCTAAAAGAATACTGATTATCGCAATAGGCGAAAAGAAAGCCAAAGCGATAAAGCAGGTTATAGACGGAAACGTTACGCCCCAGTGCCCCGCAAGTATTTTACAGTTTCACAAGGACGTTACGCTTATGCTTGACAAGGGCGCGGCGAGCTTATTATAATTCGAAAAATTATTAATCAGTAAATAATCTGACAGGAGATATAAGTATGAAAGAAAAGTTTTATATTACAACGGCGATTGCATACACATCGCGCAAGCCGCATATCGGCAACAGCTATGAGATTGTTCTCACAGACGCTATTGCAAGATATAAGAGGCTTCAGGGCAAGGATGTATTTTTCCTTACAGGCACTGACGAGCACGGTCAGAAAATTGAGGAATATGCCAAAGCTGCAGGCGTTACGCCTAAGGAGTACGTTGACAAGGTTGCAGGTGAAATCAGAGGAATTTGCGACCTTCTCGGCACAAGCTATGATAAATTTATCAGAACAACCGACAGCTATCACGAAAAGGCTGTTCAGAAGATATTTAAAAAGCTTTACGACCAGGACGACATCTACAAGGGAGAATACGAGGGAATGTACTGTACTCCCTGCGAAAGCTTCTGGACGGAGTCTCAGCTTGTAGACGGAAAATGCCCCGACTGCGGACGCGAGGTTAAGCCCGCAAAGGAAGAGGCATATTTCCTGAGACTTTCAAAATATCAGAAGCAGCTTGAGGAATTCATTGAAAAAAATGAAAACTTCATTTATCCCGAAGCGCGCAAAAAAGAAATGCTTAACAACTTCATTAAACCGGGACTTCAGGATTTATGCGTAAGCCGTACCTCGTTTAAATGGGGTATCCCCGTAACTTTTGATGACAAGCACGTTATCTACGTTTGGATTGACGCACTTTCAAACTATATTACGGCGCTCGGCTACGACCCCGACGGCCCAGGCGAGCTTTACAAAAAGTACTGGCCTGCCGACGTTCACATTATTGGTAAGGACATTGTCCGCTTCCACACAATTTACTGGCCGATTATGCTTATGGCTCTCGGCGAGCCGCTTCCCAAGCAGGTATTCGGTCACCCGTGGCTGCTTTTCGGTGAGGACAAAATGAGTAAATCAAGGGGCAACGTGATTTACGCTGACGACCTTGTTAACCTTCTCGGTGTTGACGCGGTAAGATATTACCTCCTTTCGGAAATGCCTTACGCAAGCGACGGCTCGATAACTTATGAAACAATCATTGAGCGCTTCAATTCAGACCTTGCAAACACAATAGGAAACCTTGTAAACAGAACTATTGCTATGCAGAACAAGTATTTCGACGGCGTTATTCAGCCGCCCGTTGACGCTGAGCCTGTAGACGAGGAGCTTATGGGCTTCGCTATTGACACGGTTGACAGGGTTGAAGAGTGCTTTAAGACCTACAGAGTTGCTGACGCGCTTGAGTCAATCCTCAACCTTGCAAAGCGTTCAAATAAATATATTGACGAGACTATGCCCTGGGCGCTTGCTAAAGACGAGAGCAAACGAGAAAGGCTCGGTACAGTTCTTTACAATCTTCTTGAAGCAATCAGATTTGTCTCTGTTCTTCTATCCCCCTTTATGCCCTCAACAAGCGAGAAAATCTTTGAGCAGATGAATTGCAGCATTAAAGACTACGAATCGCTTTCAGCCTTCGGCGCGCTTGAGGACGGCGTTAAGGTTGGCAAGGCAGAGGCGCTTTTCCAGAGAATTGACACAGAGAAAATGCTCTCTGAGATTGCCGCTAAACAAGAGGCTGCCGCAAAGGCAGAGGAAGAGGCTAAGCCCAAGGACGAGGAAGAAAAGATTGAAGAGATTTCAATTGACGATTTCTTTAAATCAGACCTCAGGGTTGCAAAGATTCTTGAATGCGAAAAGATTAAGAAGTCAAACAAGCTTCTCAAATTACAGCTTGACGACGGAAGCGGCACGACAAGACAGATTGTTTCAGGCATAGCTAAATGGTACAAGCCCGAGGATTTAATTGGCAAGAAGGCAATTATTGTAACAAACCTCAAGCCTGTTAAACTTTGCGGAGAGATTTCACAGGGTATGCTTCTTTCAGGCGAAAAGGACGGCGAGGTTGCCGTTACATTTGTTGACCTCCCTGTTGGCGCAAAGATTTGCTAAGCTATGTATAAAAATATTTTTGACACACACAGTCATTACGACGACGAACAGTTTGACAGCGACAGAAGCTCCCTTATTGAGTCTTTACCCGATAAGGGAGTTATCGGCGTTGTAAGCTGCGGAATTGATAAAGAGACATCAATTGCTAATATGGAGCTTGCGCACAAATATGACTTTATGTATTTTGCCGCAGGCTTTCACCCTGAGGATTTAGAGGGACACAACCTTGATGAGCTTGGCGAAATAGAAAAGCTTGCGAGTGACAGCAAGTGCGTTGCTATAGGCGAAATAGGGCTTGACTATCACTGGATGAGCTCAACAAAAGAAAAGCAAAAGGATTTTTTCGCCTCCCAGATTGAGCTTGCAAAAAAGCTTGATATGCCGGTTATAGTGCACGACAGAGAGGCGCACGGCGACACGCTTGAAATACTCAAATCGCTTCATCCGAAGGGCGTTTTACACTGCTTTTCAGGCTCTAAGGAAATGGCAAAAGAGATTATAAAAATCGGGATGTATATAGGACTAAACGGCGTTGCAACCTTTAAAAACGCAAGGAAGAGCCTTGAGGTAGTTAAGGAAATACCGATTGAAAGGCTTGTTCTTGAAACGGACTGCCCCTATCTTGCGCCCGTGCCGCACAGAGGCAAAAGAAACGATTCGTCATACATTCCCTACATTGCCGAAAGAATCGGCGAGGTGCTCGGCATGAGCGCGCAGGAGGTTCTAAACATTACAAGCGATAATGCAAAAAGATTATTTGAGATATAAAAAGAGCAACGGACGAATATCCGTTGCTCTTTTCATTACAGCCTTCTGTCTTTTTCAAGATTGTCGTAATGAGGCTGGAGCTTTTCGTAGATTTTACGAACGAGCTTCATATCGCTGTTTGTATAGT
>CAMNAP010000009.1 GCA_946531445.1 uncultured Clostridia bacterium
TTCATTTTTTCTCCTCACTTTACTCCTATTTCTTCAAGGGCTTTATTTGCGCCTTGTATAATTTTTGAATTTTCATCAAGAGAGAATACGCTCTCGCCGTTTATATCGTTAATTGCCATATCTCTGTCATCAGGTATACAGGCAAGCAGCTTCAAATCGCCCGTATCAAGCGAATCGGCAAGCGACATATCGGGCATACGGTTAATAATAAGCCCTGCCTTGTCGAACATAACAAGCTCTTTTGCAACCCTGTGAATTGTATCTGCAACCTTAAGACCCTTTCGGCTTGCGTCTGAAACTAAAATAAGATGAGTTACCTTTTCCATAACCCGTCTGTTAACCTGTTCAATTCCTGCCTCGCCGTCAATGACAACGTAGTCGAAATTATCGGCTATCATTGAAATTATCTCTTTAAGATAAGCGTTGACCTTACAGTAACAGCCCGCGCTTTCGGGACGTCCTATTGCAAGGAAAGACACATTGTCAATTTCAATAAGGGCGTCAAAAAGCTGATACTTCGCTTCGCCGAGAAGCTCTATAGCAGCGTTTTTGTTTCCTTCCTCAACAACGTTTATAAAAGATTTTCTTATGTCGTCAACTGTTGAAGCTACGTCTACGCCCAGCGCTGTAGCAAGGCCGATTGCGGGGTCAGCGTCAATGGCGAGTATTTTTTTATCGGGATACGCCTCGGCAAGAAGTCTTACCGTTATTGCAGAAAGCGAGGTCTTTCCCACTCCGCCTTTTCCGACAAGAGCGATTATAGTTGTGTTTTTTTCTTCCATTTTATACCGCCTTTAAAATCACATAGCCGTCCGTAAGGCTTGCTTTAATCAGCGAGCCCTCAACAACGCACTGTCTGCCCATTAAATCGGTGAGGATTACCTCGCCGCCGCTACATTCAACGGTCATAACGTTATTCATAATTGCAGTCTGTTCGGAAATTTCATTTTTATATGCTGTTGAAAGACACATATTTTTCACCTACTTCAATAAATCAAGCGCGCTTTCAAGATAAGCGTTGCCTTTTTTGTAATTCTCTATTGCCTGAAGGACTAAATTATACGCTTTTTCGTTTTCGTTTGTGTTAAGCTGCTTTGCAAGTGAGTACAGCTCTTCTGTATGAGATTCGTTATGGCCTGCCATATACCTGAGAAGAGCAAGGATTTCATCGCCTTCGTTCACTTCGTGATGATGAATATGATTGTGATTTTCACCCATAGCTATACCCCTTAATTTACTATATTAGTATAATATAAATTCTATCATTTTTCGACAGATAATTCAACTATTATGTTAATATTTTATCAAATCCGCAAAAAAGTATAATAAAAAAATTCCCTTAAATAATCGCATTGGAAAATTTAAGGGAATCAGCTTGTAATTTACATATTTTTTTTGAAGAATTCTTCAAGCCTGTCAAACGGTATACAGTTCTTTGCGCCGCCGTCGTAAAGGTCGGTATGAACAGCGCCCTCAATAACAAGAAATTCCTTGTTAGCGGCGTATTTATTTCCTTTTATCATATTTTCATAGGCGTCCTTGCCGAAGTAGAAGGAATGCGCCTTGTCACCGTGCATAATCATAACGGCTGAGCGGATTTCGTTGCTGTACTGTAAAATCGGCTGATTAATAAAGGATTCACAACCGATAACGTTCCAGCCGCCGTTTGAGTTGAGCGAGCGCTTGTGGTAACCGCGTTCGGTTTTGTAGTAATCGTAATAGTCCTTTACGAAGAAAGGAGCGTCCTCGGGAAGCGGGTCAACAACTCCGCCGCCGAGCTTATATTCGCCCTTTTTATAATCTTCAAGGCGCTGAGCACACATTGCTTTTTTAGCTTCATAGCGCGCTTCCTCGCTGTCGGCACTGTCAAAATATCCCTTTGCGTTTACTCTTGTCATATCGTACATTGTTGAAGCAACTGTTGCCTTAATCCTTGTGTCAAGCGCTGCAGCATTAACTGCCATTCCGCCCCAGCCGCATATTCCGATTATGCCGATTCTTTCAGAATCAACTCTGTCGCAAAGCGAAAGAAAATCAACTGCAGCCATAAAATCCTCGGTGTTGATATCGAGGGACGCCATATATCTCGGCTCGCCGCCGCTTTCTCCCGTAAACGACGGGTCAAAGGCAATTGTGATGTAGCCTTTTTCAGCCATTGTCTGCGCATAGAGGCCCGAGCACTGCTCTTTTACAGCGCCGAAGGGTCCGCAGACTGCAATAGCGGGAAGCCTTCCCTCAGCATTTTTCGGCACGTACATATCAGCCGCCAGAGTTATACCGTAACGGTTAACAAACGTTACCTTGCAGTGGTCAACCTTATCGCTTTTCCGGAAGGTTTTATCCCATTCCTGAGTGAGTTTTAAATCTGCTGTTTTCATCATAATAACTGTCCTCCGTTATCTGTTATTTAAATCATTTAATACCTTTTTAATTATAACACAGCTGTCAAGTGCAAAAAAACGGCAAGGAGTAATTCTCCTTGCCAATTGTCAATCATAACAGTGTTATGTTGTTCTTTTTACATTCCTCGCGCATTTCGTCAGACCAGACTGAGCACTGTACCTCGCCGATATGCGCCTTTTGAAGAAGAAGCATACATAGCCTTGACTGACCTATACCGCCGCCGATTGTAAGGGGCAGGGTTCCGTCAAGAATGCCCTTGTGGAACGGGAACTGCTCGCGTTCAAGACAGCCCTCCTCTTCAAGCTGGCGGTGGAGGCTTTCAGCGTCTACCCTTATTCCCATTGAGCTTATTTCAAACGCACAGCCGAGCAAATCGTTCCACGCGAATATGTCGCCGTTGAGCGCCCAGTCGTCATAGTCGGGAGCTCTGCCGTCGTGCTTTTTACCGCTTTTCAGCTTGCCGCCGATTTGCTGAATAAATACCGTGCCGTGCTCCTTTACGATTGCGTCCTCGCGCTCTTTACTTGTCAGGTCGGGATACATATCCTCAAGCTCCTGCGTTGTAATAAAGAATACCTCGTCGCTAATTTCAAACGAAAGCATAGGGTATGTATCCTTTACAACATCGTTTGTCTGAACGATTGCTTTAACAATCTTTTTAACAATTTCTTTGAGAAATCCGACATTTCTCTCTTCCTTTGAAATAACGCGGCACCAGTCCCACTGGTCAACGAAAAGGGAGTGGAGGTTGTCTGTATCGTCGTCGCGGCGGATAGCGTTCATATCTGTATAAATTCCCTCGCCGCGCTCATAACCGTACTTGTAAAGCGCCATACGCTTCCACTTTGCAAGGCTCTGAACAACCTCTGCTTCGCCCTCAATATTCTTCATTGTAAAATGAACTTTTCTTTCAACGCCGTTAAGGTCGTCGTTTATTCCGCTTGCCTTTGTTACCATAATCGGCGCGGTTACTCGGTCAAGGTTCAGCGCCTTTGATAGCTTCAGCTGAAAAGTATCCTTAACGGTTTTAATTGCATACTGAGTTTCTCTTTGAGATAATCTGCTTTTATAATCTTTAGGATAAATCATAACGGTACCTCCTTAGTGGTTAATCATATATCTGTCAATTTCCCACTGACTTATCTGTGTTTTATATTCATCCCATTCCCGCTTTTTACCCTCAATGTAATTATTGAAAACATGGTTGCCGAGAGTTTCTTTTATAAACGGGTCGTTTTCGGCTTCCCTTATTGCCTCTTCAAGACTCGCAGGGAGGCAGTCAATTCCCTCGCGGGCAAGCTCTTCGTCTGAAAGAACAAACACGTTTTCATCGTAAGACGGCTTCGGCGTAAGCCCTCTTTTGATTCCGTCAAGCCCTGCAGCAAGACATAGCGCAATTTCAAGATACGGATTACACGTCGGGTCGGGGCATCGAAGCTCAACTCTTGTACCCCTTCCGCGCGAGGCGGGAATTCTTACGAGGCAGCTTCTGTTTGAGGTGCTCCACACAAGATAGCTCGGCGCTTCATAGCCCGGTACAAGCCTTTTGTATGAGTTTACAGTCGGGTTTGAAAATACGGCGATACCCTTGATATGCTCCATAATTCCCGCAATAAAGGAATATGCCTCTTTTGAGAGACCGAGCTCGCCGTTGGGGTCGTCAAATGCGTTTTCGCCGCTTTCAATATCATAAAGGCTCATATTTGTGTGCATACCGCTTCCGTTAATTCCGCAAATCGGTTTTGGCATAAAGGTTGCGTGTAAGCTGTGTTTTGTAGCATATGTTTTTACAACGTGCTTAAAGGTCATTACTCTGTCGGCTGTGAGCAGTCCGTCGCCGAACTGAAAGTCAATTTCGTGCTGTCCTGCGGCAACCTCGTGGTGAGAGGCTTCAATCGTGTAGCCCATGCTTTCAAGCGCAAGACATATATCCCTGCGGCAGTTTTCGCCGCGGTCAATCGGGTTGAGGTCAAAATATCCTGCCTCGTCGCCGAGCTCAATCGTCGGCTTGCCGTTCTCGTCAAGCCTGAACAGGAAAAATTCACATTCGGGTCCTACATTGAAGCCGTAGCCGAGCGCCTTTGCCTCTTTCATAACTCTGATTAATACGTTTCTCGGGTCGCCTTCAAACGGAGTAACGTTGTCGGCTTTATATACTGAGCAGATAAGCCTTCCCGCCTGGATTTCGTTATGCTTGAGCCAGGGAACGATTGCCCAGGTGTCATAATCGGGGTGAAGGTACATATCGCTTTCGTCAATTCTTACAAAGCCGTCAATTGAAGAGCCGTCAAACATACACTCGTTATCAAGCGCCTTTTCAAGCTGAGACAGAGTAATTGCAACATTTTTCATTCTTCCGAAAAGGTCGGTAAACTGAAGGCGGACAAATTCAATGTTGTTTTCCTTTGCGCTTTTCAAAATATCTTTTTTTGTCATTTTCTTTCTCCTAAAAGCTCAATAAGTCTTTGTGCGGCTGTTTTCGTTTCTTCGGGGTCGCCAAAGGTTGTAAAGCGGAAATACCCGTCGCCGTTTTCGCCGAAGCCGACTCCGGGCGTACCGACAACCTGAATATTATCAAGAAGAAAGTCAAAAAATTCCCAGCTTGTCATACCGTTTGGACATTTCATCCAGATATACGGCGCGTTTTTTCCTCCGCAGTACTGTATTCCGATTTTATCAAGCGCGTCGGTCAGAACAGCGGCATTGTTTTTATAAACGCGTATGTTTTCCTTAATCTGCTTTTGTCCCTCATCGGTGAACACCGCCGCCGCACCCTTCTGGATTATGTAAGACACGCCGTTGGTTTTAGTTGTACGGTTTCTTACCCACATTGAATTGAGGCTCATACCGTTTCTTTGGAGCGCTTTCGGAACAACCGTGTAGCCGAGCCTTGTTCCCGTAAAGCCTGCCGTTTTTGAAAGCGAACAGATTTCTATTGCGCAGGTTTTTGCACCGTCAATTTCAAATATGCTGTGGGGTATTTCTTCGTCCTCAATAAACGCTTCATATGCCGCGTCAAAGAGGATAACGCTTTCGTTTTTATTTGCCCAGTCAACCCACGCTTTAAGCTTTTCTCTTGAGAAAACTGCACCGGTCGGGTTGTTGGGCGAGCAGATGTAGACAATGCCGGCTTTTATTTTTTCGTCCGGATACGGCGCAAAGCTGTCCGCCTCATCTGAGAAGTAGTGAATTATATCACGCCCCGCAATAGTATTTGCGTCAACGTAGGCTGGGTAGGCAGGCTCAATAACGAGCGCCGAACTGCTCCTGTCAAACAAATCAAGTATGTCGCCGAGCTCGTCGCTTGCGCCGCTTGAGATGAACACCTCGTCTGAGGAAAGCTGTACGCCTCTCTTTTCATAGTGCTTTGAGACTGCTTCCCTTAAAAACGGCTCGCCGCATTCGTCAACATAGCCCTGAAAGGTGGCTTTTTCCGACTGGTCGTCTACCGCACTGTGCAGTGCAGAAATTACAGCACTGCAAAGGGGTAAAGAGACATCGCCTATTCCAAGCTTATAAATGTGTTTGAACGAGTACATTTGTGAATAGGCGGATATCTTTTCATTAATGTTATAAAACAAATATGAATCCTTAAGGCTTTTGTAATTCATATTGGGTTTAAGCATAGTTATTTCTCCTTGAGACTTGCTTTGATGAAGCCTTTAAAAAGTGGGTGAGGCTTGTTTGGTCTGCTTTTGAATTCCGGGTGGAACTGAACGCCGACGTAAAACTCTCTGTCTGTCAGCTCCACAGTTTCAACAAGCCTTGAATCAGGCGAGAGTCCGCTGAGAGTAAGGCCGCAGTTCTGAAGAACTTCGCGGTAGCTGTTGTTAAACTCATAGCGGTGACGGTGGCGCTCGGAAATGCTCTTTTGACCGTAAAGCGAACGGATAACGGTATCCTTTTGCAAAACGCAGGGATATGCCCCGAGCCTGAGCGTTCCGCCCTTGTCAATTTCTTCATACTGACCCGGCACAAAGTCAATTACCTTGTCTTTGCAAAGCTCGTCAAATTCGCCCGAGTTTGCGCCTTTAAGCCCTGCAACATTGCGCGCGTATTCAATAACCGCAATCTGCATACCGAGGCATATTCCGAAGTAGGGAAGGGCGTTTTGTCTTGCGTGTTTTGCGGCAGTAATCATTCCCTCAATTCCGCGGCTTCCGAAGCCTCCCGGAACGATTATTCCGTCAAGTCCACTCAGTATTTCAGAAACATTCTTTTCTGTAATCGTTTCAGAATCTATCCAGCGGATTTTTACTTTTGCGTTGTAATAATAGCCTGCGTGGCGAAGCGCCTCGGCAACCGAAAGATAAGCGTCGTGAAGCTCAACGTACTTTCCTACAAGCCCTATATAAACCTCTTTACGTTCGGCGCGTATTTTTTCAACAAGCGCCGTCCAGTCCGCCAAATCGGGAGCAGGCGCGTTTATGCCGAGCTCTCTGCACACAATTTCTGAAAAACCCGATTTTTCAAGCATAAGCGGAGCTTCGTAGAGATTGGGAAGAGTGATGTTTTCAATTACGCAGTCGCGCTTTACGTTACAGAAAAGCGAAATCTTGTCAAAAATTGTTTTTTCAAGCGGCTTGTCACAGCGAAGGACAACAATGTTCGGATTAACGCCCATACCCTGCAGTTCCTTTACGGAGTGCTGAGTCGGTTTTGTTTTATGCTCGTCCGAGCCGCTTAAAAACGGTACGAGGCAAACGTGGATAAAAAGGCTGTTCTCACGTCCGACCTCAAGCGAAATCTGCCTTACGGCTTCAATAAACGGCTGACTTTCAATGTCGCCTATTGTTCCGCCTATTTCGGTTATTACAACATCGGCGTCGCTTTTTTTGCCTACCGAGTAGACAAATTCCTTTATCTCGTTTGTAATATGGGGAATGACCTGAACGGTTGAGCCGAGGTATTCTCCGCGGCGTTCCTTGTTGAGCACATTCCAGTAAACCTTACCTGTTGTAAGATTTGAATACTTATTAAGATTTTCGTCTATGAAGCGCTCATAGTGGCCGAGGTCAAGGTCGGTTTCTGCGCCGTCCTCGGTAACATATACCTCGCCGTGCTGAAACGGGCTCATAGTACCCGGGTCAACGTTTATGTACGGGTCAAGCTTCTGAGCGGCAACCTTGAGCCCTCTTGATTTC
Source organism: uncultured Clostridia bacterium (assembly GCA_946531445.1). Taxonomy (GTDB): domain Bacteria; phylum Bacillota; class Clostridia; order Oscillospirales; family Acutalibacteraceae; genus Eubacterium_R. The sequence continues at coordinate 7,548 of CAMNAP010000009.1, forward strand.
AAAAGTCTGCCGAGCGACGCGGCGGTTATGCCCTTGCCGAGTCCTGAAACAACGCCGCCGGTTACAAAAATATACTTTGTCATATTATCAGTCCCACGCAGTAGTATTTAAACAGTATTCACATTCGCTGTCATATTTCGGGTTATTGTACGAAATATCCTTTTTGATTTCTTTCTTCTGATTAATAGTGTCTTTAATAATTAACATTCTTGCAATTAAGGGTATTTCATTTGTCATAACTGTTCCTCCCAAAAAGAGCGAAGGGTGCCATTGGTTTTCACCAACGACACCCTTGCCCTTATATTTAAATAGTTTGTTATAAGCAATTAATTCTGCTTCGGTTATACTACACCCTGAGCAATCATAGCGTCCGCAACCTTTTCAAAGCCCGCAATGTTTGCGCCTGCAATATAATCGCCATCAAGGTCGTATTTCTTTGCAGCCTCGTCAATATTGTGATAAATGTTAACCATAATATCCTGAAGCTTACGGTCTACCTTTTCAAATGACCAGTAAACTCTTTCGCTGTTCTGGCTCATTTCAAGCGCTGAGGTTGCAACGCCGCCTGCGTTAGCAGCCTTACCCGGAAGGAAGAGAACGCCGTTTTTCTGTAAGTATTCCGTTGCGTCTCTTGTAGTAGGCATATTAGCGCCCTCACAAACTGCGATAACTCCGTTTGCAACAAGCTGCTTTGCATCCTCAAGATGAAGCTCGTTCTGAGTTGCGCAGGGAAGAGCAATATCGCACTTAACGCTCCATACGCCTTTACCCTCGTGATACTGAGCCGAAGGTCTTGCTGCGGCATATTCGGTAAGTCTTGCGCGCTTAACCTCTTTAACCTCTTTAAGAAGCTCAACGTCAATTCCCTCGGGGTCATAAATCCAGCCCGTTGAATCGGATACGGTTACAACCTTTGCGCCGAGCTGCTCAGCCTTTTCAACCGCGTAAATAGCAACGTTACCTGAACCTGATACAACAACGGTTTTACCCGCAATTTCAATACCGTGGCACTTGAGCATTTCCTCTGTAATATAGAGAAGTCCGTAGCCCGTAGCCTCTGTTCTTGTAAGAGAGCCGCCGTAGGATAAGCCTTTACCCGTTAAAACGCCCTCATACTTTTTCTGAATTCTTTTATACTGACCGAACATATAGCCGATTTCTCTTGCGCCCGTACCGATATCGCCTGCAGGAACGTCTGTATTTTCACCGATTACCTTACAAAGCTCGGTCATAAAGCTCTGACAGAACATCATAATTTCTCTGTCGCTCTTGCCCTTGGGGTTAAAGTCAGAGCCGCCCTTACCGCCGCCGATAGGAAGTCCTGTGAGCGAGTTTTTGAAAATCTGCTCAAAGCCGAGGAACTTGATAACCGAAAGCGTAACGCTCGGGTGAAGTCTTAAGCCGCCTTTGTAGGGGCCGATTGCCGAGTTAAACTGAACGCGGAACGCTCTGTTAACGTGTACCTGACCGCTGTCGTCAATCCACGGAACACGGAAGCGGAATATTCTTTCGGGTTCAACGAGTCTTTCAAGCAGAGCAAGCTTTCTGTAACGCTCCTCGTTCTTTTCAATAACGGGGCGAAGCGAATCAAAAACCTCCTCAACTGCCTGTAAGAATTCAGGCTCGTTGCCGTCGCGTCTCTTTAAAAAGTCCATTACTTCATCTACATAAGCCATAATAATTTCCTCCTGAAAAAAACAGAAAAAGGCACCTATAGCATTATATACTATAGACACCTTTGCCTGATATATTTACCTGAAAAGATAAAGAGTCTCTGAGTGTTAACTCAAAGACTCCATTGCCTTTACATCTACAAATAGTACAACAAATTTTAGCCTTTGTCAAGTCTTTTTTTCAATTTAATCTTGACATCACCCGCCGCTTATTATATATTATATATGAGCAAAGGCGTTCATTAATTCGGGAAAACTCCGTTTTTAATGAGCGCATTTTTTAAATTGAACTGCAAAAGGTGGTTGTAAAATGAGTTATACAAAGGATGAGGTTATTCAGTTTTGTATTGAAGAGGACGTAAAATTTGTACGTCTTGCTTTCTGCGACGTCTGGGGAAGGCAAAAGAATATTTCAATTATGGCTGACGAGCTTGAACGCGCGTTCGGCTACGGAATTGCGCTTGACGGCTCGGCAATCCGCGGTTTCGGCGGCGAGGTACATTCCGATTTACTGCTTCACCCTGACGCTGATACACTAATGATTCTTCCGTGGAGACCTGAGCAGGGCAAGGTTGTAAGAATGTTTTGTTCTATTACATACCCTGACGGAAAGCCCTTTGAGTGCGATACGAGAACCCTTCTTAAAAACGCGGTTAAAGAGGCTGAAAATGCGGGCTACCGCTTCTATTTCGGCGCTGAGCAGGAATTCTATCTCTTTAAGCTTGACGAGGATAACGAGCCGACAAAAATCCCTTACGACAAGGCGAGCTATATGGATTTAGCCCCGTTTGACAGAGGTGAAAATATACGCCGTGAAATCTGTCTTACCTTAGAGCAGATGGGAATTTCGCCCGAAAGCTCTCACCACGAGGAGGGACCGGGTCAGAACGAAATTGATTTCAGATACTCTGAGGCGCTGACGGCGGCGGATAATGTTATGACCTTACAGACTGTTGTTCACACGGTTGCAAACAGAAACGGACTTTTTGCCGATTTCTCACCGAAGCCACTTGACGATAAGCCGGGCAACGGATTTCATATAAATGTTTCGGTTAAGGCGGACGACGGTAAGGATAATATTATGCCCTATATGATAGCGGGCGTGCTTGACAAGGCGGTTGATATGACCGCGTTTCTTAACCCGACTGAAAAATCTTACGCGCGCCTCGGCAACAATAAAGCCCCGCGCTATGTTTCGTGGTCAAGCGAAAACCGTTCTCAGCTTGTAAGAATTCCTGCGGCGATAGGACAGTATAAAAGAGCCGAGCTCAGAAGCTCAGACCCGTCGGTTAATCCGTATATTGCCTTCGCGCTTATGATTTATTCAGGACTTTACGGAATTCAGAATAAGCTTGATTTACCGTATGTTGCAGACTTCAATCTGTTTACTGCCGATGAGGAAACACTCAAGCGCTTTGACGTGCTTCCGCAGTCGCTTGAAGAGGCAAAGGCAGCGGCTGAAAAGAGCGAGTTTATTAAACAGCATATACCAAAGAAAATTTTTGACATATACTGCAAATAAACGAAATTAACAAATCAAATTGCAAAACAATTTGATTTTAGAGGAGAAAGAGATAAGGGATTAACAGCGTTATCTGAAAAACGCTTCAATCCAGCAATGACTTTAAACGAAAAGGAGGGAGCAGAGTGTCACTTGAAGAAAGAGCCTACAGCGCTCTTATTGTATCATCTGCTGACAGTTTTCACAGCGCAATGACTGCAATGCTCCCTAAAGCGAGCTTTCAGCCGGTTGTAAACGTTAAAACAGTTGCACAGGCACAGCGCGCGGTTGCCGAGCGAAGCTTTGATTTTGTATTTATCAATGCGCCTCTTAATGACGATTTAGGAATGCGCTTTTCAATTGACTGCAGTACCTCTCACAAAGCCCTGGTGCTTCTTCTTGTACCTAATGAAATTCACGGCGATGTTTACGCAAGGGTTGCTGCTCACGGCGTTTTTACACTGATGAAGCCGATGAATAAACAGACTATGGATAACGCAATACGTTGGCTTCTCACTGCGAAAAGAAAGCTTACGGGTGCTGAAAAGAAAACAACAAAAATGGAGGACAAGATGGAGGAAATCCGTCTTGTTAACAAGGCGAAATGGCTGCTTATAAGCAAGGAAGGACTTCTTGAGCCCGAGGCTCACCGCTATCTTGAAAAAGAGGCGATGGACCGCTGTGTTACAAAGAAAGCCATTGCATTGGAAATAATTAAAAAGTATACATAAAAATCCGAATCAATTTGATTCGGATTTTTTATTAATTATTCGTTTCAAAACGGAAAGAGCTGTTATTTTCAGCCTTCACCGAAAATACGGCGTACCCGTTTTCAGCTTTAATGAAGCTGACGCTTTGAGTCTGTACAAACTGATTGCTCTGATAAATTACCTTGCCGTTAAACTTGACCGTCTGACTGCCGTTAATGGGGACATAAACGGTTGCCGTTGTATCTTTCGGAACAGAGGCGTCAAGGATAAACGCGCCGTCGGCTTTTTCTTCCGTTACGCTTATATATCCTCTGACTGACGGCACAACGCATTTTATCTTGTCAGGGGAGGACAGTTGCGGCTTTATAACAAATTCGGAATATCCCGCCTTTACGGGACGTATGCCCGCAAAGTATTTGCTCATAATTACAAGCGGACCGCCCGACCATGCGTGGTTGCGTGTTCCCGTATACCGCGACCACTTTTCCCAGAGCGTAGTGTCGCTTGATTCTATCATTGAGCCGTACATTTGAAGCATTCTTTGTTTTGCCTCTGCGTACTTATCCATTTGACAAAGCGCTTCAAGAACATAGTATTCCATATACGGACTGGAATTCATGGTTTTTGTAAGAAGATTTGTTATTACATTATATCTGCTCTCATCTGCAAGCCCGGATAAAACTGCAAGCGCATTTCCTCTGTCGTCGGGCTTTTTAACGTCGTCGCTCTTATAACCGCCGTCTGTCCAGAGCGTTTCAAAGCCGTCTTTTATTTTATCCATTTTTGATGTAATACCGTCGCTGTTTTTTCCGATTGTCTGAGCGATATTTTTAATGCTTGAAAGGGCGTAGTAATACCACGCGTTTTCTATTACCGTAACATCGGCGCGGCTTCCCCAGTCCATCCAGTCCCAAGAGCCCTTGCGGTGGTTTACAAGATTGTTTTTACCTATGCTCCACAGCTCAATATAATTGACCGAGGCGTCGTATACCGATTTCAAAAAGTCAAGGTCGCCCGTATACATATAATAAGTCCAGAAGCCGCATATTCCCGCGAGCTGCTGTACGGGAAGCTCAAAGGATTCCTGCCCGATAGGTACAACCGTCTGAAGCACGTTTGTGTCTTTATCAATATGTCCGAGCATAGAGGCTACGCCTTTCTGATACAGAAGATATGCGTTTGTATCAAGTGCGTAACACGACATTGCCATTTCGTTTGTAACGTCGCCCCACCACTGCGCTCTTTCTCTGTCGGGACAGTCCATATAGTTATCGCGCATTGTGACGTAAAGAGTGCGAAGCGATTTTTGCCAGAGCGTGTTCAGCCGCTCGTCGCCGCATTCAAACAGCCCCGAGAATTCCGTATCATAGCCCGTCTCTCTGTATTTCAGCTCAAGTATTGATACGTCTGAAGGAAATACATATGTAATATTCTGACCGTTAAACCAGCCGAGTGCTTCAAATTCCTGTTCGCCGTCCTTTGTTATGTAGGTATCGCTGACCGCGCCTATCCAGGTGTTTTCAGTCAGAATACGTATTTTGTTTCCTTCCTTTGATTTGATTTTCAGGTAAGGCGTGACTTGAGCGTTATACGGAAGCTCAAGCGTAATAGCCGTTTCTCTTTTTGATGTTGTAATATTTTTATATTTGTCGGAATTGCCGTAGTCCTTTAATCCGTAATTTTTAAGAAGCGGAATGCCGCGAGGATATAGCTTTCCCCACGGTGCAGAGCCGCCCTTTCCGTTTTCCGCTGCGTTTTCCCATTTGCTGTCGTCAAAGGCGGGGGAGAGCCAGTCGCCGATTTCATCTGCAGCGTCGTAATAAATGCTGAATTCGGGCAGCCTGTAGTTTGGCTCAGACAGAGGAGGTGCGTTTTTATACGCAGTGTTTCTGTGTACTCGCCAGCTTTTGTCTGACACAATGCTTCCCGCTTCAAAAAGAAAGCCTGCTTTTCCGCTGTCGGTATAAGAAAAGTTTTTGTCCTTGCCCCAGTACCATACAAGCGCGCAGATTGTGTTTTTGCCCGCATTGAGATAAGGCGCAATATCCAGTGAATCATAGTAGCTTCCGTCAGGCGTGGGACCTCTTTTTACGCCGCCCTCAAAAACAGCGGTTTCGCCGTTTATATAAAGCCAGTATTTTGAATCGGCGGAAATATACGCTGTAAGAGCTTTTGGCGCTTCATCCAAATCTATTGTTTTTCTGAAGCACATCCAGACGTTTTCCTCGCTCCCGTCAGACGAATCCCATATATAATCAGCAGTCCAATCCGTTTTGGGTGTGGTGTCTGTCTGTGTATACGGTAGGGTCTGTTCGGGAACAGTATATTCGTTTTTAAAACAGTTTTTATTTGTGTTGCCGCCAAACAGCGAAGTTAACGCTGAAAGAACAGCAAGAAAGAATGAAATAATCCGACTCATTTTATACCTGACGCCTTTTTAAATTATGGTGATTAAATTATATGCTTTTGTCGCCTTTATTCCGAAAAAGTTACTGTTACATCGCCTTTGCCGAGCGCTTCTTTAAGACCGTCGGGATTGTCTATTTTACCGATATCTGTATAGCTGTACGACGTTGTAAGGTCGTCGTAGAACAAAACAAGACAGTCGCTGCCGAAAAGCTTAATATCGCCGCTTTGTATTAACTCTGGTACTGAGGAAGCGTTTGGAAGCGCATTTTCAAAATAGTAGTATTTTTCGTTGTTGTGCAGCTCCTGCATATCAACAGTCAGCGGAAGCAGGTTTACAAATTCCTTTGCTGTTTCATTGTCGTAAAGCGTTGCTGTAAAGGTTTTGTCGCCTACGGTTACGTTAATTTTGTTCATATTCTTCTCCTGTGTTGTATCGTTTATTTCGTCAGCAGCCGTTGTCTGCAAAACGGAAGCTGACGGCTCTGCTTCAGTCTGTTGATTTTTCGGTGAGCAGGCTGTCAGTACGCAAATCATTAAAACAATTGTAATAATAAAAGATAATTTGATTTTTCTTTTCATTTTTTCTCCTTCTTTGTATATAAAATGCGGTTATGGTGTAGTGAAAGTGTATTTTACAATGTTGAAAATACACAGAATAATTATTATCACCTGCACAGCGATAAAGCAACTGTTAACAGCTTTGTCGTTTACTTTTTTATTTATTGTTCTGCCAAGCAGCGCGCCGAGAATTCCTGCGATAATTACAAATGGCAGAAGCTTTAAATTGAAAGCCGAAACGTCTTTTGCCGCTACGCTTATAAGCTTTGTTCCCTGAGCGAAAAGGATAGTCATAAGACTTCCGATTACGGCGTTTTTGATTTCAAGCCCGAAAACAAGTGTGATAACGGCAACATTAATCGGTCCGCCGCCTATACCGAGAAAGGCGGAAACACAGCCAAGAGCAAGCCCCGTAAGCGCGGCTGTATACCATTCTTTTCGGTTAAGGCTTTTTTTGTTTTCGTTTTTCATATAGATGATAACGAAGATAATGAGAATAAGAAGAATTACATTCTGAATTATTCTTATCAGTGAGTCGCTTGCCGTGAACTTTGAAAATATAAATTCGCCTAACCAACCGCCCGCACAAGCTCCAACGGCAAGAGGAAGCATAGCTTTAAGCTGTTCCTTTTGCTCCCGGATTTGTTTTGTACTGATAACAACCGATACAAGCGACATTGCAAAAACAGCGCTTGAAGATATAACCGACACCTGGGAGGCTGAGTAATCCCCGATTGCGTCAAATACGGGCTTGAACAAAACGCCTCCGCCTATTCCCGCAATAGCGCCGAGCGTTGTTGCTATAAGTATAACTGTAATGTAGATTATATCAGCCATTATTCAGCCCCCTTGCTATAAGCGCCATCGAATCGGCAGCGTAGTCAAAAAACTGTTTATAGCTTTCGCAGTATTTGTTTTCTGTAAAGCCGTTGTATCTGTCTCTTCGGCAGCCTCCGCGGCACAGAGCATAGTATTTACAACTATTACATTTTTTGTGTATTATATATGACTCTTCAATAAATTTTCTGTGCTTTTCATTAATTTCAAACGGGTTTTCGTCATAGACGTTGCCGAGCCTGTACTCCTCCTTGCAGTAGAAATCGCAAGGGTATAAATCGCCGTTTGCCTCTACTGTAAAATAGCTTGAGCAAACGCCGCACATAGCGCAGTTTTCCGGCGGATTGCCCATAAGAATATTGATGTAATTATCAATGTGGCGAACGGAAATATAATTGCCTTTTTGAAATTCGCCGAGCCACAATTCGTAAACCCTTTTAAGAAACACGCCGTATGCACCGACTGACAGCGAAATACCGTTTCCCTCGTCAACATAGGGGATAAACTGAAGATAGGAAAAGTCGTGCTTTTTAAAATAATTCCAACTGCTTTCAATGTCAGAGGCATTTTTGTCATCAATAACTGATAGAATATTGAATTCAACGCCGTGCTTTTTTAAAATTGAAATTGCGCTTAAAACCTCGGCGAAAACACTTTTGCCGTTTTTATCAAGACGGTATCTGTTGTTAGTCCCTCTTCCGCCGTCAAGCGACACTCCGATTAAAAAGTCATTGCTTTTAAAGAATTTGGCGTACCCGTCGTCAATGAGGAGTCCGTTTGTCTGGAGCGCAAAGCTTACGGGAGCGCTTACATTTTTCTTTACCGCTCTGACGAAATACTCAAAGAAGTCAAGTCCTGCAAGCGTAGGCTCGCCGCCCTGAAACATAACGGAAAGAGACGACGGGCTGAATGCTTTTATCTTTTGTATCAGCTCGTCAACCGTACGCTTAGTCATTATTTTGTTTTCTCTGCCCTCGCATGCCGATTTGTAAAAGCAATACCTGCAATTCATATTACAGAGCCCTGCGGCAGGCTTGATAAGTAAGGAGAGATTTTTCATAGCTGCTTTCCTGTTGACTTGATTTATAGTTTAAGTATAATATAAATATACAAATAATGCAATTCGTAATGTGAGGATTTAAAATGAAAAAGCCGAATGTAGTTATTATTCTTACTGACGACCAGGGCTACGGCGATTTAGGCTGTATGGGCGCTGAGGAGCTTAAAACGCCTTATCTTGACGCGCTTGCCCAAAACGGAATAAAATTTACATCTATGTATTCAGCCTCTCCCGTTTGCTCACCGTCAAGAGCGGCGCTCCTTACGGGAAGATATCCCGCAAACGCAGGAGTCAGAGCTATTCTTGCAGGGCACAGAAAGGCGAGCGGACTAACACCGAGGGTGCCCACTCTGGCTACGGCTCTGAAAAAAGAGGGGTATGTGACGGGCATTTGCGGAAAGTGGCATCTCGGATTAAAGGAGGAGTGCCGCCCCAACGCTAACGGCTTTGACGAATTCAGCGGCTTTCTTGCGGGCTGCCTTGATTATTATTCTCACATTTTTTACTACGGTATGGCTGACGGCGGCTCAAATCCGACTCACGACCTTTGGGAGAATAACGACGAGGTTTACGCAAACGGCGAATACCTTACCGAACGGATAACAAGAAAAAGCGTTGATTTTATTAACAGACACAGGGATGAGCCGTTTTTCCTTTTCGTTGCTTATAATGCGCCGCATTACCCTATGCACGCGCCCGAAAAGTATCTTGAAAGATTTCCCGATTTACCGTGGGACAGAAGGATTATGGCGGCAATGCTCAGCGCCGTTGACGACGGAGTAGGCGAGATAACGCAGGCGCTGAGGGAAAACGACCTTTTTGATAATACTATTATATATTTCCAAAGTGATAACGGTCCGTCGCGTGAAAGCAGAAACTGGCTTGACGGAACAGAGGACCCGTATTACGGCGGAACAACGGGCATATTTTCAGGTCACAAATTCAGCCTTTTTGAAGGCGGAATACGTATACCCGCTATTCTTTCCTGGGGTAAGAACATCACGCCGCAAACGGTAAACGCTCCTCATATTGCAACAGACATTTTCCCGACGGTGCTGGAGGCGTGCGGCGGACATCCCGAAAACTACGAAACAGACGGAAAAAGCCTTCTTACTATGCTGAAAGGAGACGCCGATTGTACCCACGAATATATATTCTGGGAGATGGAAGGGCAAACCGCTGTAAGATACGGAGATTACAAGCTTGTTATCAACGGAAGGCTGACCGAAAGCGAGGGTGTGCGCGCTCCGCTGTGGCTGTGTGATTTAAGCGCAGACCCCGCAGAAAAGCACAATTTAGCCGATGAAATACCCGAGCTTTGCGAAAAGCTCAAAACGGCGGCGCTTAAATGGCGCGAGGGAATTGAAGAACGGTGGGATAACGAATTTGCAAATAATTACAGCTTAACAAGATAAAAAGAGAGGCTTCATTGAAGCCTCTTTTTATCTTTATTAAAGGTCTAAATAGTCTTTTCTGTAGTCAACGCCGAAGGCTTCGGCGAGGTCTTTGAGCTCGCTGTCCTCAATGGTGTTGAGGCGAGGAAGGTGAGCTGTAAGCATATACATTTTAGCCGCCTTTTCAACCGTTTCAATTAAGCCGACGGTTTCGTCAAAATCTTTGCCTGCGCCGTAAATTCCGTGAAGAGTCCAGATTACAAGTCTGAATTTTTTCATTTTTTCAGCGGTTGCTACGCCGATTTTGTTAGTACCGCAAACCATCCAGGGAAGTACGCCGAGTCCGTCCGGAAAAACAACAATGCTCTCCGTCATCTGTTTCCAGAGCGTTCGCGTAATCTCTCTCTCGTCCATCTTATGAACCTGCGTCATAGCGAGCGTGTAATCGGGATGACAGTGCATAATTATTCTGTTTTCGGGATTAACGGACAGCCTTGAAATGTGGCTCATAAGGTGAGCGGGAAGCTCGCTTGTAAACCTGCCGCCGTCAGAATATCCCCAAAGGAGCTCGGCGGTTGTACCGTCGTTTGCAATACGGATAATGCCGAGGTTGTTTTCAGGGTCGTGCTCAACATTTTTAAAATATTTGCCCGTTCCCGTAACAATAAATATTTTTCCGATTAGCTCCTTAGCTTCAAAGCCCGTCGGTATTGTTCTGATAACGTTTTCAAGGTCAAGATATTCGCCGACCTCTTTTTCATCAAGCAGACAGCTGATATTTCCGCCGTTTCTCTCGTCCCAGCCGAGGCGGTACATATTAGCCGTTGTTGCGCACATCTCTTTAACAAACGGCGCGTCTAAAATGTTTTTCATCTTGCCGAGAGGACCTCCTCTTCATAACGCTTAACCTCTTTGTAGTATTCAGAGGGCTTGTTTTCTCTTTTAAGATATTCCTGCCATACATCGTAAAACGGCGCTGTTTTCAGCTCCTCCTGAAGCACCATAAGCTGTGTAAAGTCTGAATTATCCTGTAATTCCTTCAGTTTATCGTTTGGCTGTAAAAGCGCAAACAACAGGGATTTCTGAAGATTTCTTACGCCTGTAACCCATGCGGAAATACGGTTAATGCTTGCGTCAAAGTAGTCAAGCGCAATGCTGACTCTTCCGTCAAGTCCGCCGCAGCGTACAATTTCGCGGCAAATCTCCTTTGTTTCATCGTCGAAGAGAACAACGTGGTCGCTGTCCCAGCGAATCGGGCGCGTAACATGGAGCGCAATCTCAGGGAAAAATGCGAGAAGGGCGGGGATTTTATCGCTTACAACCTCAGTCGGATGATAGTGACCGTTGTCCATAAGCGGAATACATTTGTCCATATTCATAGCCGCGTAAGAGAGCGCAAATTCGGCAGAGCCTACCGTATACGCCTCAACGCCTATTCCGAATACCTTGCTTTCGACTGTAGGTTTTACAAGCTTAATGTCAAACGGTTCGGAAAGGATTTCGTCAATCGCCTCTTTGTAGCGTATTCTCGGGCCGATTCTGTCAGCAGGGATATCCTTGAAGCCGTCGCCCGTCCAGATGTTCATAACGCAGGGCTGACCGAGCTCCTCGGCAAGATACTGAGAAATGCGGATACACGCTTTGCCGTGGTCAATCCAGAATTTTCTTGTTTCCTCATTCGGAGAAGCGAGCGTCAGCGGGTCGCATTTAGGGTGTGAAAAGAAGGTCGGGTTAAAGTCGCAGCCGAGTCCTCTCTCTTTACAGAAATCAACCCATTTTTTAAAGTGCCTGGGCTCTAATTTGTCGCGGTCAACCCACGGGTTTTCCTCGTCAAAAATTGCGTAGGAGGCGTGAAGATTCAGCTTGATTTTACCCGGTACAAGCTTTAAAACCTCGTCAATGTCCGCCATTAATTCCTCGGGCGTTCTTGCTCTTCCCGGGTAGTTTCCCGTTGTCTGAATACCGCCCGTTAAAGGCTTGCTCGGGTCTGTGTCAAAGCCTCTTACGTCGTCGCCCTGCCAGCAGTGAAGCGAAACTGAAACGTTCTTTAAAATGTCAAGCGCCCTGTCGGTGTCAACGCCGAAAGAAGCGTAAATGTTTTTTGCTTCTGAATATGACATATCAGACCTCCTGAGTATCAAAGGATTTTTTTACAAGCTCTCTTGCTTTCTCAATCGTTAAGGCGCTGTCCGAGTACATCATCTGAGAGATAATGTTACCCGTTGCAGTCGCCTCTACAGGACCTGCAATAACCTTTTTGCCTGTGTATTTTGCAGTAAGCGAATTAAGGTAGCTGTCCTTGCTTCCGCCGCCTACTATGTTTATTGTTTCAATTTCTTTGTTACAGATTTTTTCAATTTCCTCTACTGTTGCAGCGTACGATTTTGCAAGCGAGTGATAAATTGAATTTATGACAACGTCAAGCGAAAGCGAGGGGCTGTCAAGATATGAGCGTATAGCGTCAATCATATTATCCGGTGCAACGAATTCCTGCGCGTTTGTGTCTATTATTTCATAGGCTTTGCTGTTCATAGCAAGGTGCATCATATCATCATAGCTGTAGCGCTTGTTGAGGTTTTTTCTGACGTTCTGAAACAGCCACATACCCATAATGTTTTTAAGAAAACAGTAGGTGTTGTTAATTCCGCCCTCGTTTGTAAGATTGGCGCTCAGCGCCTCGTCGGTTAAAACGGGCACGGTGTTTTCAGCGCCTATCAGCGACCAGGTGCCGGACGAGATGTAAACGCCTCTGTCGCCTACAGAGCAGGCGGCAACAGCGCTTGCCGTATCGTGCGACGGAGCGGTGACTACCGTGCTTTCAAAGCCGAAGCCTTTTAATGCTCCGATTTCCTCGCAGGGCATTGAAAGCTTGCTGAAAATGTCTTTTTTTATGCCGAGGCGCTCAAGAATCTCAGAGTCCCACGTGTTTGTTTTTGCGTTTATAAGATTAGTTGTAGTGGCGTTTGTGTACTCGTTTTTAATTTCGCCCGTCAGCCTGAAAGCGAGATAGTCGGGTATCATCAGAAAGTATTTTGCCCTGTCAAGCTTTCCGCTTTTTTTATCGCAGTAAAGCTGATAAACGGTGTTGAAATTCATCTTCTGAATTCCCGTTTTTTTGTACAGCTCCTTCTGTGTTATTATTTCGGAAATTTCGTTTTGAACGAGAGAGGTTCTTGAATCACGATATGAAACGGCGGGGAGTATTTCCTTTTTGTTTTCATCAAGAAGAACATAGTCAACGCCCCAGGTGTCAATTGCGATTGTTGAAGGAATTTTACCGATTTCAGCACACCTTGAAACGCCTGCCTTTACTTCGTTTACAAGCTTTTCTATATCCCAGAACAGAGAGCCTTTATCCTCTCTTAGATAGTCCTCAAATCTGTAAATTTCTTCAAGCCTCAGCTTTCCGTTTTCAACCCAGCCCAGAATGTGACGTCCGCTTGAAGCACCTATATCTATAGCTAAATGAAAGGTCAACAGACAGCCTCCTTTATACTTGTTTACTTACTTTTCAAAAGGGTTTTCAGTCGGGTATAAAAGGGCTTTAGGCTGATTGTAAGCTATGTCACCGACTCCGAGAAGTCTGAACACCTCAAAGAGCGCCTTGCCGTAGTGACCGAAGGCAACTGCACCGTGGTGGGGGAAGTGCTTTTCAATAAGCACGTGACGGTAAAATCTTCCCATTTCGGGGATTGCGAAAACACCGATACCGCCGAAAGAGCCGGTAGGAACGTCAAGGATTTCACCCTGAGCGATGTATGAGCGGAGAACGCCCTCGCTGTCACACTGAAGGCGGTAGAAGGTGATGTCGCCTGCCGCAATATCGCCCTCAAGAGTGCCTCTTGTAAAGTCGGGCTCGCTTCCCTCGGGCTCAAGGAGTCTGTGCTGAATCAGCTGATACTTAACGGCCCTGTCGGCGCACATCTTACAAGACGGTGTATTGCCGCAGTGGAACGCCATAAACGTATCGGTTAAAGTGTAATCCGTTTTGCCCTTGATTTCCTTTTCATAAAGTGAAGCGGGAACGGAATTGTTGATGTCAAGAAGCGTTACCGCGTCGGCTGAAACGCAAGCGCCTATGTATTCGCTGAGCGCGCCGTAAATGTCAACCTCGCACGAAACGGGAATTCCGCGGCTTGCAAGGCGGGAGTTAACATAGCAGGGCTCAAAGCCGAACTGCTCGGGGAAAGCAGGCCAGCACTTGTCTGCAAAGGCAACGTATTTTCTTGCGCCCCTGTGCGCGTCTGCCCAGTCAAGAAGCGTGAGCTCAAACTGTGCCATTCTCGGCAATAATTCGGGGTAGTTGTTTCCCGTAACTCCAAGCTCGTTTGCCATATCCTCGCAAACTGCGGGTATACGTTCGTCGCCCTCGTGCTCTTTGTAAGCAACAAGGAGGTCAAGCTCTGAATTCTCTTCAATTTCAACGCCTATCTCGTATAAGCCCTTAATCGGCGCGTTGCAGGCGAAAAAGTCCTGCGGACGCGGACCGAAGGTGATAATTTTTAAATTCTTAATTCCTATTACGGCTCTCGCAATCGGAATAAAATCAGCTATCATTTTTGAAATATCGTCAGCTGTTCCAACGGGATATGACGGAATGTAGCCCTTTAATCGGCGCATTGCAAGATTGTAGGAGCAATTGAGCATACCGCAGTATGCGTCGCCGCGTCCGTTAATAAGGTCACCGTCGCCCTCAGCCGCCGCTACAAACATAACGGGACCGTCAAACTTTTCCGCAATCAGCGTTTCGGGAGTTTCAGGGCCGAAGTTACCGAGAAATACAACAAGCGCGTTACACTCTTTTTCGTTAACGTCTTTAACCGCATTGAGCATATCAAGCTCGTTTTCAACCGTTACGGGGCATTCGTAGATTTCACCGCTGTACGCTTTTACAATTGCCTCACGTCTTTTAATTGAAAGACCAATCGGGAAGCAGTCGCGCGATACGGCAATAATGCCGAGTTTTACTTCAGGTATGTTTTTCATAAATTTTCCTCCTTGTAAAAATCCTTTAATGCGGGATATATTTTTCTGAATTTTTTATATTTCCTGTTATAAGCTTCAGCATTTTCCGAATTCGGTTTTACTGAATACTCAATTATAGGCCTGTTGTTAATGCCTGCGGCAAGAAGTGCTCCGCCGAGTGCGGGGCCCTCGTTCTGAATAACAGATAATTCTGCGCCGAGAATGTCTGCTAAAATCTGCATCCACTCCCTGTTTTTAGTACCGCCGCCGCAGACGGTTGCTGTTTTGATTTCATCGGGACATAGCTCAATGCAATCCCTTATTGCAAACGATACGCCCTCAAATACAGCCCTTTGCATATCCGCCCTTGTAGTTGAATGAGTGATTCCGACAAACGCGCCCTTTACGTCGCCGTCGTTATGAGGACAGCGCTCACCTGAAAGATAGGGCAGAAAGTATAAGCTATTTTCTTTGCCTGAGCTTACGTTGTACGGCGTTTCAAACACAACCTCGTTGAGCCATTTGTTACAGCTTGCGGCTGAGAGAATACAGCCCATAAGATGATATTTTCCGTTTGCGTGACAGAAGGAGTGAAGCGCGGGGTTAATTGTTTTAACATACTTTTCCGTCGGGATAAAAACGGTTCCGCTTGTACCGAGGGAGATATTACATTGCCCCTCGTGTACGGTGTCTGTTCCGATTGCTGCTGCGGCGTTGTCGCCCGCGCCTGCAACTACGGAGCAGCTGAGACCGAGTTTATCCGTTTTGCCGATAACCTCACTGCTTTCGTAAACCTTTGGAAGATAGCTTTCATCAATGCCGAGAATTTCAAGCATTTCGGCTGACCACTTTCGTCTTTCAACGTCAAAGTAAAGCGTGCCCGAGGCGTCGCTGACATCTGTTGCAAAAACGCCTGTCAGCTTGAAATTAATATAATCCTTCGGCAGACAGATTTTTCGGCATTTTTCAAAAATCTCAGGTTCGTTTTCTTTAACCCACAGAATTTTCGGAGCGGTAAAGCCTGCAAAGGCAATATTGCCTGTAAGCTTCTGCAATTTCTCTTCGCCGATAACGGTGTTAAGGTACTCGGTTTCTCTGCCGGTTCTTGTGTCGTTCCACAAGATTGCGGGACGAAGAACATTTCCGTTTCCGTCAAGCATTACAAGACCGTGCATCTGGCCGCCTGTACCGATGCCTTTAACTTCACTTTTGTCAACTCCCGCAGTCAGCTCTGAGAGACCCTCTTTAACAGCGCGCCACCAGTCGTCGGGCTCCTGCTCGCTCCAGTTAGGCTTTGGAAACGAGAGCGGATACTCCCTTGAAACTGTTTTGAGTATCTCGGCACTACTGTTAATAAGTATCAGCTTAACCGCCGAGGTTCCGAGGTCAATGCCTATATAATAACTCATTTTAAAACCTCATTTTGTTAGATTACAGTTATTATAACATATCTGATAAAAAAAGTATATCGGTTATTTCCTGTTTTATTATATCACAACAAATAAAAATAGTACAGCCTGAAGGCAGACTGTACTGTTTTTTGTTTAATTATTTCTGAAGGTCAAAACCGCCTGAATAGTACCAGGTTTCATAGCCGTATTCTGTTTTGTAGTCGTCAAGAACTGATGCAAGATTCGGCTTATCCTTTTCATCAGCGCCCGTATAGCTTAAAACAAAAGCAGTTGTCTCGGTTGCCTGTGTTTTGTCGCCTGAAGAATAATTCTTGCGGATTGAAATACCTGAGGAATATGCTGTTGAAACGCCGTCCTTTTCAACAACAAGCTGATTCTTTTTGTCAAGTGAAAGCTTGTAGCTGTCTTTTCCGAGAGTTAACGTGCCGTCTGCAATTGTAATTGTACCTTTTTCGTTTGTCCACGTTCCGTTGTAGGAAGCGATGTCAATCGGGTTTTTAGCCATCGCCGCGTCAGCGCTTCCCTTTTCGTCGGCGCGGTAAAGGGCAACAAGCATTGACTGAGCCGATGTCATATTTGTATCTGTGGTGTCCTCAACGGTTACTGTATAAAGCGCGTCATTTTCGATAGTATAGGCTGTGTAGCCGATAACTGTACTTTCAGTTGTTTTACCCTCTGTATCCTCGCTCTCCATTTTCATCTCCTCACAGATGATTTTGTAGCCGTTAATTTCAATACAGGTGTACTTGATTTCACTGCTTCCGTAATCCTTTGACTCTGCAACAGCTGTTCCGTCCTCGTTGTAGGTGTAGGTTGTGCTGCCGTCAGCCATTGCCCATACTCCTGTTAAATCGGGGTCAATTTTCCCGTCTTTAATTTCAGACAGGGAATTGTATTTGCCCTTTAGTCCGAGCTTCGCATCAGTTACCATAAGGGCTTTTAGCTTTTCAAGAAGATTGATAGGCTTTGCTTTTTCACTTTCGCCGTCTTTAGCTGCTTCTGTTTGCGAAGCGGCAGTTGTTGCGGCATCCTTTTTTGTGCTTGCTGCACAGCCTGCGAAGCACGCGATAACCAATGCAACAGCAAGCATAATTGTTATAACTTTTTTCATATCTTACCTCCTGAATTATGTGAATGTATTATCTGAATAACCAAATTATAGCATAACGACTGTTTGAATTCAAGACAAAGCAATATTGCCTTCTAGAAATGAATTTGCTATAATATATTAGAAATCCAATCTGAAAAAGCCATGATTCAACATAAAGGATGGTAAAAATGAAAAAAGTGTTGAAAAAAACAGGAAAAATTATAGGTATAGTGCTGGCTTGCATAATCGGCTTTCTCGCAGTTCTTTGCGTAATTACGCTTATCTGGGGCGGTGCTCAGAGAGCAAAGGGAAGCGTTTATAACGAGTTGCCCACCGTACCCGAAGACTTCAAGCCTGAGATTCGTCTGGTTATGTTTACTGACACTCATAACGAAAACGAAAATGTTGCAGACGCAATTGATACATCTTACAAGCTTTTTGATAACGACAAGACATATAAAGGCGTTGACGCTTTCTATTGCCTCGGCGATATTTCAAGCATCGGCGGAGATAACGATTATGCCGCTTACAAGGAAACGCTTGATGCTCACGTGAGAAAGGAAACAACCTGCATCACAATTCACGGAAACCATGAATTCAAGCAGAAAAACGATTATTACGATTATTTCAAAAAGAACTTTGGCTATGAGCCTGACAACGTTCAGGAAATAAACGGTTTTTCGTGTATCGCTTTTTCGGGCGAGCGCTCACTTACAGAGTGGACGTTTACTCCGAAAAGTCTGAAATGGCTTGACACTCAGATTAAGGACGCAGAGAAAAAGGCTGACGGCAAGGCGGTTTTCGTTTTCCAGCACCCTCACCCTTGGGGTACTGTTTACGGAAGCACCGTATGGGGAGACCCGCAGATTAACGTTGTTCTTAACGGACATACAAATATAGTTGACTTTTCAGGTCATTCACACTATCCGCTCAACGACCCGAGAAGTATAAATCAGGCTTCTTACACATCAGTCGGCTGCGGCGCAATGGCAAGATTTGAGCTTGACAACAACTACATAGTAGGTCAGCACCCCGACGGATATGAGGATGCGGCTCAGATTTGTATTGCTGAAGCAGACAGCGACGGAAGCGTAAGAATCCGCGGCTATGACTTGCTTTCAGATACATATTTCTGCGATTATTATATTGATAACGTAAATGATAAAAAGGAATATCCTTACACCTTCAAGAATATGAAAGCTCACGACGCAGCTCCTGTTTTCAGGGAAGGAACAAAGGCAAGCGCAAAGAAGAATGAGGAAGGCGAATGGGTTATCTCCTTTGATGAAGCTCAGGCTGCAGAAGACTATATTGTTCACGATTATAAGGTAACGATTAAAGACGAAAACGGCAAAAAGATTTTCGCCAAAAACTTTATTGATGATTACTATGTAATTGACGGTGATGATACGGCTGATTTCAGAATCGGAAACGACACGCTCGAATCGGGTAAAAAGTATAAGGTTACCGTGCGTGCCGAAAGCGCTTATCACCAGTATTCAGAGCCGATTACACTTGATTTTACAGCTGAATAATTCCTACTTATAACTGTCCCGGAGGTTTACTTCGGGACTTTTTATTATTTATTTAAATTTACTATATTATATTGATTGTTTGTAAAAAATATTGTATAATTTAGTCAAGTTAACGGTAAAGAGGCACTTCGATATGAGAGACAGATCAAAACAGTCGTCCGTGCTGATAATAGTTTTATGTTGGCTTGCTTATACAGTTGCGTATATGGGCAGGCTCAATTTTAATGCATATATAGAGCCTATAAGAAATCAGCTTGGCGTTTCAAAAACCGAGCTCGGACTTGTCAGCTCTTTTTTCTTTCTTTCATACGGCGCAGGTCAGCTTTTTCACGGCATA
Source organism: uncultured Clostridia bacterium (assembly GCA_946531445.1). Lineage (GTDB taxonomy): Bacteria > Bacillota > Clostridia > Oscillospirales > Acutalibacteraceae > Eubacterium_R. The sequence continues at coordinate 27,029 of CAMNAP010000009.1, forward strand.
ATGTCAAAAAAATATAACACGCGGTATTCAGTACTTGTTGCGCTTATCGGCTCTGCAGCGGTAAATCTTGCTATGGGTTTTTGCGCCGATGCCGTAATTATGAAATATTTCTGGTTTATTAACGGCGTGTTTCAGTCAATACTTTGGAGCTCGGTTATAAAAACACTTGCAGACAGTCTGTCTGACGATATGCTTCCTAAGGCGGTAGTTGTTATGAGTACACCGCCCGCGCTCGGAACATTTCTTGCATACGGCATGGCGGCACTGTTATCCTCTTTTCAATCCTCATATAAAGTGGTGTTTTTCATTCCGGCGATTTTACTCACGTTAGCGGGTGCAGTTTGGTTTGTGTTTATCGGCAAAGCGAATCAGATTAAAAGTGAAGCACAACAGACGCCTGTTAAATCTGAAAAACAGAGCGTCAGCTTTACTCCCGCATTTGTATTCGGCGCAGTACTGCTTCTGCTCACTGCGGTTTCAAACGGATTTATCAAGGACGGAGTTACAACCTGGACTCCGTCAATACTCAAAGAGCGCTTCGGTATGAGGGAATCCTTTTCAATTCTCATTACCGTAATACTTCCGCTTATCGCCATTGCGGGCTCGTGGTTTTCAACGCAGCTTCACAAAAGATGGAAGAACACCTCTTCACTTAACGCAGGGCTGTATCTCGTTGAAGCAGCAGTTCTCTTCTTAGTTATGATTACAGCGGGGAGCGGCTCGGTTAAAAGCCCGATTGTTCTTATCGTTCTTTTCAGCTTCTCGGCACTTCTTATGAGCGCGGTGAACAACATAATTACAAGCATTATTCCGCTATATATGCGTGATAAAATGGGCTCGGGAATGCTTGCGGGCGTGCTTGATACCTTCTGTTATGTCGGAAGCTCGCTCAGTACCGGACTGCTCGGCTTTATCGCGGACAAAAGCTCATGGAACGGCGTGTTCCTTTGTCTGTTTGTTTTCGGAGCGGCGTCGTTTGTAATCTGTATAATTTCGGTTATCAAGCATAAAAACGAGGTGAAGGTATGAGGGAATATACATTTGAAATTCCTACTTGCGATATAGGTAAAACATACGATAAATCGTGCATTACGGTTGTAAGCTCAAACGTGCGCTGTTATACAGAGGGCGACGAGGGCAAGCGTAATTGGTTTTACAGAGCGCCGTTTACGGTTCAGAATCTGATTAACGCCAACGCTGATATTATAGGACTCCAGGAATGTATGCCCGTTCATTATGAATGTATCAGCAATGCGCTCGGCGGCTACGGTAGCTTTATAGAATACCGCGACAATGCTGACAGTTCCGAGGGTTGCCCGATTTTTTACAATCTTTCAAAATTTGAGCTGTTGAGAAAAGGCACTTTCTGGCTCAGCGAAACACCTGACACAATGTCTGTAAGCTGGGGCGCCGCATGTTACCGAATTTGCTCATTTGCTATTTTAAAGCTTAAGAGTGACTCAAAGGAAATCGCCGTTTTTAACACTCATCTTGACCATGTAAGCGAGGAGGCGCGCGTTAACGGAATACGCCTTATACTGCAAAAGCTTAAGGAGTTCGGAGGTATGCCGTGCGTAATTATGGGCGATTTGAACGACTTTGAAAGCAGCGTTACATATAAATCGGCAACAGCACTTTTTGACGACGCAAAATATAAAACGGACGATACGGATTCGGGAGCTACCTATCAGGAATGGGGAGAGTTGCCCGAATATGAAAATATCGACTATTTTCTTATTTCAAAAACAGGAATAGACGTAAAGCAATATAGGATAATAAGAACAACCTACAATGGCGTTTATCCAAGCGATCATTACCCGATAATGTTGAAAATCAATCTTAAGTGAGGACAGAGTATGACCAGAGGATATTTTGACGGCAGTATGCCAAGAGAGGTCCTTGAATATTATCTTTCGCGCGCTTCGTCGGCGCAGTGGATTTATCTCAGCGACACGCTTGACGACGACATACGCGCAATTGTTAACGCGGGAGTAAAATTTTTAGGCAGGGCTTCGGGAATCTGGAAGGGTGAAATGCCCGAGGAGAAGCATTTTGAAATGTCGCGTATTGCGGCGGAGAAAATTCACGCGGCTGACCCCGAAATTATTCTTCAGGCGTGTATCTTTGAGGCGCTTTACCGCGAGGACGTTGAAAACATTAAAATCCCGGCCTTTGTATTTGAGGCGTTCGGTATGCCGTTTGAGGACAGATGCTTTGATTATGACGCGTGCATTTTTGACAAGAGTGCAGGAACATGGGACGTTATGCCCGACATATCTCAGACAGAAGCGCAGATGTGGTTTTATTATCGCGGAGTAAGATATATTGACTGTGGCTATGAAGCGTTTCATATGGGTCAGATTCATCTTTACACCGGTCATGACAGAGGTTATAAGGGAATAGGAAAAGTAATTGAAATGTTACGCGCCTACGCAAAGAAAAACGCAAGGCGCCACAAGGTTATTTTTGACGCGCATTCTCATTCGCTTGTGGTAAACGGAAAGAGCCTTCTTGATTACAACGCAATGCCTCTTACACGTTTTCCGATTCTTGACAGAAAGGGAGAAAAGCTCGTTCTTGTAAGAGAGGGAAAATCGGGCGGAGGAATTTCGCCTGAGGGCGTATATGAAAAGGCGCTCCCCTTTTTGTATGAATACGACAACTGGGGCGGAAGAGATATGTGGGCGCAGGAAAACCTCAGCTATGAGGAGCGCGCGTGGTCCCAGTGGTGGGGAGGCGACCAGATTTCATGGTTTGCCCACCAAAGTGAGGAGGATAGAAACACCTTCCTTGACTATACGTTCAAATGGACGGCAATTAATAACCCCGATGCGTTTTTTGCATTCCCTGTAAGGCGACCTCTCGGAAGCGGCGAGGTTGTAGGAAAATACCCGTTTTATCAATTCAACACCTGCTCAAACAGCTGTGAAAACGGTTATTCTCAGGAGGAGACTGTAAAGGCTCTGATTGAAGAGGGGTATGATAAATACAGAAAATATGCAAATCCTTCAGATATTCTTGACTTTGGTGCAAAGGATGTTGATGACCCGGAAACAGGAGTACGCTATCCCGAAAAGGTTGTTCTTTACGGAAGCTTTCAGCCGTATGTCGGAGCTGTTAAAAACGACTCTAACAGTGAGATTACAAGAATGTACTATATTGGAGACGGAAAGTATTCGCTAAGTTTTATAATGCCATATAAAGGCGAATACGATTTTGCCGTTTCTGTCTGGGGAACACTTTCAGCGTGTGTTTCAACCTCGCACCCGTTCCCGTTTTGCGGAACAGGCGAAAAGGGAAAGCTTGTTATAGAAGAGGACAACACAGTTGTCAAAATAACTTTTACATATATGACAAACAAAATTGAAATTGAAACAGCATAGGTGACAGTATGAATTACGTTGAGGCTAAGCTTAAAGCCGAAAAAATAGTTTCCCGCATGACAACGGAAGAAAAAATGACACAGTTGCTTTTTAACGCTCCTGCTATTGAACGGCTGGGTATACATTCTTACAATTGGTGGAATGAGGCGTGCCACGGCGTTGCAAGGGCAGGTGTTGCAACTGTTTTTCCGCAGTCTATCGGTCTTGCGGCAAGCTTTAATCCCGAGCTTGTAAAGAACGTAGCAAAAGCAGTTTCAGCCGAGGGAAGAGCTAAGTATAACAAAAGCGTTCTCCACGGCGACAGAGGAATCTATAAAGGCCTTACATACTGGGCGCCGAATATAAATATTTTTCGCGACCCGCGTTGGGGGCGCGGTCAGGAGACATGCGGCGAGGACCCGTTTTTAACCTCGCAGATTGGCGTTTCGTATATTAAAGGCTTACAGGGTGACGGTGAATTCTTTACTGCAACTGCGTGCGCTAAGCATTTTGCCGCTCACTCGGGCCCTGAGGGAAAGCGCCACAGCTTTAACGCCGAGGTAAGCCCAAAGGATTTACATGAAACATATCTTCCCGCGTTCCACAAGGCTGTTGAAGCGGGTGTAGCGGGTGTTATGGGCGCTTATAACAGAACTAACGGAGAGCCTTGCTGTGCAAGTAAATCGCTTACGGATATTCTTCGCACAGAGTGGGGCTTTAAAGGATATTTTGTTTCGGATTGCGGTGCTGTATGTGATATTTTTGAAGGGCACAAATACACCTCTTCTCTTGAGGAAGCGGCTGCGACTGCGCTTAAGGAGGGCTGCGACCTCAACTGCGGCGACGCGTTTCTGGCTTTAAAAGACGCATATAACGACGGACTTATTTCAGACGAAGATATTACCCGCGCGGCTGTAAGGCTGTTTGCCATACGCGTTATGCTCGGTGAATTTGAGGAAGAGCGGCCGTATAGCGACATCCCGTATAGTGTTGTTTCGTGCGACGAACATAAAAGGCTTAATTTAAAAGCGGCAGAAGAAACGCTTGTGCTTCTTGAAAACAAGGCTTCGTTCTTACCGCTTGATAAAAACAGCAATATTAAAATAGCAGTTGTAGGACCTAATGCTATGAGCCGTCTTGCTCTTGAGGGCAATTACAACGGCCACGCCGACGAATATATTACCGTTGCTGACGGAATGAGAAGAGAATTTAAAAACGCGCATATAACCGTAGCTGACGGTGCGTCTGTTAAAGGAATCAGTCAGCCGCGCTGGAACGATTTTGACGATTTGTTCAGCGAGGGCGTTGCCGCCGCAGAGGAGGCGGACATTACCGTTTTGTGCCTCGGACTTGACAGAACTGTTGAGGGCGAGGACCTCGGCTTCGGAAATGAGTTTACCGATTGCGGCGACAGAGTTTCAATGCTCCTTCCCGACAATCAGCAAAGGCTTGCAGAGGCAGTCTGTGACGCGTGCGGGAATGTTATAGTCGTTGTTATGTGCGGAAGCTGTGCCGATTTGGGCGACAAGGTCAGAAGCAAAGCAAAGGCAGTCATTCACTCCTGGTACCCCGGAGCGCTCGGCGGTCTTGCAATAGCAAGACTTATAGCCGGAGAGTTTTCACCGAGCGGAAGACTTCCGATTACCTTCTACCGCGCTGACAGTAAGCTTCCCGATATTGAAGATTACTCAATGAAAAACAGAACATACCGTTTTCTTGAAGAAAGGCCGCTTTACGGCTTCGGCTACGGACTGAGTTATACAAGCTTTAGATTTCAAAAATCCGAAGTTGTAAAAAATGACGGTAATACTGTTATCTGTAAAACAGACGTGACTAACACAGGCGGCTTTGACAGCGCAGTTAAAGTGCAGTGTTATACCCGTTTTTCAGACAGCAGAACAACAACCCCGAAGCTTCAGCTTTGCGCGGTAGCTCCTGTATTTCTTAAAAAGGGCGAAACGAAAACTGTTGAGCTGAAAATAGACAAATACTGGCTGAGCGCCGTTCTTGAAACGGGAGAGCGCGTTACTCCCGACGGCGAAATAACGCTTTATATAGGCGACGGTCAGCCCGATGATAATCAAACGGCAGCTATTATTCTTAAGTGACTGAAAGGGGGATTCTATGTATAACGAAAGGCTGAAAGAACGTGTTTTCAACAAGCTTGAAAATGCGCTGAAAATCTATGAAAGACTTATCTACACTGAGGTCGGACAGCTCAGTAACACAACTGCGCTTTACACAAACGAACACCTCAGAAGCGTCCCTGAAACCGGTATGAAGCCGATTAACAGCGGTGAAAAATGGGGCGAGGAATGGGGCACGCTTTGGGTTAAGGGCTCTTATGAAGTTCCCGCTTCACTTGAGAGCAAAAAGCTTTACGCTCTTTCAGACTGCGGCGGAGTTGAACAGCTGTTCTTTATTAACGGAGTCCCGAAAGGTCTTTACAACAGTAAAAACCGCGAGTATATAGGCGGTATGCACACATCGCAGTATATCGGCTGTTTTAGTGCAGGCGATAGCTTTGAGCTTGCGTTTGAATGCTACGCAGGACACTTTGACCCGAACTGCGACGTTTATGACAATTATTATGAAACTGAAAGCAATACCGATTTTTCACACACGTTCGGCGGCGTAAAAATCTGTACAAGAAACGATGATTTATTTACCCTGATATTTGACTTAAAGGAATTGCTCAGCGCGGCAAGAAGGCTTGACGAATCTAATTTTACACGCGCTAAGGCAAGGGACGCGCTGCTTAAAATCAACGCCGTGCTTCCGCTCTCACCCAAGGACACGGATGAAAACGAATTCAACAGTGCGGTAAAGACTGCGCTTGAAATTTCAAGAAAATTCTTCAGCGGAAAGAATTCCCGTGTTTTCGGTAAAATCGGTGTTATCGGCCATTCACATATGGATACCGCGTGGTTGTGGCCCGTTAAAGAGACCGTAAGAAAATGCGCGCGCACCTACTCAAATGCGCTTCATTTAATGGAGCAGTATCCCGATTATAAATTCATTCAGTCGTCTGCGCTTCACAGCGAGTGGATGAAAGAATACTACCCCGATATATTCAATGAGATGAAAAAACGAGTTGCCGAGGGACGTTATGAGCCCAACGGCGGCGTATATGTGGAATGCGACTGTAACATCACCTCGGGCGAGCTTATGGCGCGTCAGTTCCTTAAGGGACAGCAGTTTACGCGCGGGAACTTCGGCTATACAGCCGACAGCTTCTGGCTTCCCGATACCTTCGGTTATAACGGAAACATTCCTCAGATTATGCAAAAAAGTGAAGTTAAATATTTCTATACAACGAAAATAAGCTGGAACGATAATAACAGGTTCCCGTTTGAAAGCTTTGTGTGGAGAGGAATAGACAAAAGCGAGGTTATAACTCACTTCAACGTCAGTCATTGCTGGCCGAATGTTGACCATGCGGTTGCTTTTGTTAAGGAGCTTCAGAATAAGGACTCTGCCGATATGCGCCTGCTTGCATACGGCTACGGCGACGGCGGCGGCGGACCGACTCCCGCAATGATTGAGGCGGCTGAAAGAATTTCTTCTATGGACGGAATGCCCGAGGTTGAAAGCATGACAGTTTCCGACTTTATGAAGGAGCTTGAAACAAAAAAAGACGCACTTCCCGTTTATGATGACGAGCTTTACCTTGAGCTTCACAGAGGTACGCTTACCCAGATGCACGACGTAAAGCGTAAAAACAGAAAAGCGGAGTATGCGCTTCGCGATATGGAATATTTCAATGTTATCAGCGGCGAAAAGAGAAACGAAAACAGCGACGTCTGGCTGAAAACTCTTCTTAAAAATCAGTTCCACGACATTCTTCCGGGTACTTGCATTTCACCCGTTTACGACTTGTACCACAAAGAGATGGATGTGCTTCTTAAAAACTACAGAGAAGCGGCAGAGAGCTATGCAAAGGAACTTACAGACGGCGGCGAGGGCATTACACTTTTTAACACGCTTTCGTTTGACAGAAGCGATACAGCCGTTATTGAGGCGGACGGCTTTGCAAAAGATTATCCGTCCCAGCGTTACACGGATATCAAAGGCAGACAGCGCCTTGCAATCGGCTCAATTAAAATTCCCGCTTTTTCAAGCGTTGAAATTGAGCTTTGCGATAAAGCTGAAAAAACCGAATCTCCGTTTACATATGACGGAAAAGCTCTTGAAACGCCGTTTGCAAAAATCACATTTGACGAAAACGGCTACATGTCCTCACTTATAGACAAGAAATCGCAAAGAGAGCTCAGAAAGAAAAACGGCGCTCCGCTCGGCGTATTCCTTTTCGGTGAGGACGTCCCCGAATCGTTTGATAACTGGGACATAGAATGGGATGTGTTTAATAATCTCAAGCCCGTTTACGGCTTTGTAAAAAGAGAGCTTGTTTCGGACGGAGCGGTTGAAATAAGACTGAGAAGTGAGTTTAAGGCCGGCGAAAACAGTATTATTCAGGATATGGTTTGTTATGCCGACTCGCCCAGAATTGATTTTGAAACGCTGATTGACTGGCGCACTCCTCACCGTTTCTTAAAGACGGGCTTTGATTTAGATATAACAGCCAGAAGAGCGAGAAGCGAAATTCAGTTCGGCGCTATTGAAAGGTCTGTTACAGATAATAACAGTCTGGAGGTTGCAAAGTTTGAGGTTTGCAACAGAAATTATACCGACATAAGCGAGCCGCGTTTCGGCGCAGCAATTCTCAATGACTGTAAGTACGGAATTTCAATAAAGGACTGCAATTTGTGCCTGTCGCTCCACAAGGGCGGAACACACCCGGACGGCTCGGGCGATAAGGGCGTTCACGAATTTACTTATTCTCTTCTTATTCACAACAGCGGCTTTTGCGCTGAAGAAGTTGTACACCCCGCATATGAACTTAACGTACCTGTTTTTGCTGTCGGCGGAAAGACCGGGGCAAAGCAGTTTGCTTCAATTAGCGCGCCGAATATAATTGCAGAAGCAGTTAAGCCCGCTGAGGACGACAGCAATTCATTTGTAATGAGACTCTACGAGTGTGAGGGCTCTAAAACCAATACGGACATTGCCTTTTCTTCTTATATTTCTAAGGCAGAGCTTACAAATCTGCTTGAGGACAAGGGCGAAGAAATAAGCATTAACGGTAATAAAGTAACTCTCAGCTTTGAACCGTTTGAAATCAAAACGCTTAAGGTTTACAGATAGACATATTTTTGGAGGAAGTTATGGAGAAAAAATATGACATCAGAAAGTTGATAAGACAGAGTGCGTCAGAGGGCGCGGTGCTCATTAAAAACAGCGGAATTCTGCCTTTTGCAAAGGGAACAAAGCTCTCGCTTTTCTCACGCGTTAACGAGGAGTGGGTTTTCAGAGGCTACGGCTCGGGCGGCAGTGTAAAATGCGAGGATACAAGAAATCTTACAGTTGCACTGAGAGACTGCGAAGAGCTTGAAATCAACGAGGAGCTGGCGGCGCTTTATCACGAATATAACGAGGCTAACCCTGTAAGTTACAGCGATGAGGATTTTGTTTACTATTATGAGGATATGGCTGTAACTCCTGAAGTGGCAAAGACAGCGTCTGAAAAAAGCGACGCTGCAATCGTTACAATCGGCAGACGCTACGGCGAGGGACACGAGGCAAAGGCGAAAAAGGGAAGCTATTACCTAACCGACAATGAAAAGGAAATGCTTAAAAATGTTTGCGCCGCTTTTGATAAGGTAGTCGTTATTCTCAACACCTGCGCAATAATGGATATGAGCTTTTTTGAAGCGCTCGGCGATAAAATCGGTGCAATTGTTTACGTATGGCTCGGCGGAACGGAATGCGGAAATTCCGTATGCGATATTCTTACGGGTAAGGTAAGTCCGAGCGGAAAGCTTGTTGATACAATCGCAAAAAGCTACGACGATTATCCGTCAAGTAAAAACTTCGGCGGCTACGGCTTCAATAATTACGAAGAGGACATTTACGTAGGCTACAGATACTTTGAGACTTTCGCTAAAGACAAGGTTATGTATCCTTTCGGTTTCGGTCTTTCGTATACTGAATTTGAATATTCAGACATTGAAGTAAAGGGAACAGACGGCGGCTTTGACATAGCCGTAACCGTTAAAAACATCGGAAGCTGTTCCGCAAAGGAGGCTGTTCAGGTTTATCTTGAAAAGCCCTGCGCAAAGCTCGGTAACCCCTCAAGAGCACTTGTAGCTTTTGCAAAAACAAAAACGCTTGCGCCCGGTGAAAGCGAAACGCTTTCAATGTTCGTTTCAGATTATATGCTCACGTCTTACGATGACAGCGGCGTTACGGGCTATCCCTTCGCCTATGTAACCGAGGAGGGTGAATATAAATTCTACGTTGGTAAAAACGTAAGGGATACACTGCTTGCGTTTACATATTATCAGGAAAAAACAGAGCTCTTTATTCAACTTTCCCAGGCGGGCGCGCCTCAGAATGAGTTTAACATTATCTGCGCAAAGCAGTGCGAGGGCAAAATTGAGCTTGACAAAAAGCCTGTTACTCCGCGGCAGTATTCGCTCAGAGACAGAATTCTTGAAAATCTTCCTGAGGAAATTCCCTTCACAGGCGATAAAGGAATAAGGCTTCAGGATGTTAAGGACGGTAAAAACACGCTTGATGAGTTTGTCGCACAGCTTACGGTTGACGAGCTTGATTTACTTACAAGAGGCGATTTCCACTGTAAAGAGGACAAAAAGCCCTACGGCGGAGCAGGCGGCTTCGGCGGAGTAACAGACGAGCTCTTTGAAAAGGGTGTTCCCGTTACAGTAACCTGTGACGGCCCCGCAGGCGTTACGCTTGAATACGATTCTTCGCTTCTTCCCGTTGCTACGCTTCTTGCCTGCACCTTTGACACAGAGCTTGTTGAAGAGCTTTACTGCGCTGTAGCCGAGGAGCTGAAAGAGAGAAAGGCTGATGTTTTCCTTGCCCCTGCGCTGAATATTCACAGAAACCCGATGTGCGGAAGAAACTTTGAATACTACAGCGAGGACCCGCTCATAAGCGGAAAGATGGCTGCGGCGGCTGTTAGAGGCTCACAGAGTCTCGGCGGCTCGGCGTGTGTCAAGCATTTTGCGTGCAATGACCAGGAATACAACAGAACAAGAAATGATTCCCGACTTTCCGAAAGAGCACTTCGTGAGATATACTTAAAGGGATTTGAGATTGCTGTTAAAGAGAGCTCTCCCAAAAATCTTATGACCTCTTACAATCTTATCAACGGCGTGTGGGGACATTATAACTATGACCTTGTAACCGTGATTTTAAGAGGTGAGTGGGGCTACGAAGGAAACGTAATGACCGACTGGTTTATTCAGTATCATGAAAGCCCTGAATTTGAGAATATCTGGAATAACGCCTACAGAATAAGAGCGGGTGTTGATTTGTATATGCCGGGCTCAGAATATAGCGACAGATATGAGCCGGACAAATCAATTGTTAAATCGTTTAACAGTAAAGAAGGAATTACACTTGGTGAATTACAGCGCTCGGCAAAGAATATTCTTAAAATGATTCTTGAAATTAAATTTTGACACGACATTATAGCGAGGACACATAATGGTTAGTATTTTTAATGCAAGATGGATAAAGGCACCCGCTTACAATGAATTTGTTGCAACAGACTTTTTCCGCCGCTTCAATATAAAAGACGGAGTTAAAAGTGCGGAGCTTTTCATAACCGCTCACGGCGTGTTTGAGGCGTTCATCAATTCAAAAAGAGTGAGCGCTGATGTGCTTATGCCCGGCTGGACATCCTATACAAACCGTCTTAGATACATATCCTACGACGTAACTTCTTTGCTTAAAACGGGCGAAAATGAGCTTAAGGTCGGCGTGGGCAGAGGCTGGTTTTTCCACAACGTTGACTGTTGGGGAAGCGATATTCTTAAACACGACGAGGCGGCACTGATTTGCTCGCTTAAAGTAATCTATACAGACGGAAGCGTAGATGAATTTGTGACCGACAAAGAGTGGGAATGTGCAAAAAGCAACATCATTCACAACGATATTTACGACGGCGAAGCGGTTGATTTAAGAATAAAGAACACCGACCACACGCCCGCTGTTGAAATCAATTACAGACGGGATATGCTCGTTGCTTTTGACGGCGTACCGATTCGCGAGCAGGAGAAAATAAAAGGCAAAAAGCTTATTGTAACTCCGAAGGGCGAATATGTTGTTAATTTCGGTCAGGAAATTACGGGCTACGTTGAATTTT
>CAMNAP010000010.1 GCA_946531445.1 uncultured Clostridia bacterium
ATTATGAAACAAAGCTGTCAACGGACAAATGCGCTTATAACGACAGCAACTACAAAATTACCTGGGTTGCGGGCAGTCCCATAAAGCTTCATGTTTCACAGTCGGCGCTTGATATTACGGCGGATAATAAAGAAACAAACCACGGAAGCGACCTTGCCGAGCTGACATATACAATCGACAATCTGCACAGCTGCTACTATAACGAAGACGAGCTGAATATCAGCATCAGCACGAATGCCGATAAGAACAAGCCCGGAAACTACGATATCATCCTTTCCTGTGAGGATAACCCGAATTACGCCGTCAGAACCTTCAACGGTACATACACGGTAGGCAATTCGCCGCACACATGGAGCGACGTTACCTACGAATGGACGGATACCTCCTCCGTAACGGCAAGCCGCAAATGCGTATACTGCGATGAAGCGGAATCCGAAACGGTTGCAACAACCTTTAATGCAACCCCTGCAACCTGCACGGAAAAGGGCAGGACAACATACACGGCAACGTTTACAAATTCTGTCTTTGAAACGCAGACAAAAACCGTATTCACGGACGCGCTCGGCCATAAATACGGCGAGGAAGGCGAAGAGAGATATACCTGTACGGTCTGCGGTGCGGTTGACGAAACGCTGAAAAAGGCCTGCGCTGAAAAGGATAAAGCAGAGTTCGCGGCAAGCGTTACAGCAACGCCCGGGGACGACGGCGCAACGATTGCGTGGAAGAAAGCGCCCGAAGCAAAGCGTTATGTAATCTACGCTGCCTACTGCGGCAAAAACAAGTATAAGAAGATAAAAACCGTAAAGGGCAATATCACTTCGTTTAAGCTTACAAAGCTCAGCGGCAAGAAAATTAATACCAAGAAAAACCTTAAGGTGTATATTGTTGCTCAAAAGAAGGCGAACGGTAAATGGGTTAAGCTCTTTAAGACCCCGACCTTCCATATCGCAGGCAAAAACAGCAAATATACCAATATTAAGAAAATCAAAGTTAAAAAGGCTGAATTCACTCTTGAACAGGGCGATACGGCGAAAATAAAAGCATCGCTTGTGCTTGAAAACAAGAAAAAGAAGCCGATTAACCATGTGAGAAAATTCCGTTATATGTCAACTAATACCGCGGTTGTAAAAGTTACAAAGAGCGGAAAGCTTAAGGCTGTCGGCAAAGGCACGGCAACCGTATATGTATATTCAAATAACGGCACCGCTAAAGCAATCAAAGTCACGGTTAAATAACAACACCCAAAAAGGCGCGGACCCCCGCGCCTTGCTTTTTTTATAAATGGTATGTTGATTGAAATTTTTGGACGGGATTTTCTTCTCAACAACGAAAAGGTCCACCGGACCTTTTCACCGACTTCAGCTGCAAACTCCTAGAAGTGTTGTAAAAATGCAGTAAAAAAACTTATGAGTCTGTGGACTCGGTAGTTCTGATATTAATATGCCGTTTTTCTGAATCAAAAGCAAAAAACAACTGTTTGGTTTCATGGTTCAGCGCTATCTGTTTATTGCAATCTTTTTTGCGCTGTGTTATGATTGAGTTGATAAAACAAAGAAACTGTAATAAAACGGAGTCGGTTATGGAAAACATTCTTCTTGTGGAAGATAATGAGCACATTCTGAAAATCAACAAAAAATATCTTCAGGTGCAGGGCTACCGCGTTTTTCAGGCAACAAGCATTGCGGAAGCGAAAGCGCTTATCGAACAAAATGTTTTTGATGTCGTTGTGCTTGATATTATGCTACCCGACGGAAACGGAGTGGATTTTTGCAAAGAGCTCCGCGTGCGCTCTGCCTGTCCCGTTTTGTTCCTGACCGCCAAGGTCAGCGATGAGGACATCGTCAGCGGGCTTGAAAACGGCGGTGACGATTATCTCACCAAGCCGTATGATTTAGACGTATTCGGCGCACGGGTTAAGGCGCTCATCAGACGCAGCAAAAGCACGCTTCCTCAAAACAGCCGTTATTCCGTCGGTGCGCTCTATTTTGATATTGTCAAATCGCAGGCATTTGCAGAAAATACCGAGTTGCTGCTTTCGGGCAAGGAGTTCGGGCTGTTGCTGTATCTTGCGCAAAACCGCGCACGGAAGGTATCGAAAGAGGAGCTCTTTAAAGCGGTATGGGGCGTTAGGGCGGACAGCGATTTTACGGCGGTGTGGACAACGGTATCCCGCCTGAATAAAAAAATCGCCGGCTATGCGCATCTGTTTTATATAGACTCCGACCACGACGGCTATGAATTAGTAATGATTAAGGCGGGCAGACAATGAAAAATTCATCCAGTAAAACGCTGAATTACGTCGTATATCTCGTTCTCGTTATAGGCTTTCTTGCCCTTCTTTCGGGAACGCTTCGCGAATTACCCGCCGAAAAGTACAGCGAACGTGATTTTTTAACCTATCATAACGAGCTGCTTACACCCGAAGAAATCAGCAACGGCGCAAAGCCGAAGCCGTTTGATGAAAAAAACGGCTTTTCCCGTTACCGCACAAGCGTGATGGAGCTCGACTTAACGCAGGGCGAGGTTTACGGAATTTATGCGGAAAACTTCACCTATGCAACAAAGGTGTTCGTTGACGGGAAGGTCCTCTATGAAGGCGGCAGGGTAGCGGATAACAAAGAGGAATATATCCCGAAAACGGGAACCTTTACGGTTTATTTTACCGCAGACGAGCATACGCAAATCGTCATACAGCGCTGTAATTTTGACCATGCGAGATGGAGCGATTTTTCCTTTAGTATGGATAAGCAGGAAGTGATTACCCGCAACGCGCAGCTCCGTATGTTCAAAAGCCTTGCGATTATCGTCTTTCTCTTTACGCTCGGCTTGATTAACCTCGGAATGTTTGCCGGTATGCACGAGCGCAGGCAGTATCTCTGGTACGCAATGAGCTGCTTTTCCATACTGCTCAATATCGCGCTGACGAACCCGAAGCTGATGATGACAGTCCTCCCGAATCTCAACTGGTTTATCGGGCATAGAATTGAATCCTGCTCGCTCGTTTTAACGGGCGCGTTTCTGATACTGTTTGTCCACGACTGCATTGAAAAGCCGAAATGGAAATTACTGAACATCGCCGATTATGTTTTAATCTGCGGCTCGCTTTTATACTTCGTTCTTCTGCCCGTCAGCATTTACAGCCGCTATGTGCTGTATCTCGGTATCGCGGCGGCGGTTTACGGCGTTATCTATTTTATTTATTATCTGCTTTGGCTGATAAAAAACAGGGCGTCCGTAAAGCCCGTCAAGCGGCTCTATCTTATCGGCATTCTAATTATCGTTTCCGCCGTAACGATGGGCGCGGTGCATCTTTCCACGCCGTTCCTTCTTGCCACCAATATCGGGCTGACCGTCTTTGAGGTCATTATGACGCTTGCGATGGCAATGGAATTCAGGGATATACAAAAGGCATATGAAACCTCGAAGGGCAACGAGGAACAGCTACGCCGTATGAACGAAAGTATGGAGCAGGGGCTCGAGCTTCAGAAAAACTTTATATCCATTATGAACCACGAAATCCGCACGCCGTTGACAGTGATTGCGGGATATTCCGAGCTCTCCGCCAGGGAGCTGGAATCGCGCGGTGAAAACGACGAGGAGCTGATTCGTTCCCTGCAATATATCAAGCAGGAGGCGCTGCGCCTCGGGCGTATTGTGGAGCAATCCGATATCGCCGCAAGGTCAGAGCTGGCGCTGACAACGATGGAAGAAATTGCGCTGGAGCAGCTGTTTAAAGAAGCACAGACATTCTGCGAGCCGATTTGCGAAAAGCGCAGTAACCGCATTGTAACGGAATGCGCTAAGGGACTCTCTTTGAAAGGCTACCACGATAGCCTGATTCAGCTTTTGTATAACCTGATTATCAACGCAAGCCGCCATACGGAAGCGGGAACTATCCGCCTGTGCGCGGAAAAAGACGAGAGCGCTGTCACCGTAAGCGTTTCGGATAACGGCGACGGTATTGATGAAGCAACGGCGCTTCACGCCTTTGAAAAGGGCTTCAGCGGCGACGGAGGAAGCGGGCTCGGGCTCGCTATCTGTAAGGAAATTGCCGAAGGTCATCAGGCGGAAATTTTCATTGGAAATAACGAATCGGGCGGCACAACCGTCCGCACGGTCTTTCCCGTTTAACGGATAAAACCTTACAATTCTGTAAGGTTTTATTTTTTTGCGCCGCAATTATGATATTTTAGAATAGAACTAAATTATATAAAGGAGTAGTGTTTATGAAAAAGGTAAATAAGCTTATGAAAAGTATTACCGCCTTTCTGCTGGCATTGCTGATGTTCTTCAGCCTGCCGTCGGCAGTATATGCCTATATCGGCGCTGTCGTAACGGGCGATTCGGCTACCAAGCACGGCGTCGGTTTGAAGGACGGCAACGAAACCTATGCGTACATTGAGAACGATTATATCCATTTTGATGTCTGCATAGCGTCCAGAGCCGTGGAACATCTCGGTATGGTCGGCTCTCATGCGCATACGATTCCGAAATCGGCATACGATACCTACGATAAGAATAAGTATTCGCTGGATGATTTCGGCGCGCAGAATATTACCATTATGAAGGCGCCCGTCAATTCTTATGACGCGGAGCTTGATGAATACGACATCGGCAATTATACTCCGATGGTGGTAACAAGAGTTGACCCGCGCTTTGATGTTGACGATTATTTCCCGATGTACGAGGGCGATGACTACCCCGCTCATTTCCACGGCGACCTTGCGCTGGATTATCGCTTCGGCACGGGCAATAACGGCTACACCGTTCATACCTATTTTACCCTTGTGAAGCTCAACGAGGGCAGCCATACGAATACGGATATGAACAGCGTTCCGGTGGATGACAATGACGAAACGGTCAACTGGGGCGTAAGCTGCACCACCTATGTGGAATCCGATAAGGTGTTCCGTGAGTTCATCAGCGAGGACAAGACCGGAACCGGCAATCCCGATACCGGCGCGGGCTTTACCGACCGCGTGGAATACCATATGGAAAACAACACCTTCTTTAAGGTGGATATGGAGTTCGTTGACTTTGCAAAGATGGGTCACGAAACCATTACGCAGGCGCAGCTCAAGGATATTGCGGTCAATGCGGAAACGAGAAGCGAAAGCGGAATGCTGTCACAGACCGTGATTTCAAACGGCGTCAGCGCAACCGCGCCGAATACGGTTACGGAAACCTATATCGGCAGTTACAGCACGGCGGCTCCGTTTGTTGCCTGCTCCTATTATTACTACCATTCAATGGCGGGCGGCGTTGAAAACCACAACAGCTATTATCCCGAATCAATTGAATATGCGGGCAATTCGCTGAAAACCTACACCCCGGGTTACTGGGCGTTTACGCAAAAGAATACGCAGATTATCCTCGATGAAACCATTTCAACAACTACGAAATACAGCAACGAATTCAGTGGTCTCTGGGGTTTCCGCAACCTGATGCTTAAAGACGAAATTGAGCAGCAGGAAATCGAGCCTGATAAATTCGACATCAGGGGCGACGCGCAATATCTTGCCGTATTTCCCGACGGCGATAAAAAAGACGACAAGGGCAAGCAGATTTATAAGGTGCTTCCCGCCGCTACCGCCGACGAAATCAAAACGCTCGAAAAGACCAACGGCACCTGCGTTGCACAGTATCGCGGCGATTACACCGTCGAAACCAACAGCGACGGCTCCGTAAAATACTATAAATTCACGGCGGGCGTTGCCGCGCTCAGCGCGTCCGTTACGGCAACCTGGAACGCGGTAAACAGCTACTTCCGTCTGAAGCCCGACGGTACGCCCGAATTTGACCAGAACGCCGTTTCGCTGAACGCCCCGACTTTTAAATTCTATGAGGCGAAGGACGGCGGCGGTCTTACCTTTGACGGGTACGACAGCAAGCTCGGCGTAAAATTCGGCATCAAGCCCGATAAGAACGGCGCAACGATTAATATCAGCCTGCCCGGCAACTCCGTTCAGGTAAAGGGCGCAAACATTGATACAAAGGGCAACCTCGTTTTTACGGGTAAATTTAAAATGAATCTCTTTGTTGCCCAAATGGAAATGCTCAAGCTCGGCTACGGTCTGAACAGTAAAGCCGAATTTGTTTGCAACGGCGTGCACGCCAAGGGTAAGCTGAAAGTCCCGAAAGCACCCGGCAAGGATAAAGAGGACGACGAAGACGCAAAGCCGAATGTTCTCGGCTTCGGCGGCGCCAAAATGGAAGGCGAGGTTAATACCTTCCCCGGAGAAGAACTGTATGACTTCAAGTTTGAGCTGACCGTTAAAAACCTGTTCTCAACAAAAGCGGAGCTCACACTTGTACGGCTGAAAAACGGACGCCTCTGCCCCGAGCATCTCTACTTTGAGCTCAAGGCGGAAGCAGAGGGCGCAGGCATTGATTTAACGCCCGGCACGCCCGTCGTTACTATCACCGGCGGTGGCGGCGGTATCGACGGTCTTGCTTCTACGATTGACGGAAACTATACCTGCATTCCGCCCGTTGTTCTGACTCTTGTAACCTACGGCCAGGTTATCAAGGTGGTCGACGGAAAGCTGACCGCACAAATCGGCCCGAGCATACTGAAGCTGTCGGGTGAAGACCTCGGCTTTAAGATAGGCGATTCCAACCTTGAAATCGTAGACAGCCTGTACGCAGGCGTATACCTGACGGGTAAAGAAATCACCTACGGAACATCTAATATCGCCAAGAGGACCTACCGCGGCGTTACCTTCGGCGGCAGCCTCGGTATGGGCGTCAAGATTTTCAACTTCAAAGACGATAAGGACCCGCTTGCCAATACGCTTAAATTCTTTAATAATACCATAAGCGCAAACGCTTCTCTCGGCGCTGAAACCTTTGCGGGCGGCGCAACGGATAATTCCAAATGGATGTATCTTTATGTCGGCGCTTACGGCAACGCTTCCTGCTCGCTGAATATTCCTGCAGGCGTTCCCGCTATCGGCGGCAAGTCGCTGCTCGGCGCAGCACTTGATTTCAAGATTGGCGCGCAGACGGCGTTTGAAACAGGGAACGGCGGCGACAGCGCAAAGCAGTTCTTCAAGAACGCCTCCATTACCGGCGGTATTGCCGCAACGGGTTATGTATGGCCCGTTTACGGAAGAGTTATCTATGTGCTTCCCGATAAGGTTTCGCTTCAGGGCAAGCTCTTTAACGAATTGGAGCCGATTAAATGGGATGATATTCTCGTAGACAGTCAAAGCGGTCAGAACGCAGGTATTCGTACCGTTGCGCTCAGCGAGCCCGAGATGGTGGAAACCGAGGACGGCGAGCAGGCTATCGCTTACGCGCAGGCAAACATTGCCCCTGTTAAGACAAGATTGCTTGCAAACAACAACACCAGGAGCACCTTCACCAAGACGGTTGCCGCCAGCACCGCAAATATTGCAGACGGCGAGCACCTCGTACTTGCTGTTGTTCCGAAGAATGCAGAGGATATTGACGCGCTGGAGAATTCGATTTCCTGCGATAAGCTCGATTCTCTCAACTGGCTTCCCGACGTCATTCCCGAATCGGATACCGACCCGGGCTACAATGTATGGCGAAGCACCTATGAAGCCGATGAAGAAGGCAATGTTGTAAAGGAAGCCGTTTATCTTTCGCTCACGAAGGAGCAGGCGGCAAAGAACAGCAGTAAAACCTCCGTTACCGCAGGCGTTGATTTTGATATCCGCGGCCTTGCCACAACGCCGGTTACCGCTCTGAACGCGTCCCTTTCCGGCGATGTGGTAAGCGCAACGATTGAAAATCCCGAAGCGGAAAAGCATTACGCGCTTTATACCTACCTCGGCAAAAAGACGCTCGACGAAAACGGAAAAGAGCAGATTTCTGCCGATTACTGCGTAGAGGCGCGCGATATTACCAACACTGCCGACGTTCAGGCAATCACGCTGAACACCTCAGGCAATATTGCACCGACGGGCGATTACTATGTAACCACCGCCCTTGTTGAAAAAACCAAGGTAACCGTTAAGAACGATAACGGCACGGAGGAAGAAATTGACGCGGAAATCCCCGTGGATTCCAACGTATCCGACACAACATATCACTATGTCAACACAACAGTCCCGACTGCGCCGCAAAATGTCAGCCTTGAACTCATCGGTAACGAGTCGATGAAGGCAAGCTGGAAAAAGGTGGATAACGCAGACGGCTACAAGCTTACGATTTATCAGAAGGACGGCGACGAGTGGGTAGATACCGAGCGCGGTTATAATCTCACAAACGAGGATTTCTCTGCAACGCAGGGTCTTGCATATGACGAAGCATCCAAAACCTATTCTATTGAAATGGCAATGACGGTAGGCGGCGACGGCAAAGCGAGCACGCTCACGAGCGCCGACGGCGACACCGTTCAGATAAGCGCCGAAGCGGCGAAGGAAATCGCGGCGCTTGAAGCGGGAAAGACCTATAAAATCGGCGTTCAGGCATACAAAACCAACACGCTTCTGCTGGACGGCGAAGCCTCCGATTATGACGAATACAGCGCGGAAACGCAGTCAGAGGCAAAGCTGCTTCCCGTTTATAAGCCCGTCACCTTTGATGTCAGCGTCGGCGGTGAAACAATTACTCCCGACGAAAACGGTGTCTATAATGCTGTTGTGAACAATAATGGCTATGCTATAATTCCGAGTAACGCAAAAAGCGGTAATGCGGATGTTTCCGCTAATACTGTATTCACCGTCAGTCAGGTAAATCTTACGGACGACAGCGGCAACGATTATTCCGTTCCCCTTGACGAGGTTTATGCAGATGAATTCAGAATGCCCGATTTTGAAGGAACCATTGCTCTTGAAATCTCTGCCAAATATACCCACGACGGCGTAACGGACGAAACTCTCGCCTATGTCTATGTAAGCAAGGATAATGTAGCGCCCGTCATCACGCTTGATGAGGAAACCTTCTACGCCGATAAGAACGGCGATTATACCGTAACGGGTATGACCGAGCCGGGCGCAACGGTTATTATCAACGGAGAACAAACGGTAACAGCTGATAAAAACGGCGCATTTACCTACAGCGCAAATCTCGGCGGTGAGCTTTCCGCCGTTGTAAATATGATGGCAACGGACGAAAATGGAAATGAATCCGAAACGGTGTCCACCATCATTACGGGTAGTGTGGATATCAGCGGTGCATCGGTCAGCGGCGTTGTTAATAAGACCTATACCGGCGTTGCTCAGACGCAGGAGCTTACCGTAACACTCGCAGACGGCACTATACTCGATGAAACGGCATACGACATCGCTTATGCGAACAATGTAAATGCAGGTACGGCAACGGTTACCGTTACGGGTAAAGGACGCTATACGGGAATGCTGACAAAGACGTTCACCATTGCGAAGCTTGACCTTACAGGCGCCACGCTAAAGGGCGTGACAAACCGTGTTTACAACGGCAAGGCGCAGACTCAGAATGTAACGGTAACGCTGAACGGCAAAACGCTTCCCGCCTCTGCCTATTCCGTAACCTATGCGAACAATACCAACGCCGGTAACGCTTCGGTTATCATTAGCGGCAAGGACAATTACAACGGCTCAAAAATCGCGTACTTTACCATAGCCAAAGCGGAGAATCCGTTGAAGCTGAAAGCGAAAAAGCCGACCGTTAAGTATGCGAAGCTGAAGAAAAAGAACCAAACGCTTGCCCTCAAGAAAGCCGTTACGGTTTCGGGAGCACAGGGGAATAATACCTATGCACTTTCCTCTGCAAAGCTCGGCAAAAAGAACTTCAAAAAGAAATTTACCGTCAATAAAAAGACGGGTAAGATTACTTTGAAGAAGGGCTTGAAGAAGGGCACCTACAAAGTAAAAATCAAGGTGACCGCCGCCGGCAACGGCAATTATAACAAAGCTACCAAAACCGTTACAGTTAAAATTAAAGTTAAATAAGCAAAGGAAAAGCGCCTCTCTTTGAACTGCCCCAAGTTGTGCAGACAGCACAAAAAAGCGACTTGAAGCAGAATATTAAGTTTTAAGCAACGAACTGACATCTTTGTTCCAAGGGTGTCAGTTTTGTTTTGTATTGAAAACTGTTTGCGATGTGGTAAAAGTTAATAGAAAAATTGTTAAAAAAACGGTGAAAATATGACAATTGTACATAAATTAACAAAATTCACAAAAAATTCACAATTAGACTTGACAAACGCAAACGTAAATTATAATATAAATAGTGCAATAGAACGCGAATTAGTATTTTGCGTTAACTATTTATTAACATTTATTCGGTGAGTAAACGCTCACTGAAATAACTGGAGGAAACACACATGAGAAAAATGAACAAAAGACTCATATCCGTACTTCTTTCGGTTTTGCTTGTCTTTACTACTCTGCCCGTGGGCGCTCTTACCGTTCAGGCAGATGAGTTAAGCGACGCAAAAGCCGCTTATCTTTCAAAGGTAAGCGAAATGTACAACGGCACAAAGCTTTATAAGAACTCCATCGGAGCTTATATGGCTTATGTTGACGCGTGCAAAGAGGGAGCGGGCGCAGAACAGGCGGTGGCTCTTGCAAACGCGACGGCTGCAATGCAGGAGTTCACTCCGTACACCGGAACACAAACCGTAAAGGTTAACGGAACAAATGCTGCGGGCAGCTATTCAAACGTGCTCTGGGCAGAGAGTCCGACAGGCTTACAGTACAGCAATCTTGAACACGGATATATTTACTGGTCAAACGGTATATTAAAATACGGCGGCGATATGTTCGTTTATCAGCCGAGCGCCGTTGTTCTTTATGACGGCACAACCGCCGCAAAGGTTCCCGTACTTTTTGCAGAGCAGGAGAACGAGGGAAGATACCGTTTCCGTTACGGCTACGTTGCAGAAGCAGGCGGACGTTTAAAGACGGACTGGCTCGGACACAATACTGCTCCGAGAAGCTCAACAAGCTCCGCGGTTAACGTTGTATGGCCGACGAGCTCGAGCTATTCTATTCCGAGAGTTGCAACAACCGACTCCTCCTCAGACGACGGTTATAAGTACTGGGACGCGAGCGATACAAGCAGCTCCGCGGGCGGACACGATGCAAATTCGGATTTCTACAATTTCAGAAACGCGCTTACCTTTGATATTGACAACGGTATGGATTACACAACCATAACCAACAAGAACGAATACAAGGGTATTGAAAACTATAAGAAGATTTCAAAGTTTGAATGGACGGTACACGCTTACTGGTACAATGTTGTTACGGGAAGCGAGCACCGCGCAGAGGGTAACACCTTGTTAACAACAAGAAACCCCGTTTATGTTCTCAACTACAAGAAGCTTCTTGATAAGATTCAACTTACGTTAAACGAGAAGAAGGATTCCTTCCTTGTTGATAACGACGGCTTCAGAAGCGGTAATTCAGTAGGCTTCTTCGGCGCGTTTGACTACGTGCTTTCACTTGACCTTACCGATACCTCCAAATACGACTACGAAGCAGACGCAGAAAACGCAGTTAAAAAGGCGGGCAACGATATCAGCGAGGCTTGTAACGACCTTGATGAAATTACAAGTACGGCGGCAGCAATGTCAACTCTTGTTAACAACATTAACAGATATGAGGCTATGATGGCTGACAACCCGTACAGATACAATCTTGCAGAAACATATCGGCTTTACATTAAGGCAAAGGAATGCTTCGACGCATATATGTTCGGTCAGAAGAACGACCCCGACAACGACTCGGAGTTCCTTACCTATTTAGCAAGCGTATCAAACGCTTTTGATACGGCGCTTTCAGCCTTCACACCGTTCGCTTCTTATACGGTTGACGGTCAGGGCAACAAGACCTTTACGGCTAACCCGATTGAAGGCGACTACACGCCCGACACGGATACAAAAATCTTTGAGGGAGATATTAACGGAGGCGCCGCAGGTCTTGCAACATACAAGAACGCGGGCGCAATGAACAACGTTCTTTATTATCCCACAGTTACAAGAGCCAACGGCGTAAGAGCGGAAACGGATACTCTCGGTAACGGCAACCACACATATACGGTTGACGGACGCTCAATGTCTTTCAACGGCGACGGCGACGGTACAAACCACTTTACGGTTTACTATCCCGCCGAGACGGTGCTTGTTTACAACGGCGACAGCGCTCCTGCGTTCCCCGTGCTTTCGGGTATCAGAAACGCGCACAGCACCGTTGGTGTAGAAAACTATACTACAGCGGCTTATCCGACAGACAGCGCAACGCTTAAGGAATACAACTCAAGATACCTTGACGATGTTGACGGATATTCAAGTCAGAAGGTTAACGGCGTTTCATATGCAGACGGTTATTATCCTTTCGTAAAGAGCACGGACTCGGTTACGGACGTCGGTCTGTTCGGAACAAAAAGATATAACGTAAGAGATACAAACAAGGGACCGCGTGCTCCCGAGGAGAGCGCAACCTTCAACATCAAAGCTTTTTCCGAAAGATACACCTATGATAACCAGTATGCAACAAACAACAAATACTGGAAGGGCATTCACACGGAGAGAGACAGCAATAACTTACCGCTCAGCTGGGTAAATGCATGGAACACCGATACAAGCGGTATTACGGGAAGCGGCGCTATCTACGGCTCGCCTACCGAGTGGTGGAGCAGATACTACGATTTAAAGGCTGACGACAACCACGGAAAAGCCGAGATTTCAATAGCGGCTTCCGCCGTAGAGTTAGTGGTAAATCCGTTTGAAGGTAAAACAAAATCGGACGGCGCCGAATACTATACAGAAAATTACAACGGACCTAACTGGTATCATTCGTTCCAGGAGGTAAGAGCTACAACCGACCTTAATGTTGAGATTATGCTCGACAAGGGCTCTGTAATCAGAGTGCTTAACGTAATACCCGCAATGGACGCGAAGAACAACCTTGTTGAAAACAACAACGTTCAGGATATTTTAGGCGCAATCTTCCAGTACGATAAGGATTCGGCTGACGTAATCAGCTTCCTTACAGCGCTTGACAAGGTTGGCTCATTCAACCCGAACAATGCTAAATACGATTATTCCGCCGCTACAAGCGGTACGCCCGAATATAGCGTAAACGCAGGTATCGAGCAGGCTTGTAAGGATATGGTTGAGCTTGTTAACGCAACGGACGAGGCTCTTGACTACATTGACGACAGCACAGATTCGGAGCATTCAACAGTTAACGACGATAAGATTAATACTCCGACCGACGCAACGTCAAAATCAACCGACACAAACGACCCGGGTACGGGCTGGTACGCAGACCTCAGACGTGCGCTTATCGACCCGATTGAGCCCGACAGCTGTACAGATGACGAGGCTTATGCGGAATACAAGGCAGTTCTTGACAAGGCTCAGGACGCTGTTGCATATTCGGCAACGTCGAAAATCGGCGGCGGCGCAGGTGTTGACTACGAGGCAGAGTATAACGGACAGACAATTCCCGAAATAGCTCAGGAGCTAATTGAAGCAACAGAGACGTTCAAAAACGCTCCGGCAAAGCATATCTTTGAATATGACGATGAAAACGAAAACCAGATTTCAACATGGGACTGTTCAGCTAACGCGGCGCATAATCACTCAACCGCTGATATGAGCGCGTATAACGAGCTTGAAATCGCTTACGGAACAATTGACCCCGAGGCTTACGACAACTTTGAGTCTCTTGTTGCGGCTATGTATGACGGAAACGCATACGACGACAGCAGCGAGGCGACAAAGGATTACGCCGACCTCAGCTTCAAAGAGGTTAAAACAAAGCAGACCAAGAAGGGTGACACCCCGCAGAACTTTGTTGACACGGGCGTTATGAATCTTCTTGAGGCAATCAATATCGCGGCAACCGAAAATCAGGGAGAACACCTCAGCACATACAAGGTAAACTTCAACGTTCAGGTTGCAGGCGAGCCCTTAAGTCAGGTTATTATTAACCAGACTTACAGATACGGCGACTATCCGACATTAAACGCAGCAGACTCGCCCGTATTCAATCTTTACGGCTGCAAGTGCTACAAGTGGTCGGTAAAAATCGGCGAAGGCGAAGAGAGATTTATCAAGACCAACACGCCGACGCTGTCTTGCGCGGTACAGCGCGACTGCACGATTACGGCTTACGCAAATAAGGCGATTGCCGACGAGCAGGCACGAATCGACATCAAAGGACCGACAGGCGCAACGATTGACGTTGTACACGCTGCAAAGACCGCTTCGTTAGCCTTCAGCTACGACAGCGAAAACAAGAAGGCAACGGTAAGCATTGCAGGAAATAACTTTGATATCGCTTCAACAACCTCCTACAACGTAACAGGTATTACGTTAGACGGAACTGACAGCGAGGACTATGCGGGACGTAGCGGACTTACTGTTCAGGGACTTCTTGACGAGCTTCACAGAACGTCGCTTGTTATCCGTCCGCTCAAGACGGGAGCGTACGGCGACGGTACCTACACCATTAACACCAACGGAACAGGCGGTACTGTAAACCGCGGAAATGAATCCGGTACGGAAAGCTCGCTCAGCGGAGTAGCTTACGACGAGAAGATAAGAGCTAACTATACACCCGACGCATCAAAGGGAACATATTACGGTATGGTTATTAACGAGTCTGAAATGGCAGGCGGTACTATACCGAAATATATCCCGATTACCTACAGCGACGTATACTATTTCAGAGCTATCAGCAATATGAACTTCTATCCTCTTTATCAGAGAGAGCTTGAAGGCGGAGCTAAGGCTTACTACGTTGACGACGGCAGCGCGGACGGTATAAGAATTACAAACGCCGATACGGTATACCGTTTACAGCATAAGCTCCCGTTTGTAATCAGCTTTATGGACGGAATAGGAGTAGAAGGAAAAGTTCCGAATCTTCCCGGAAAGTTCTCATTCCGCTGCGCTTATACAACGGGACTTCCCGATAACGTTAAGGTTACAGAGGCAGGCTGGATTTACTTCTACTGCCACGACGATAACGTTGTAACTGCTGTTTCGGCGCTTTCGCCCGATGAGAGCGACCTCAGCGTTAACAACGTTAAGACTGTTACGGACGGAACTTATACAGGTAATATTATAAGACAGGCAACTACGAAGCTTACAGACCCGTCGGTTGTTGAAACTCATCAGTATTCATTCAGCTCGAAGGACAGAGACAATACTTATATCCTCGGCAGAGGCTATATCAAGTATCAGTACACCTTCTCCGAGTCTGCAACCCATGACGGCAACACAACGACGGTTGACGCGCCTATCGAAGCTATTTCGTACGGCAGAGCAGATTTCTATATGAATCCGCCTTCAAATTCTTAAAAGGGTAACGGAGGGAGATTTATATGAGAAAAGCAAACAGTATAAAGAAGGCTTACAGCAAGCCGTATTACGAAATAGAAAAGTTTACAATATGTGATACAATATCTACCTCGTCCATAGATGACGGTGACGACCCGATGTTTCCGGAGGGATACGACGAAAACGGCAGAATATTCTAAAACAAAAACGCCTTGAGGCTCAGCCTCAAGGCGTTTTATTTTTGATTATTTTTTAGTTACAATTGCGCTTTGGATTGTGTGGTTTTTAACTGTTTTTACGCTGATTGTCAGCTCGTCGGTTTCACAGGTGAAGGGTTTGTTATCGGTGGGAACAGCCTCAATGATTGAGCAGACATAGCCGTTAAACGTGTCCCAGTCGTCGCTCATAAGATCAATGCCGAGAGCCTCGGACACCTCGTCTATCGGTGCGCCGCCCTGGATTTTCCAGCTGTCGTCGGCAAGCTGCTGAATATCCTCTGTAACCTTGCCGTCGTCAACGTCGTAGAAATCGCCGACTATTGCCTCCATTAAATCGTGAAGTGTGATTACACCCTCAAAGCCGCCGTATTCGTCAATTATTACCGCAAAGTAATTTCTCTTCGCCTTCATTCTTGAAAACAGCACGTTTGACTTCATACCCTCGGGGGCGTAAAGCGGCTCGTCAAGCGCTTTTGAAAGAATGTTTTTCTTTGTTTTGGTTTTCAGGCGGAAGTAATCCTTTGTACTCAGAATACCGATAATATTTTCGTTTTTATCCTTGAATACGGGATAGAATGAATGGTGTGTTTCGCTTATGATTTTATTCCAGCTTTCAACCGTATCGTCGGCGTCAAGCATATCAACGTCAACTCTGTGCGTGCAAATCTGCTCAATTGTTGTATCGTTAAGCTCAAAGACGTTTTGAATTATTTCGTTTTCGTATGCCTTAATTGTACCCTGTTCGCTTCCCTGAGCGAGCAGCATTCTGATTTCCTCCTCGGTTACTTTTTCGTCGTTTTCGTTGGGGTTGATTCCGAATATACGTAAAACGAGATTTGTTGAAACCGTAAGGACAAACACGATTGGTCTGAACACAACGGATACGCCGTAGAGCATATTTGACATACCGAGAGCCATTTTTTCAGCGCGCTTCATAGCTATTCGCTTAGGCACAAGCTCACCGAAAACAAGGTTGAAATAAGCGAGAATAACAGTGATGATTATTACCGTTACTGTCCTTACAGTAGCTTCGCTTATTGAAACGCCCGTTT
Organism: uncultured Clostridia bacterium; assembly: GCA_946531445.1. GTDB lineage: Bacteria > Bacillota > Clostridia > Oscillospirales > Acutalibacteraceae > Eubacterium_R. Next base: position 16,518 of record CAMNAP010000010.1, read on the forward strand.
TTACTATTGCCTTTACTATCGGGTCGGCAAAGCTGTCTGCCGCAAAGGCGCTTGAAAGAAGCCCCGCAAGCGTTATTGCAACCTGAATTGTAGCGAGAAAGCGCGATGGCTGCTCAACGAGCTTTGTAAGGCGGATTGCCTTTTTGTTTCCTTCGCTTGCGAGCTGGCGAAGCCGCGCGTCATTCATTGAAATCACTGCTATTTCTGCGCTTGCAAATACAGCGTTAAGAAATATCAGAACAATCAGAAGTATAATTTTTCCTATCATTTTTTACTCCATAAACAGATTATTTACAATGCATATTCTATCAATTATGTTTGCACTTGTCAACACAGCGCAAAGGCGTCCATTAAGTTGACATTATAAAATTACTATGTTATAATTTAAGGTGACTAATTTTGTTTAATGGGAAGAAAAACGTATGGTAGGTGTAATTTTAGCCGCCGGCAACGGAAAAAGACTTGCCGCCGAACTCGGAATGGAACAGTGCAAATCGCTTCTTTCGCTTGAGGGGAAGAAGCTTATTTACTATTCGCTTGAAAACCTTTCGCTTCTCGGGGCAGAGATGATTTATGTTGTTGTTGGAAAATATGCTGAGGAGGTTATGAGAACTATCGGCGAAAGCTATAACGGAATTCCTGTTACATACCTTATTCAGAAACAGCCTATCGGAATAGTTAACGCGCTTATGAAGGCGCTGCCTATTATCAATGACGACTTCATTATTCAGCTGAGCGACGAGGTATTTGTGGGAAACCGTTCAGCTTCTCTTAAGCAGCAGTGGAAAAACAGAGAGGATGACTTCTTCTGCGGCATAATTGAAGAAGATGACAAAGAGAAAATCAAGGACAATTACTCTGTAAGCACAGACGATAATATGAGGCTTCTCTCGTGCGTTGAAAAGCCCTCTGTTGTTGAAAACAACTTTAAGGGAACGGGCTACTGTATTTTTTCAAAGGAATGTATTGCGCTTTGCAGAAACTGCTACGGAAACGAGCTTCCTGCAGACGCAAATCTCTGCGACTATATGAACCTTCTTATTAAAACGGGTAAGACGGGCAAATGCGTAATAGTTGCAGACAAAGAGGCAAACGTTAACACAATTTACGATTTTGAATACGCCAGAAAGATAATTAAAAAGATATGAAAACCGATAATAAATCTAAGGGACGGGTAATGCTGATTTACCCTCCGGGAAAGCTTTTTCAGCGCAGCGAGGACAGAGCTCAGTGTAATGTTGAGGAATCGGCTGTTACTACGGTGCACGCGTGTAATGATTTGGGATACGCGGCTGCTGTTTTAAGGAACGGCGGCTATGACGTCTTTTTGCGTGATTATCAGACTGAGGGCGCAGGCGACGGAGCGGTTTTAAACGATATTCTCAGCTTTAAGCCTGACCTTGTTTTTATGAGCATTACAAACGCTACGGTTATTGACGACATTGATTTTATCAGCCGTATGAAAAAGCAGTTCAGCTTTAAGGCGGCGCTTAAGGGTGCTATTTTTTACAATACCGAAGAGAGCCTTCTCAGCGAGCTTAAGCTTGACGATATTGACTTTCTGATAGGAGGCGAAGAGGAGTTCATTATCAAACCTCTGTGCGACTGCGCGCTGTGCGGCGAGGGAAAGCTTGAGGACATTGACGGAATATTCTTCAAAAACGAAGAGGGCGAATTAGTTAAAACAAAATTCGGCTGCTGGAGAAATGACCTTGACTCGCTTCCGTTTCCCGCAAGGGATTTAATGAACAACGCGCTTTATACAAGGCCTGACACAAACGAGATTCTTGCAACAATCTCTGTTTCAAGAGGCTGTCCGTCGGGATGTACGTATTGTCTGACGCCGATTATTTCGGGCAGAAAGCTCCGTATAAGAAGCGTTGAAAATGTGTTTGAGGAAATGCAAGAGTGTTACTTTAAATACAATATCAGAAACTTCTTCTTCAGAGCTGACACCTTTACTTATAATAACGACTGGGTAAACGAGCTTTGCGACAGAATCATAGCTTCTGATATGTATAAAAAAATTGAGTTTACCTGTAACACAAGGGTGGACACAGTAACGCCGCAGCTTCTTGAAAAGCTGAAAAAGGCGGGCTGTTTTATGCTTGTTGTAGGCTTTGAGAGCGGCTCAGACGATACGCTAAGGCGTATAGGCAAGGGAACGAGCGTGGAGGATAATATCAGAGCGGCGAAGATGATTAAGGCTTCAAAAATTCCGTTTTGCGGCTGCTTTATGATAGGCTTCCCGTGGGAAACTGAGGACGATATCAAACAGACGCTTAATATGATGTTCCGCCTTGACCCTGACTTTATGGAAATTCATATAGCAATGCCGTATTATTCAACAAAGCTGTATGACGACTGTTTAAAGTATAAAACAATTTCGGCGTCGGCGTTCGGCTGCGACTATTTCAGCCCGAACACAACGGGTACAGAAAGTGTTCCCATTGAGCGTGTTATTCAGTTAAAAAAGGAATACAACCTCAAGTTTTACTTAAGACCGGATTATATAACAAAAAAGGTGGCGCAGAGCGTTAAAAACCCGAAGGTGCTTTTAAGCTATTACCGCCACGGAATGAAACTGTTAAATAAAAATATTAAATAAATAGAGCATTTGAGTAGAGCATTATGAATGTATTATTAATCAACCCGTCAACAGGATATTACAACAGAGCGCTTTTTAATCCGCTCGGTCTTGTGTCTATCGGCTCGCACCTGAGACGTCTCGGACACAATGTAAAGCTTGTTGACAGGTGCGTAGGAAGAACAAATATAAATAAAATGCTTGATGAGTTCAAGCCCGATATTATAGGAATTTCACTTATGTCATCGCGCGGTTTAAAGGACGCGCTCAAGGTTTCAAAAAAAGCAAAGGCAAGGGGAATTCCCGTTGCGTGGGGCGGCGCTATGCCGTCTATGCAGATAGAGGTTTGTCTTAAAAGCGAGTATGTTGATTACGTAACCTTCAGCGAGGGAGAATTTACCTTTGAGGAGCTGCTTGACGTTGTAGCGGGAAAGAGAGACCCCTCAACCGTTTTGAGTCTTTCATTTAAAAAGGACGGAAAGATTATTCGCAATCCCGACAGACCTTTTGCAGACCTTGCGGATATGCCGATAAGCGATTATTCGCTTATTGATGTTGAGAAATATATGCAGGAATACCTCGGCTGTAAAAAGATGATGTATTTATACTCGTCAAAGGGCTGTCCGTGCAACTGCGCCTTTTGTACAAACACCTGCTTCCACCGCTCAACACACAGAAAGCGTCCCAACGAATATGTAATTGAAGAGATTAAATATCTTATTGAAAACCACGGACTTGACGGCGTTTATTTCTCTGACGAGCTGTGGGTAACAAAAAAAGAGGACGCGTGGGATTTCTGCCGCAGAGTTAAGGAAAACAATCTTCATTTCCATTTTGGAATTCAGTGCCGTATCGGTCTGTTTACAAAAGAGGATTTCCAGAGGCTTTATGACGCGGGTTGTCGCTGGGCGCTTTTCGGAATTGAAACGGGCTCAAAGACTATGATGAAAAAAATCCACAAGAACATCAACTACGACCGCGTAGTACCGACGTTTAAGGAGCTCAATGAAATAGGAATAACAACGGTTGCAAGCTTCATTATCGGTTATCCCGATGAGACGGTGGAAGAGGTAAAGGATACTGTTAAGCTGCTTAATCAGGTTACGGCTAACCTCACGCCTGTATTCCACTTTACGCCGCTGCCGGGAACAGAGCTTTACGACGAGGTTGTTGCGTCAGGTAAGTTCAAGCCGGAAACAAGCCTTGCCGAGCTTGCGCGTGAGATTGCAACGGAAACTCTCGGACAAAATCTTTCGCAGGTTCCGTCAAGGGATTTAAAGGTAATACGCTGCTGCTTTAACTGGAAAGCGTTTACAAAGAAGGACGCAATCCAGAACGATAAGCCGTTTGAGTTCGCAAGAGATACAATTATCAGCGGACTTCACGCTATTTCTCAGAAGGGCCCGATATTCTTCTTTATAGACGGCTTTAAAGCGTTTAAAGAATTTGTTTATACCTTCTGGTATTCACACGCTTATCCGAAAATTAAGAAAAAGTACGATTTGGAAATATGACAGGATTTAGAAAGACGGTATCTGTTGTTGTCCCCGTATACAACGAAATTGAAAATCTCGATGAGCTTTATAAGAGAACGACTGCGGTTATGGAGTCGCTTGACGGTTATAATTACGAGATTGTTATGTATGACGACGGCTCAACAGACGGCTCAAGAGAAAAAATTGAAGAGCTTTGCAAAAGGGATGCTCATATAAAGGCTGTATTTTACAGCAGGAATTTCGGGTATTCAAAGAGTATTTTTTACGCTGTGCAGCAGGCTAAGGGCGACTGCGCAGTGCTTCTTCACGCCGATATGCAAAATCCGCCCGAGCTTATACCCGAGCTTGTAAAAAAGTGGGAAAACGGGGCAAAGAATGTTCTTGGCGTAAAGAACAAAAGCAGGGAAAACCCGATTATGTATTTCCTTAGAACAGTTGTTTACTGGATAATGAACCATATTTTTAATATGGGGCTTATTCCTCATGCAACTGAATTTGAGCTTCTTGACAGAAGCTTTATTGACGTTCTCAATACCGGAAGCTTTAAAAATCCGTTTTTGCGCGGAATTGTAGCCGAGTACGCAACAGACGTAGAATATCTTTACTACACTCAGGATAAAAGAGCTAAGGGCAAAACGCATTTCAGCGTTGGCAAATACTACGATTTTGCTATTTGCGGAATAGTAAATATGTCAAAGACGCTTCCGAGAAAGCTTCTTGTTTTCGGAATTATCAGTATGCTTTTATGTATTCTTGAATTCTTTATCGGCTTTATACCTGCCGCTGTAAAGCATACGGTAACAGACGTTGCAACAGCGCTTGTGATACGCTTTGTTTTCTTCGCCCTTTCAACAGGACTGATTTTTAATTCGTTTATGTTTGAATATATTATTTCTTTAGCCTCGGATAATTCGGCAGTGATAATTACCGAAGAGAAGAGAATTAACTATTAAGCCGCTGAGAGCGGACGTTTATAAATAATACAGATTAATAAGCTTTTGGAGATAAAGGTGAAATTATCAGAGTTAAACAGTAAAAAGAAGCTGACGCTATTCTATACGGCTGCATTTTTTACATACCTTGTTTTATATAACGCTGTTTGTTTTTGCGGTTATGAATCACTTTTCAGCGCTCAATACAGTTATTATACTGTTTTCTCTCGTTCTTCTTTACAAATCCGCCTGCAATAAAGGGCTTGCTTGAAAACCTGTTATCTCATATGAGATTTAACTATCTTTATTATTACGCAAACAATATGACATACAGAACGGGCGTAATGATAATTTTGTTTTTTGCAACGCTTCCGATATATGTTCTGTTTTTCGGAATGTGGAAAAGGCTGATTAAACAAACCAAAGACAAGATTAAAAAATTCTGTTTTGCTATGTGCATTGTTCAGCCCGTTGTAACGTTTATCGGCGGAATACTGTTTTCAGGCGACGTTCCGCGCTGGGCGGCGTTTGCGCTTTCACCGATTACGGCGCTAATGTGTCTGCCCGTATTGTTCGGCTTTTACTTAGAAAGGAACAAGGCGTACTCGTTCGGTGAAAAAGGCAATTCGGGTGCGGTGATATTATTTATCGTTTTAAACGCAATTGTAAGCGCCTTTCTGTTTTCGGCAAGATATTTTTCGTATGATTCATCGCTTTCGTTTTTAGCGGAAAACATTGTAAGAGAGATATCGTATCCGTTTATTATTGCCGAAGTAATACTTACGGCGGTGCTGATTATTCTTGCCGTAAGGGTACGCGGTAAAGAGAATATCAGCCGAAGAAATACGGCGCTTACGGCTATTATCGGCGTTTCGCTTATTCAGTCGCTTATTGTAACATTTATAGCAATCAACCGTATCAGCGACGTTGAATACGTTACTGTAATGGGATATGTTGTTCTGCTTGTTTTAATACTGTACAGATTGTTTAAGAAAGAAAAATAAGAATGCAGTTTTACGAATTATACAAGGATTTAATCGGATACATTCCCGAGAGGCTCAGCTTTTTGAGCGGCTTCTTTTATGAGGCGCTGCCGTTTGTGTTGATGGCGTGCGCCCTTTTCACTGCGTTTTTCGGTCTTAAATATCTTGCGGCGTGGAACGGGGTTACATTTTTCTTTCTCGGTCTTTCGCTTTCGGCGTCTGCGCTTCTTCCGAAGCGCGACCTTACAAGCTCAGCCTACTGGCTGTGGCTGGGCGTGTGCCTTGCTATCGGAATAGTGTGCGCTGTATTTTCAAAATATCTGTTTCGCGTACAACTTGTTGTTACAACGTTTTTTGCAATTTTTGCCTCGCTTCCGTCTTATATTCTGCATTTCGGTGAGCTGTTTTCAAAAATAGTAAGCGCAGTAGTCGCGCTCGCACTTGCATTCCTCACCGTTAAGTATAAATATATTATAATGATATTTGTTACCTCATTCAGCGGCTCTTTTGTTTTCTGGGAGGTAATGGAGGACCGCTACGGCGCAAAGTACAAGGTTGTTTTTGCAATCCTTATGGGTATTGCCGCGGCGGGCGTTCAGGTTCTTATGAACTACGAACAGCTTAAAGAGACATATAAGGACGTTAAGAAAAAGTATAAAATCACCAGGGACACAGGTGAAAAGGCGTACGACGAGGTTAAGGACAAGGTTGAAACTCACGAGGTAGTCAAGCATTACGACTCGCTTATAGACGAGGGCAACGACCCCACAGATGACCCGCCCGAGCTCAGGGAATATATGGATACCTACGACGGAAAGAAATTTATTGAAAGCCTTGAGCTTGATAAAACAAAGCGGGTTCTTGAAATCGGCGTCGGAACGGGGCGGCTTGCGCTTCAGGTAGCCGATAAGTGTAAAGAGTTTACGGGAATTGACGTGTCGCCAAAAACCATAGAGCGCGCAGGAGAGAACCTAAGCGGGTTTGAAAACGTTCACCTTGTGTGCGGCGACTTTAATTCACATAAATTCAAGGGCACATACGATATTATCTATTCCTCCCTTACCTTTATGCATTTCAGGGACAAACAGAAGGTAATAGACAAGGTTGCCTCAATGCTCAGCTACGGCGGACTGTTCGTTTTGTCAATAGATAAAAATCAAAGCGAGTATATAGATATGGGCTCAAGAAAAATCAAGGTCCATCCCGACAACGCAAACACAATAAAGCAGTGTCTCAAAAACGCAAAGCTCACGCTATCGCTTCACTACGAAACCGAGCGTGCAGAAATTATAGCTGCAAAAAAAATAAAACAACTCTGATATTTTTATCAGAGTTGTTATTTAATTTTACTTTTTGTCGGACAGAATGCTTATATTTTCATTTTCAACAGAGCTCTCAAGCTTTTTGCTGAAGCGCTGATAGAAATATGAAATCACAATAAGTATTGCGCCGAAAGCGAAATATGAAGCGATTTTCAGCGCTGAGTCAAGACCTCTTGTATCAACAAAGCAGAGTTTGGCAAATGCAACAAGAATCAGCACCAATCCGCCCGAGCGTACAACGGTATACTGCTTTTTAAAGCCGATTACAAGAAGCACGCACGCCGCGGCAATATAGAGCGCGCTTATAATTATACTTGTGAATTTAACGCCGAACTGTCCCATAACCGTTGCGGTGATAAGCATTAACGAGGATACGGATATTGCGGCTGTGTAAACCCATGCGGGCGCCTGTGCGTGCTTTATGATGTCTGATACTGACAGTGCAAAAAACAGCTCTGCGCCAATATTAATTGCAACAAGCAGTATGAGATTCAGTATTTTCAGCCACATACATTTAACGGGCGTTCCATAGTAATCGGTAATGGCAAAATACTTTGCAGCTATGTCAAGAAGTGAGAATACCGCTGTCATTGAGGCAATTCCCGTAAGGTCGCTGACTATCATAGACGCTTTGCATTTCAGAATGCCGAGGCGCAGTATAACAGCGATAACAAGTACCGCACAAATACTTACAGCGTGATTCGTAAATGCGGAGTAGATATTTACTGACGGTCCCTTTATTATGCCGTTATACACATAAATAATCAGTCCGCAGCTTCCTGCTGCAGTCAGGAGCTCAAGCAATCTGTAATGTGAAAATAAATCGGGGTCTTTGTTTTCAATTATTCCGCGAAGCGAGTAAATCCAGAATGCTGTTACAAGTATGCCGAAGCTGACAACAGAAAGCACGCTGTACGCCTTGATTTGTTCTGAAAACGAGCAAAACATAAAAGCAAATACCGCAAGCGCCATACATAACGCGCCGACTGTTTCGGAAACCTTGATGCGCTTTTCAATGCTTATTAACGCAAGGAGAAGCCCCTCAATTACCCATGCGATAGCGGCATAGCGCATACCGAATATGCTCGGTACCGCAAGCATTGAAAAAATCAGAGCGCTGACAGACGATATAACCGAGGCAACAACGGAGGCTTCGCTTTTCTTTCTCTGCGAGAAATACATAAGAACTCCGTAAATTAAAGCGAGAATAAGGAACACAACGCCTATTACACGGCTTGAAAAAGCGTAGCTGTCAAAGCAGTTGCGAACGGTTACACAAATATACGCAGCACCGCTTATTGTGTTAAGCGCAAGCAGGATTGCGTCTGCAGCGCTTAAAGGCTTCATTTTTATTATTTTGCTTGCAGGCATAAGAAGATAGATTGCGTATGAAATTATTGCAAAACCTGCCGAAAGCGGCAGAGCATAAGCGTAGCCCGGGAGCGCCCTTACTGCCCACGCGCAGCTTGCAATACCGCCGATTGCGACAAGGTGGAGCGCATAGCCGACAAACTGTGCAACGTGCCACTTTTTATTATACGTCATCACAAAAATGACAACTGCAAGAAGGCTGAAATAAACGCTTGAAACGGGGAGAAACGTTTTATCTGCCATCGCGCTGCCGAAGCTAATCATATACGCCGCTACTACAGGCAGGTATCCGCCAACGGTACCGAACGCACATACGACTTCGCTTTTAAGCTGGTTTGAAAGCGCTATAGCGATTGCTGTAACAATAATGCAGATTAAAAATGTTATTTTAACCGGATAAAGATGAAATGCAAAGTAGCCTGTTGCGGTTGCTGTATAAAGGACTGCAACGCCGCCGCTGATAAGCGCGTTTGAAAAAACGGTTTTTTCTTTTTTGTGAAAGACTTCACCTATTGCGATAAGCACAGCGCCGAGAAGGAAGATTATGCTTCCCTTGAAGAAGTCGCTCATATGAAGATAAGCAAATCTTCCAAGCATTATAATTCCTACTATAAACAGAAAGATTCCGGCTTTGCTGAGAATGTTAAGACCTACAAAGGACTCAATGCTTTTTTGTTTAAGATTTATTTTAGCTTCGTTTTCGCTAAGCGGCTCGTTTTTAAGAGCAGCGCCGATTCTTCCGTTTGTCTGAGCAGCGGCGCTGAGCTGAGCTGTTTTATACTGTTCTACCTGTCTGTATCGCGTGTGTGTTTCGGCTTGTAAATCCATCAGCTTTTTTCGTAGGTCGTCGTATTCGTTACCGCCGTAGCTGTCTATTGCCTTAATTGTTTCGTTTATGCTTTTTATACAGCCCTCTTCATAAGATTTAAGTCTGTTTGAAACACCGTCAGCAGAGCGGTAATAGTAGCTGTCAATGCGTTTTTGTGTTGCTGTAAATACAGAAAGCTTTTCGTTTGTAAGCTTAGTGAAAAGAGCGTTTTTTGCAGAGCTTAGCTGTGACTTGATTTCAGCATTGTCGCGCTCAAGCTCTGTTCGTTTTTGCTCCGACTCTCTGAGCTGTTCTGTCAACTGTTTATTCTGGCTGAGCAGCTCCTGACTGTCAAGCAAGCGTGCTTCTTTTTTGATTTCACCGAGAAGCGATTCCTGGGCGCTCAGAAGCTCGTCAAGCTTTTGTGTGTTATTCGTTGTAGACATATTTGCTTATCTCCTTTCCTACAGGATAAGAGGTTACGTCAAGATAGCTGTAAAAATACACTTTTCCTTTTCCGTCTTTAAAGAATTCGCCCATAGGCTTGTCGGGATTATTTGAAGGAGTTGTATCGGTGTTTATTGTTATTACAACCGTATACGCTTCGTTTCCGAGATACACTTCGGTAATTTTTGAATCGGCCGGCTCGCCTTTGTTTTCGTAAAAGTTAAACATAGCCTTAATAAATTCTTCGCCGTCTCTGTCTGTTGAATAATAGATTTTTCTTTCACCGTTAAGTGTGTCTTTATGTAAATTGCTCTTGCTTTGCGGCAAAAGCGTAATGTGAGAGATATATTTTTTTACATTAAGTTCACTGAGCGAGTCCGCTTTTTGTGTTGTTTCCTCGTTTATAGCCGTACCCGGAACAGTCTGTGAAAAATCATTACGGGAATAGAGATAAAGCTTTTTGCCTGATTTTACGGCAATAAAGTCTGAATCGGGATTACAGCGTACTATAACTCTTGTTTTCTTGCCGTCTCTGCTGTAGTAGTCGGCGTATTTTTTATCAATAAGTAAAGACGAATAGTACTCGTAGCTACTCTCATTTTTTCCTTGTCCGTTTTGCTCAAGAGGGTAGAACGTTACCGAGTCAAAAACAACTTTTGTGTCTGCACTTCCCGCGTCGGGGATTTTGTTACTGCTGTCGCTTCCGCCGAAAAAGTGAACCAATAACGAACAGACAATAATGAGTATTATGGTAACAGAGGCAGCAGAGAGCATAATTTTGTTCTTGCGGCGATTAATTGAGGAAAGCTGAGATTTCAGCGCTTCGTTTTCAGATTTAAGCGCGCTGACCTCGTTTTCGGAGACTGTCGACGGAGCGTTGCTGCTTTCAGCACCTAAAAGCTCGCTGACGTCAATTTTCATAATATCGGCAATTTTTATCAGAGTTGAGGTTTTAGGCATTGATTCGCCGTTTTCCCATTTTGAAACAGCTTTGTTTGAGACGCTGAGCATATCGCCGAGCTCCTTTTGAGAAAGGCCGTTCTGATGTCTGAATGCTGTCAGCTTTTCAGCCAAATCATTTCTGTCCATACTTCTGCTCCTCCTTTCAGATTTCTAAATAAATAATGCCAAAATTCAATTCTAAAATCAATACATTTATCTAAATATAAACAAAAATTTAAATCTACTTTCAGTTCAAAAGAAAAAACGACGTTCAGCAAAAGAACGTCGTTAAGAATTATTGTTTTTTTGCGCTGACAATATAAATTGTGTCGTCAGTGCGGGTGCAGATGTTTTTGAAGCCGAGGCTTCTGAGCATTTCGGCAAGGTCGGTTTCGCTCATCAGCCCGCGTGAAACCTCGTTTGCCTCTGCGGTGTGGTGGGCGTCAATTGCCTTTCTTCCCCTGTCGTGAGCAACGGTGAGTGTGCCGCCGCCGTTAAGCGAAACTGATAGATTTTTAATCAGCTTTTCGGGATTCGGAAAATGAGGAAAGGCGTTGAAAATTACGCAGCAGTCGTACTTTTCACTGAAACTGTATTCCTCGGCGTCAGCGCAAAGAAGCGTAATTTTTTCATTATCCGAATACTTTCTTTCTGCCTCTTTAAGCATACCTGGTGATATGTCAACGCCCGTTATTTTCTTTGGATTATGTTTAAGATAGTAGTCAAACATAACGCCCGTTCCGCAGGCTATGTCAAGAATGCTCACTCCGTCTTTAACATTTGCGGCGTTGAGTATTTCATTCATTTTGTTTTCGTCGGGAGTCAGCATGCTGTCCCAGCTGTGAGACAATCTGTCGAAAAATTCAGTTATTTTCTGTTTATTCATCTTTACTTCCTGTGTCAGTATATTTTTTCGGGATTATTTTCGCTCCCTGAAGCGCAAGGTAAAGCGCGGGAATAAACGCAAGCTGAATAACGATACCGGGAACGCTTGTTACAAAATGAGCCGTTATCCAGGTCATAATTGTAAACGTGCCCTTTGCAAACATCAGCGCCTTAACAATTCCCGCAATTACGCGGCCTGCAAGCATTGCACCGATTAAGGATATGTATAAATCAGCAACGATATTCTTTGTTTTTACAAATTTGATAAGAAGTCCCGAAACAACGCCGTAAACCGCAAGCTCAGCCATCATTGACGGGAGAATTGCAGCGGGAGGCATACCTGTTAAAAGCGATGAAAGGAGCGGACCTGTAATTCCGCATACAAGACCGAAGGGCCAGCCGCAGACAAAGCCGCAGATAAATACGGGAATGTGCATAGGAAGTATTACGCTTCCCGCGTTCGGTATAGCATGAAACGCCATAGGCAGAACAATGCATAGCGCAATGCAAAGGCCCGTAAAGGTGTAATTTCTTATATTTGTGTTGATTCCTGTTTTTGCTTTTGTATTAGCGCTCATAATAAGCCCTCCTTTAACGGAGTTTATTATATCATTAAAGGACAGAGGCAAACAACCCCCCGAGGGGGATAAAAATATCAGATAAAAAACAAAAGAGAACAGAAAACAGATAAAGGCGGGAGGGAACGGGGACGTTCACTCCTGCCTTTAAGCTACAGCTTGTCTGATTTGTATTCAATTACCGCGTCAGCGTCGGCGTTGTGAATTGCTCTGAAAACCGAAGCCTCAACGTCGGGGATATCTTTTTTCAGCTCCTTGATTAGCTGCTTTATCTCCTGGCGCTTTGAATTGCCTATACCGTCGCCGGAAGCGTTTATGCTTTCCGTAAAGCGGCAGGCACACTGAATGAAGTCAAGCGAATTGAAGTTCTTCCAGCTTATAATATCGTCCTCGTGAACGCAGTATAGCGGACGGATAAGCTCCATTCCCTCAAAATTTGTTGAGTGAAGCTTTGGCATCATACCCTGAATCTGCGAGCCGTAAAACATACCGAGAAGCGTTGTTTCAATCACGTCGCTGAAATGGTGGCCCAGCGCAATTTTGTTACAGCCGAGCTCTCTCGCCTTAGCATAGAGATGGCCCCGTCTCATTCTTGCACAGAGATAACAGGGCGATTTCCCCGTAGAATTTGCAATGTCAAAAATATCACTTTCAAATACTGTTATCGGGATGTCAAGAAGGCTTGCGTTATCTTCAATCTTTTTACGGTTACGGGGGTTGTACCCCGGGTCCATTACAAGATAAACAACGTCAAAATCCGTCTGTGACTGCCTTTTGTAAAGCTGCATAAGCTTTGCAAGGAGCATAGAATCCTTACCGCCTGAAATACATACGGCTATTCTGTCGCCCTCTTGTATAAGCTTATAGCTGCTTACGGCTTCAAGAAACGGAAGCCAAATTTTGTTTTTGTATTCGTTAAAAATTGAATTTTCTGCTTTTTCGTTAGTTGTCATTATTCGTCTTCAAATTGCTCTCTCTGTTTCATAACGGCGTTGTGGACGTCCTCCTTAGTCTTTCCGGTCAGCTTATAGAAGAAGAACGGAACGCCTGCAAGGAACATCATAATTCCGTGGAACACCGTGTAGAAAAACAGCATTGTAATCTTTGTGTGGAGTCCCTGCTCGGGATTCGGGTTAAGGTCGGTCGGCTGAATATACTGAATAATTGAGTGCTGACCGTAAAGGATTTTAGGAGCAAGCGCGCTTGCGATAGTTCCGCTTATCATAGTGCCGATTCCGATAACCGTAGGAAGCGTGGCGTCGAGGCGCTTTGAGGTTTTAAGCTCAATGTCCTCAAGCACGTCAGCCTGGAACATAGTCGGAAGCAGGTTGGAAGCGCCGAACTGAAGTCCGATTAAGAACAGCGCAACAATAAATACTATCTGAAGCGCCTTGTTTTCGGTTTTGAAATATGTGTAACCTACTGCAAAGGCAACAACATTTATGATTACGGAATAAATACCGCTTGCTATGTAGAGCACCTTTGAGTTGAACTTCTTTAAAAGGAAGTTAATTATAAGCATACCTACGGCTGTACCTATACCTGTAGGAAGTCCGAAGAGAAGGAACTTTGAGGTTGAGCCGAGAAGCGCTGCGGCAAGGAACGGGCCGAGATAAGTTGAAATCTGTCTGAAATTCTTTAAGAAGTCTGAAAGAATAATAGACCATGCGTACTTGTTTGTAAGTATGTCCTTAAAGCCGAGAAGCGGGTTTTTCTTTTCAGCCGTATAGGTAACTCGCTCTTTAACTGCCGACATACCGAGAAGCATAGATATAACGCCAATTACGCCGCAGAGGCCTGCGCCGATAATGTACTGGAGTCCCTCGTTATCCTTCCAGATAAGGCCGATAACAAGAATAATTACGAGAGGTGCGGAGTTGCCGACTGCCGAGGAAATACTCCTGAAGGAAATAACCGTGTCTCTTTCCTTCATATTGGGAGTCATAACTATTGCAACCATATTTACAGAGTTACCGAAATGCGTAGCAATTGCCCACGCAACTCCTATTGTAACAATGTAAATCATTACAAGCGTACCCGTAAGGAATTTCGGCGTAAAGAAGCTGAGCATAAGAAGTATGCCGATGGGGACAGCCGATATAATGCCGAGCGGCTTGAATTTTCCTTTTTTTCCGACCTTTCTTCCGTCAATGTACATTGCTATGAAGAAATTGAGGAAGAACGGTATAATACTGAGAAGAGTATTGTAAAGAGATGCCTGGGAGTCTGAAAGCCTCAGAACGTTAACGATGTAAGCGTTTCTGAAGTTTCCTACCATACCTGTCATATTCGTATAGAAAAATACGGCGACAAGGTAGAGTATAAATTCACTGTTTTTTACGTGTTTTTGATCAGACGCGCTGATATTTACAGTATCCATTTAATCACCTCATTTCCAATATAACATATTTTTATTTTTGTTGCAATAAATATCGCGATAATATATAATTAGGTAAAGGAGTGGTGTTTATGTCAGTATTGCGAAACGGTAAAACTGTTGTTCTTGAAACTGAAAATTTTCATTATGTTATAGAGTATGACGACTTTGGCTATGTTCACAATATCCACTGGGGCGGCAAATGTCCGATAGAGGATTACTGGGTAGACGATTTGGGAGATGAAAACCCTAATCACCCAAATCTTGACCAGATAAGATGTGAATACACGCCATTCGGTAAAACGATGTACCGTCCCTGCGCCGTCAAGGTGCATTTTGCCGACGGTTGCAGAGAGATTAACCCCGAATTTGTAAGCTGTGAAACGGGCAAGGACACGGCGGTTATTACGCTTAAAGACTGCTATTATCCGCTTGAAATAAAGCTTCTTTATAAGGTCTATGAGGAATACGATATTATTAAAAGGAGCGTATGCTTTGTTAATACGGGAAGCGACGATATAGTTTTTGAAACGCTTATGAGCACAGAGCTCACCCTCCCGGGAACAGAGCCGTATCATATTGTAAACACTAACGGCGGCTGGGGCGCTGAGTTTATCCCCGCCGACACTGTTCTTGAGGCGGGAAGTCTTACCTTTGAAAGCAGACAGGGAAGAAGCGGCCACATTAATTCACCCTATGTTATTGCATATACAGATGCAGACGAGCTCAAGGGAAGAGTTTTTTCGGCTCACCTTATGTGGAGCGGTAACTTCAAGGTTAAGGCTCACCGTGATTTGCTCAATATTACAAGAGTTACGCTCGGGCTTAACTCGTTTGATTTTGAGCACGTTCTCAAGGGCGGTGAAAGCTTTGAAGCGCCTGCAGTTATCTGTACAATTTCAGACGGCTTCGGCGCAATGAGCAGAAATCTCAACCGCTTCGGCTATAATGAGGTTCTGCCGAAAAACTTTGCAAAAAAGCCTCTACCCGTTCTTTACAATTCGTGGGAGGCAACGGAGTTTGACGTTAACGTAAAAGACCAGACTGCGCTCGCCAAAAAGGCAGCTGCAGCAGGCTGTGAGCTGTTCGTTATGGACGACGGCTGGTTCGGTGCAAGAAACGACGACCACGCGGGACTCGGCGACTGGTATGTAAATAAAGAAAAATTCCCCAACGGACTCGGTGAGCTTATTGAAAGCGTAAACGCTTTGGGTATGGATTTCGGACTTTGGGTTGAGCCTGAAATGGTAAACCCCGACAGTGACCTTTACCGTGCTCATCCCGACTGGGCTTATCATTACGACACAAGAAAGTCAAACGAAATAAGAAATCAGCTTGTGCTTAATATGACGAAGCCCGAGGTACAGGAATATATCTTTAACTGCGTTGACACGCTTCTCAGCGAAAACAACATTAAATACATAAAGTGGGATATGAACCGTCCGTTTTCAGAAACGGGAGGCGAAAACCTTGAGCACCCGAAAATGCTCTGGTACCTTCACACCAAGGCTGTGTACAGCATAGTTGACCGCCTTAAAGAAAAGCACCCCGAGGTACAGTTTGAAAGCTGTTCATCGGGCGGCGGACGTTGTGACTGGGGAGCGCTTGAACACTATGACGAGGTATGGACAAGCGACAACACAGACGCTATAGACAGAATTTTTATTCAGAAAAACTATGCGCTAACACGTCCCGTAAAGACTATGCGCGCGTGGGTAACCGATATTAACTGGTACAACAGAGATACTCCGCTTGATTTCAGATTCAACATTTCAATGCGCGGCGTTCTGAGTATGGGCGGAAACCTCAACAATTATTCAGACGACGACATTGCCGTTTCAAGAAAATATGTTGATATGTACAAGTCGTTCAGAAATATAATTCAGTTCGGCGATTTATACAGACTCCTTGACATAGACAAGGACGAAATTTCGGCGGATATCTATGTTGACGACGCAAAGGATAACGCAGTTTTGTTTATTGCAACGGTTAATACGCGCTGTATGAAGAAAACTCTTCCGCTTTACATTCAGGGCCTTGACGACAGTAAGATATACGAATTTGACTATGAGGATAAGCACTACAGAAAGAGCGGCGCTTTCTTCAGAAACGTCGGAATACCGGTTGAAATACGTAAACAGTATTATAACAATATTATTAAGATTAAGGCGGTTTGACATCCTTCTGCGAAATCAACATTTCCTTGACAATGCGGGGCGTATAATATAAAATTGTTATATAATGTTTTCGGAGGAATAGTATGAAAAAAGTATTTTCCGTATTGCTTGCGGCGGTGCTTATTTGCACAGCTTTTGCAGGCTGCTCAAAAAATAAAAACAAAAGCCTGATTGCCGAGGAATACAGCGATACGGCTTTGATTATCGGCTACACCGAGGAGGCAGAGCCATTTATCAAAGCGGGTAAAAACGGCGACGCAACGGGCTTTATACCCGATTTGTGGAAGGCTATTTTTGATAACGTAAAGGGCGACCTTAAGCAGTATCGCTTTGAAAAAATTGAAGCGGGCTACAAGCTTGAGGACGACGGCGGCTTCTTTGACAAGGACAAAAAGGAGTACAGCGCAGGGCTTCTTATGGGTGCTGTATCAAAGAATAACGGAACCTTTAACGAGGACTATTCGTTTACCGAGCCTATTGTTACAAACAGAGTTATAGCCGTAACCGCTAAAAACAGCAAGGTTAAAACATATGCTGATTTTAAGGGCGCAAAGGCTGTTGTTACAAACGAAACCGCAAAGACCGCTTTTGAAAAGAACGCGGCAATCTCGTCGGTCTGCGCTAAAACAGAGGAAAATAACGATTTAGCAAAGGCGCTTGCAGACCTTGATTCAGGCAAAGCAGATGTTGTAATTACAGACGAGTTCAGCTTCAAC
This sequence comes from uncultured Clostridia bacterium, assembly GCA_946531445.1. Classification (GTDB taxonomy): domain Bacteria; phylum Bacillota; class Clostridia; order Oscillospirales; family Acutalibacteraceae; genus Eubacterium_R. Next base: position 34,139 of record CAMNAP010000010.1, read on the forward strand.
CCGCTTGAGAATAAAGAAAATTACGCTGTTCTCAGCGGCGAGCTTGACACAATTGAGTACGTTATCGCCTGCGCTAAATACAGCGGCTGGAAGGATTCAATAAACGAAGCAATCCGCGAGCTCAAAAGCGAGGATTACGGAAAAGACGATTTCACTCCGCTTGTAGAAAAGTATTTCGGCTACAACGCTTCAAGCTTCAACTATGTAACCGAAGGCGATAAATAATAACAATAAAAAAACAAAGGGGAC
>CAMNAP010000011.1 GCA_946531445.1 uncultured Clostridia bacterium
ATGTTATTTTGTAGCAATATGTGGATTGGACATATAATTAATAAAGACTTATTACTAATGAAGTAAATATTTATAAAATTTGTGTAAACTTACCATATATTTTTAAATTTATACTTGATATTGTGCTTAATATATGTTAAAATACCTAAAATTTATAAAGGAGGTATTTACTAATGGCTATGACATATGAGTCAATTGTTGAGGCTGCAAGAGATAAGTTCTGTGACATTGATGTTTCATCTGTTGAGGGTGTTCGTGCTTTCCAAATCAATATCGAAGGTAAGTCTGTAAACGGTATCTTCTATATTGAAATCAAGGACGGCGAGGTTCACGTTGAACCCTATGAATATTACGACAGAAATGCTATCATCCATGTAAACCCGACAAACTTTATCAAGCTCATCAATGGTAAGCTTGACCCTGTTGCGGCATTTACATCAGGTAAGCTCGGCGTAGAGGGTGACACAAACGCTGCTCTTGAGATGATTAAGTTCATCAAGGCGTAAGAAATCAGTAAAGGGAAGAGCCGTTGGCTCTTCTTTTTTTATGTTGACAAATACGGTGTGGGGGTATATAATTATATACGGACAGGGGGTATACGATATGAGCGAAAAATGTGAATGCTGTTCAAAAACAAAACAGCGTAGCGACGAAGAGTACAAGAGCCTTTTAAACCGTCTTTCAAGAATTGAGGGACAGATAAGGGGTATTAAAGGAATGGTGGAGAGTGACGCATACTGTATTGACATTATTACGCAGGCAGCAGCAGCGAGCGCCGCTATGAATTCCTTTACAAAAGAGCTTTTATCAAACCACATAAAAACCTGTGTTAAGGATGACATAAGGGCAGGTAATGACGAAACTATTGACGAGCTGCTTAAAACCCTGCAAAAGCTTATGAGGTGAATTATGACACAGTATAATGTTACGGGGATGAGCTGCGCCGCCTGCTCTGCAAGAGTGGAAAAGGCGGTAAACGGTGTAGACGGCGTTACCTCGTGCGCGGTAAGTCTTCTTACAAATTCAATGGGCGTTGAGGGTACGGCAAATTCAGCCGATATTATCAGGGCTGTTGAAAACGCAGGCTACGGCGCTTCGTTAAAGGGCTCTGAGAGTAATTCAAAAAGTCCGGACAGCGACAGCCTGCGGGATACCGAAACGCCGAAGATACGAAACAGACTTATTGCCTCTTTAGCGTTTTTGCTCCCTCTTATGTATGTTTCAATGGGACATATGACGTGGGGCTTTCCGCTTCCCGCATTTATGAACGGTAACCACGTTGCAATGGGACTTATGCAGCTAATCCTTTCGGGAATAGTAATTGTTATTAATAAGAAGTTTTTTGTAAGCGGAATAAAGGGTATGCTTCACAGAGCGCCTAATATGGATACGCTTGTTGCTTTGGGCTCGGGCGTTTCGTTTGTGTACAGTACGGTTTTGCTTTTTGCAATGACATACTATCAGACAATCGGAAACAGCGGTAAGGTAGAAGAGCTTATGCACTCGCTGTATTTTGAATCTGCTGCGATGATTCTTACTCTTATTACTGTCGGAAAAATGCTTGAAGCGTATTCAAAGGGACGTACTACCGACGCGCTTAAAGGACTTATGGACCTTGCGCCGAAAACGGCGGTAATTGAGCGCGAAGGTGAAGAGATTACAGTACCCGTTGAAGAGGTGAACAGGGGAGATGTTTTTGTTGTCCGCCCCGGTGAAGCGATACCCGTTGACGGAAAAATAATCAGCGGCGAAACGTCTGTTGATGAATCGGCGCTTACGGGTGAAAGCATTCCTGCCGATAAAACTGCGGGCGACTCCGTTTCCGCCGCAACGTTGAACACCTCGGGTTTTATAAAATGTGAGGCGACGCGCGTCGGCGAGAATACAACAATAAGTCAGATAATAAAAACTGTCAGCGACACCGCCGCAACCAAAGCGCCTATTGCTAAAATTGCCGACAAGGTATCTGGTGTGTTTGTTCCGTCTGTAATCGGAATTGCGGTTGTAACTTTTGTTATTTGGCTGATTGCGGGCAGTCAGTTCAGCTATGCGCTCACAAGAGGAATAACCGTTCTTGTTATTTCGTGCCCCTGCGCACTCGGACTTGCAACACCGGTTGCGATTATGGTAGGAAGCGGAAAGGGAGCTAAAGGCGGTATCCTTTTTAAAAGCGCAGAATCACTTGAAGAGACGGGACGTATTCAGATTATTGCGCTTGACAAAACGGGAACTATCACCGTAGGCGAACCTAAGGTAACGAATGTAATTGAGAATGACTGCTCAAAAGAAGAGTTGCTTAAAGCTGCTGCGGCGCTTGAAGAAAAAAGCGAGCATCCGCTTGCTAAGGCTATAAACGAATACGCAAAAGAAAAAGAAATAACGCCCGACGAAGCAGAGGGCTTCAGGGCGCTGTCAGGTAGCGGCGTCAGCGGTAAAATCGGCGGGGAAGATGCGTTTGGCGGAAGCCTTAAGTTTATTTCCTCGGTAATAACTGTTGACTCTGAAATTAAAGAAAAAGCTTCTAAACTTGCAGACGGCGGCAAAACTCCGCTCCTTTTCGTTAAGGGCGGAAGACTGCTCGGCATTATAGGCGTTGCAGACGTTATAAAGGACGACAGCGCAAAAGCAGTTGAAGAGCTTAAAAATATGGGAATACGCGTTGTTATGCTTACCGGCGACAACAGAAAAACCGCAGAGGCCATAGGAAAGCAGGTTGGCGTTGACAACGTGATTTCAGACGTTCTTCCCGACGGTAAGGACGAAGTTATCAAACAGCTTATGCAGTACGGTAAGGTTGCAATGGCAGGAGACGGAATAAACGATGCCCCCGCACTTACGAGAGCTGATATTGGCATAGCTGTTAACGCGGGTGCAGACATTGCCATAGACGCGGCTGACGTTGTTCTTATGAACAGCAGACTGAGCGATGTTCCGGCGGCTATTAGGCTTTCAAGAGCTACGCTGAGGAATATTCACGAAAACCTTTTCTGGGCTTTTATTTACAACGTAATCGGAATACCGCTTGCGGCGGGGCTCTGGATACCCATAACGGGGTGGGAGCTCAGCCCGATGTTCGGCGCGGCGGCGATGAGTCTTTCATCGTTTTGCGTTGTAACAAACGCGCTGAGACTTAATCTGTTTAAGCTGAACTCGGCAAAAAGAGATAAAAAAATAAAGCCCGTTGAAATAGAGCTTGAAATTACAAATAATGAAAAGGAGATAAATGCTATGACAAAAACTATTAAAATTGAAGGAATGATGTGTCCGCATTGTGAGGCTACAGTTAAAAAAGCGCTTGAGGCGATTGACGGAGTTGAAAGCGCAGACGTAAGCCACGAGGAGGACAGAGCAACCGTAACACTTTTGGCTGACGTAGACAACGCAGTTCTGACAAAAGCGGTTGAGGATAAAGAATACAAGGTTGTTGAAATCAACTGATGAAAAAGGAGGGTAAGGGGCACCCTATTTACTTAGGGTGCCCCTTACCCTCCTTTTTTTAGTAGTTTAGTGCAATTTCAATTTCTTCTTCTATAATACTGACGATAGCTTCAAGCCCCTTCTGGTCCTCCTCGGTGAATCTTGAAAACTCCGTTGAGTCAATGTCGAGAACAGCATAGAACTTTCCGTTCATAAAAACGGGAAGAACTATTTCGGAATTTGAAGCGCTGTCGCAAGCGATATGTCCTTTGAATTCGTGAACGTTGGCAACCCTTTGAATCTGCTTAGTTTCAGCGCATTTTCCGCATACGCCTTTTCCGAATTTTATTTCTTCGCACGCAGGCTTTCCGGAGTAGGCGCTTAAACGCAGAGTGTCGCCTCTGACAATATAGAAGCCTGCCCAGTTTACTCCGTCAAGCCTGTCTTTAAGCAAAACCGAAGCAACCGAAAACATTGAAAAAATATAATTCAGCGGCTCTAACGCTTCCTTGATTTCTTTGCAAAGCTCATTGTAATCCACATTCATCCCTCCCTGAAATAATTTTAACATTAAATCAGGAATCTTTCAAGTGCGGCGCGGCGTCTATTTGAGGTGGTCTTTTATCTTGCTCAGCGTTTTCTTTTCAATTCTTGAAACGTAGGAGCGGCTGATATTAAGCCTTTCGGCAACCTCGCGCTGTGTGAGGGGCTTTTTGTTATTAAGACCGTAGCGCAGAATAATTATTTCCCGCGAGCGCTCGTCTGTCATATTTTCAATGTATTCCTTTACCTTGCTCCACTGTGTTTTCATTTCAAAATCGTCTTCAACGTTAAAGTCGGATTTCAGCGTGTCCTCAACAGTAAGCGGATTTCCGTTTTTGTCGTATTCAACGGTGTCGCTTATAAACATATCGGCGCTTTGCTTTCTTATTTTACGAAAGTGCATAAGTATTTCATTTGCTATACTTACACAGCGGATACATTTCATTTTCTTCACCGTCCGAAAAAACAATGTGAGCCCTCTCTCCGTCCCAGATTACCTCTTTGATATGTTCCCTAAGGGCGAGGCGCTTTTGCACAACCGTCAGCTGCTCGCCGTTTTTTATTACTGTATTAAAAATCTCTTTGTCGGTTTTGTTCCCGTTTGCGTTTTTTGAGAAGCAGAGCTGCCCCTTGCTTTTCAGCTTTAAGCTGCAGGTGTAGTAGTAAATCGCCTCGCCGTTTTTGCTGAGCCTTGACGTCATATGAGGGCGCATAAAACTGCCGCAGCTTTGACACTTGAGAAGTCCCGACAAAAGCGCTGTTTTGCTTCGCTCTTTTTTGTATGAAGCGGATTTGTTTCTTTCAAGCAGAATTTGCGCGTTAATCCAGCCTTTACCGCTTATAATTCCCTCGTGCTTTCCGACTGAAACAATCCACTGTGAAATATCATTTTGTCGGTTAGCTTTTCCCTGCTCCTGCTCGGTTCGGTTGTAGGCGATAATACCTCGTGCCGAGTCAAAATCACTTTCATCGGCGTAAACCTCAACGCCCGATTTTTCAAAATATCTTTTAGCGTTTTCGTCAGCTATCATATAAACGGGATTTTTCAGTATTCCTTTAATCGCTGAGCGTGTAAAGTTTTTGCCCGTTTTCGTTTTTATATTGCGTGAAAGAAGATAGCTTTCGGTTTCTGCCAGCGAGTCGGTAGCGAGGTAAAGTGAAAAAATAAGTCTGACAGTCTCCGCCTCGTCCTCCTTGATTTTCAGGTGGCAGGCCTTTTTTGTTTTTCCGTTTAAGTTTACAGTGGCTTCGCTTGAGGATATGTAGCCTGTAGGAGTTGTTCCTCCGAGCCAGCGCCCTGTTTTTGCAAGCTCGCGCAGGTTGTCGCGGATTCTTTGTGCAATTGTTTCTCTTTCAAGCTGTGAGAAAACGGAGGCTATGTACATCATAGCTCTGCCGAGCGGAGAGCCTGTGTCAAACTGCTCGCGTATTGAAATAAAGCTGACGCCGAGCTCGCCGAGCTTGGTTATAAGATTTGAAAAATCGCCTATGTTTCGGCTGATACGGTCAAGGCGGTAGCACACTATGGCGCAGATTTTGTTTTCGTTTACCGCTTTCATCATATTTGAAAACTGAGGACGTGCAAGGCTCTTTCCGCTGTAGCCCTCGTCCTCAAAAATCATTGCGCCTACTGAAGCCTCTTTTCCGAAATGCAGCTTTATATATTCGCGGCACATTTCAATTTGATTTTCAACCGATTCGCCCTTTCCTGTAAACTTTGATTTCCTTGAATAAATGGCATATTCCTTTTTCATAAGTACACCTCTGTACAATACTATGCCGCGTTGCTCCATTAATTTACCTTAAAAATGTTATTGTCAGAAGATATGTGTTCAGACTTGTATAAACACTTATTTCATTTAGTAAAGCATTTGTTAATAAATTTTGAAATTTTGCAATTTTTAGTATTTTTTTTAAAATCAATGTGATATAAAATAATTGAATAATTTATTGGGAGGGTTTAAATGACTAAAAAAATTAAAGCAACTATTGCTGTAATGGCTGCGGTTATTCTTGCTCTGACGGGACTTCTTATATATACCCAGATAGATAAATCTCATTACAAGAGATACAAGAATATCATCTCGCAGGAGGAAGTTGAAAAGACTTTGTTCGGTCAGCCGATTTCAACTGAGAGAGACGGCGAATACAGAATAGGTATTAAAACGGCAATTGATGGCGATTACCACGCAGAGCTTACAGTTTATCAGGCTAAGGGCGGAAAGTATGAAAAGCTTTTCTCTTGCCCTGCACTTGTAGGTAAAAACGGACCGGGTAAGCAGTCTGAGGGAGATACAAAAACTCCGCTCGGCACTTGGGAAGTAGGCGGAGCTTACGGTATCAAAGACGACCCGGGAAGTAAGATTCCTTTTACAAAGGTAACTGATGATATGTACTGGTGCGCTACAGGCTCAAACGGTAAAAAGTACAACACGCTCCTTAACAAGAAGGACGACCCGAATAACGATTATTCGGAGGATGAGCATCTTATGGATTATCCTATAAGATATGCGTATTTCCTTGATATGGGTTACAATAAAGCCGGTGCTCCGTATGCGGGCAACGCCATTTTCCTTCACTGTTGGAAAGAACCCGATTATCCTACGGGCGGATGTGTTGCAGTTTCCGAAGAGAGTATGGTTAAAATTCTGACAACTATAACACCCGGTACCTCTGTAACAATTTACTAAAATGGAGGCAAATATGGAAAACGAAAAAAAGGCTAAGAATTTGTGGAAACCTGCGGCGATAATTGCTTTTTGTCTGCTTCTTATCGTAAGCGTATGCTACGGTACGGGCTTAGGCTGCAAGACGGCTGACAAAAAGACTGCACCTGCTGAAAGCACAAGCTCAAGCGCGAGCGAGACGGCACAGCCCAACAGTGATGCGCTTAGTTTGTGGAACGACAGTGCAGCTGCAAAAAAAGAGTTAACCGAATATGTTGAAGCGGTAACAAAGGAGGGCTCTCCGGACTTTATTCCCGTTGAAAACAGAATTGCTGTTTTTGACCTTGACGGAACGCTCGCGTGTGAGACTGACCCGTGCTATTTTGACCACTGCATTTTCTATCACCGTGTAATGGAGGACCCCGATTACAAGGATAAGGCAAGCGACTTTGAAAAACAGGTTGCTTCTGAGGTTAAAACCTTTATGGAAACGGGTGAATCAAGACCTGATTCAATGGAACGTCACGGCAGGGCTGTAGCTTCGGCTTTCGCGGGTATGACTCCCGAGGAATTAGTAAGCTATGTGTCTGAATATGCTAAAACTCCTGCACCGGGTTACGAGGGAATTACAAGAGCCGAGCAGTTCTACAAGCCTATGCTTGAGGTTGTGGATTACCTTAAGGCAAATGACTTTACTGTTTACGTAGTGAGCGGAACGGACAGATTTATTGTAAGAGGACTTGTTGAGGCTTCACCGCTTGACCTTCCCAACAATCAGCTTATAGGCTCAGATGTTACTCTTGTTGCACCTGACCAGGGCGATACGGACGGTCTTGACTATGAGTTTGACGCTGACGACCAGCTCGTTATGGGCGGAACATTCATTGTTAAAAACCTTGATATGAACAAGGTTACCGTTATTCAGCAGGAAATCGGTGAAAAGCCTGTTCTTGCCTTCGGTAACAGCGGAAGCGATTTCAGCATGGCACAGTATGCGCTCAACGATAATCAGTACAAAGCGAAGGCATTTATGCTTTGTTGTGACGATACAGAGCGTGAGAACGGAAATATTGAGAAGGCAGAAAAAATGGTTGCATCCTGCAAGGAAAACGGCTACACTGCAATTTCAATGAAGAACGACTGGAAAACTATTTACGGCGAAAACGTAAAGAGAAAATAAAAAGTTTATCAAAATCAAAAGGAGATACATAATGAAAAAGATAATTTCAGTAATAATGGCGATTACAATGTTTATAAGCTGTTTTGCAATCAGCACGGGCGCTATGGCAGCAGACCTTCCTGAATTAAAGGTTGGCAAAAGTGTTTCTATTGTTGCACCTAAAAGCCAAACCGAAGAAATGAAGGTTGCAAAGTTTGTTCCGACTAAAACGGCGTGTTATGTTTTTGAATGCACTACGGCTTACAAGAATACTTCTGCGGAAAAAGACAGCGCTCCCGGAGGCGCATTCGGTATAAATGAGGATTCCGAGGGCGAACCGACTCAGGGCTTCACTTTCTTTTTTGACTTAAGCTCACTTTCACAGGAATATATTGACGCGTACAAAGAACTCGGCATGGATACAGAGCGTTGTAGTATTCCTAAGTTTACCGCATCTCTTGTTGCAAACAAGACGTATTACATCGTTATTTATCAGGATGGCACACAGGATTATGCTACCGAGCTTACTGTAGCAGAGCATACCCATACCCTCAAGAGAGGCCAGGAAGAAAAGGTTAAGGTAAATAAAAACGGTACAAGCGACGATTTAGGCGGTATTTACGATACCTGTGAAGATTGGTTCTGCTCCTATCTTGATTACACAACCGTTTACAAACAGCTTGAGTCCACAAAGGTTAAAAATGCTGTTTACACAGGTAAGAAGGTTAAACCTGCAGTTGTTATAAGAACGACTGACGGCAAAAAGCTTAACAAGAAGTATTACACAGTTAAATACAAGAACAATAAGAAGATTGGTAAGGGTACTGTTGTAATCACTTTTAAAAACGGTTATGTAGGCACAGTTAAAAAGACCTTTAAGATTAATCCAAAGAAAACGTCCCTTACAAGCGCAACAGCTTCTGCAAAGCAGGTTAAGGCTTCTTACAAGAAGGGCTCAAATATTACCGGATATCAGGTAATGGCTGCAACAAATAAGAAGTTTACAAAGAATAAGAAAACTGCTACTGTTAAGGGTGCAAATAAGACAAGCGCATCGGTTAAAGGACTTAAGAGCGGCAAGACATATTACGTTCGCGTTCGTACCTACAAGGTTGTAAAGGGCAAGAAGTATTATTCTGCATGGTCAAAGGCAAAAGCTGTAAAGGTTAAATAATTCAAAAAACTTTATTTAATTAAAAAAAGGGCTGATTATTCAGCCCTTTTATCTTGTTTTATTAAAAAGTTTATGTTAAAATAGATAATTAGTATATTATGCTTTTTATATTTTAAAGGAGAACGGCTATGACTATTCAACTTAAAGGAAGAATTGATTCCTCTAATGCGGCAGAGACTGAACAGAATATTAACCTGCAAATTGGAGGTAGCACAGACGAGCTTGTTGTTGACGCTTCTGAGCTTGAATATATTTCAAGCGCAGGGCTGAGAATTATTCTCCGTCTGAAAAAGGCTAACCCGACAACTAAGGTTATTAACTGCAGCTCGGAGATTTATGAAATCTTTGATATGACGGGCTTTACCGAAATGATGGATATTTCAAAGGCGTACAGAAAGCTTTCGGTAGAGGGCTGCGAGGTTATAGGCGAGGGTGCAAACGGCAAGGTTTACAGAACAGACCCCGACACAATCGTTAAGGTTTACAAAAATCCTGACTCTCTTGATGAAATCCACAAGGAAAGAGAACTTGCAAGAAAAGCGTTTGTTATGGGAATTCCTACTGCCATTCCTTACGACGTTGTTCAGGTCGGCGACCTATACGGCTCTGTGTTTGAGCTGCTAAATGCAAAGTCATTTGCAAAGCTCCTTGCAGAAACAGGAGATTACGACACACTTGCAAAGCAGAGCATAGACATTCTCAAAACAATTCATTCAACTGTGCTTAAAGAGGGCGAGCTCCCGAGCAAAAAGCAGGAGTCTTTAGGCTGGGCTGAATATGTTAAGGAATATCTTCCTGCTGAAATCGGAGAAAAGATAGTTAAGCTGTTTAACGAGATTCCCGAATCAAACAATATGCTTCACGGCGATTATCACATTAAAAACATTATGCGCCAGGGCGATGAAAATCTTCTTATAGATATGGATACGCTTTCGGTAGGTCATCCGGTATATGAGTGGTCTCAGATGTATCTTGCGTATCTCGGCTTCAGTGAAACAGACCCTGAGGATGTAATGAGATTTTTGGGAATCACGCGCGAGATTTCTGAAAAATTCTGGAACAGCTCGCTTAAATATTACTTTGACGGTATGGACAGCGCGTTTGTTGAACAGGCTGTAATTATGGCGAGAATTATAGGTTATGTAAGACTTCTCAGAAGAACAATCAAACGTTCTCCCGAGAAGAAAGATGTTATTGAAAACTGCACAAAACAGCTTTGTGAGCTTGTACCAAAAACAGATAAATTATACTTTTAGATATGAGATTTACACCAACTAAAGTCACTTATAAATTTATACCCGAATCGGTTGACCTTGTCAGCGACGACATTCAGAGCTTTCTGACCGAGCTTAAGGCACCGAAGAAAAATATCCTTGCTACAAGATTAAGCGTAGAAGAAATTCTGCTTGATTTAATGGATAAATACGGTGAGGATAAAACATTCAATTACATTAAAAATAACTTTTTCGGAAAGCCGTATATTACTATTACTGTTGACGGAGAGCCGTTCAATCCGCTTGAAAAGGAAAACGACGACGAATTCGGCGACTGGTCAAGCGCGTTGATTCAGACAGCGGACTTTACGCCGTCATATTCGTTTGACAGAGGCGTTAACTCAATAACAATCCGCTTTTCAAAAAAGGAAGCAAACCCGATTATCAAGCTGTTTTTCGCTATAGTTGCGGCGTTTCTTGTATCGCTGTTAAGGCTTGTTCTTCCTGCTGAAACAATTGATTATATTGAGACAAATCTTCTTGACGCGCTTCGTAACGCGTTTCTGGGCTTGATGACGACTATTGAAATACCGCTTGTATTTCTGTCTGTGTCGTGCGGAATAGTCGGAATAGGCGACAGTACCGTATTCGGCAAAATCGGACGAAAAATGGTTATGCGTTTTATCGGCGTAATACTGCTTTTTACGTTCCTTGCAGGCATAGTTTTTTCAATGCTGTTTACAAGGTTTTCAACAACAAGTCGCGGCGGGCTTTCGTTTAAGGTCGGAATTGACCTCCTTCTTAAACTCATACCCGAAAATCTGATTGCGCCGATTACAAGCGGAAACACAATGCAGGTTGTATTAATGGCGGTAATCATCGGTGTTTCGGTGGTTGTTCTTGGCAGTAAGGCTAAAACAATTTCTAACATAATCTGCGAAGGCAATAAGATAATTGTTTACATAGCGAGCCTTATTTCAAAGCTGCTTCCGTTCTTTATATTCATTGTTCTTCTTAATATGATTTGGGGCGGAAATCTCAACGAATTTCTCAATATGTGGAAACCTATTGCAGCTTTCGTAGCGGTGCTGATTGTGATTTTCTTCATTATGCTTGTTACGGTTGCCGCAAAAGAAAAGGTAAAAGCAACGGCTTTAATTAAGAAAATGCTCCCGACGTTTTTAATCGGCTTCGGAACGGCGTCATCTATCGCCGCAAACGGAGAATGCAGTGAATGTCTTTACAGACAGCTCGGCGTTAACCAGAGATTTGTTGAATTCGGACAGCCTGTAGGCGGCGTAATCTTTATGCCGTCAACGTCTATAAACTTTATGGTGTGCGCCGTATATATGGCAACGTACTATAAGGTTGACGTATCGCTGTTATGGTTTTTAATTGCAATTGTACTTTGTACGTTTGTAGCCGTTGCAACTCCGCCTGTCCCCGGCGGTGCAATTGCGGCTTATACGGTAATATTCGCTCAACTTGGCATCCCTGCCGAAGCGCTTGCGATTGTTGTAACAATGGATATTTTATTTGACTTTGTTTCAACCGCATTTGACGGAGCATTTTTACAGCTTGAGCTTATAAGACAGGCTGATGAAAATAAAATGTTAAACTATGATGTTCTGAGAAGAAAGGGGTAAAATATGGATATTTCATTAAATAACGAAAATTCAGTATTAACAGTTGAAGTTTCAGGCAGAGTTGACACAACTACTGCTCCCGAGCTTGAAAAAGCTGTATTTGACAATATTGACTCAGCAAATGAGCTTGTCCTTGATTTAAAGGATATGCCTTACACTTCCTCCGCAGGACTCCGCGTTATCCTGAAGGCTGAAAAGGCCATGAGCAAAAAGGGCGGTATGAAGGTTATTAACGTTTGCAGCGATGTAATGGAAGTGTTTGAGCTTACCGGATTTTCAGATATTCTGACTATAGAATAAGAGTGATTAAATGAAAAAGATAAATAATCTTCGCGCAAATCTGGCGTTTAATATTATTAGCGCCATAGTTTTGTTGCTTGTTATTTTCAGCATAATTGTAAGCGTTATTGGCTACACAAGCTTTACGACCTCGCTTGAAAGGGTTTACAGAGACACGACGTACAGCATTGCCGACACCGCGGCTACAATGGTGAACGGCGACCGTATTGACGACTGGCTTAATGAGGGCGGAACGTCTGACGATTTTATTAAAACAAAGGTTCGTCTTGACACATATTGCGATAAAATGAACGTATCTATCGTTTATGTTATAAAGGTTGATACTACCGATTACGGACGATTTACCTCTGTTTTTAATTCAGTGGGCAAAGACACGCCTTATACGCCGTGGAAAATCGGTTATCAGCAGGATGCCACAAACGACACGTATATCGGGATTTACAGGGACATCTATGAAAATGATAAGCCGTACGCAACTGTTTACAGAACAACTAAGCTCAACGGCGCTCCGCCGCATATTACTACGTTAGTACCTGTTAAAAATTCAAAGGGCGACGTGGTAAGCATTATGTGTATACAAAGAGCTATGCAGGAGCTGAGAGACGGCAGACGTCCTTATTTAATCAATATTGCGGTGTCTACCGTTATACTTGCTGTACTTGTATCTCTTTCGTCGGCGTTTTATATCCGCAAGCAGTTTGTAAATCCGCTAAGGCGCGTTTCAGACGAAACAACCCGTTTCGCAAAGGAAAACAAAAAGGGCGAGGAGCTCGGCGCTGTGAGCAGGATTAATGAAATTGCAAGCCTCGGCCACGCCATTGACGAAATGGAATCTGAAATGCTCAGCTATATTGAAAACCTTACTGCCGTTACCTCTGAGAAAGAGCGTATCGGTGCTGAACTGTCAATTGCAAGCACGATTCAGGAAAACTCAATACCCAATATTTTCCCTGCGTATCCCGCAAGAGACGATTTTGATATTTTCGCCTCAATGACTCCTGCGAAGGAGGTAGGCGGCGACTTTTATAACTTCTTCCTTACAGACGACGACCATCTTGCAATAGTTATGGCTGACGTTTCCGGTAAGGGAATTCCCGCGGCTCTGTTTATGATGGTAACAAATATTCTCATAAGCGACAGAACGCATATGGGCGGAACGCCTGCAGAGATTCTCACCTTTGTAAACGATAATATCTGCGACCATAATAAGGCGGATATGTTTGTAACGGTATGGCTCGGTATACTCGAAATTTCAACGGGTAAGATTATCTATACAAACGCCGGGCACGACGACCCCGCCGTTTACCGTAAAGGCGGAAGCTTTGAGCTTATGAAGAGTAAGCACGGCTTTGTTGTCGGCGGTATGAAGGGGCTTAAATACAAAAACTACGAAATACAGCTTGAAAAGGGCGACAAGGTTTTCCTTTACACAGACGGCGTACCCGAAGCGACGGATAAAAACAACCGTATGTTTACAACCGAAGGAATGCTTGAAGCACTCAACAAATACAGTGCTGAAAAGCCTGAAGATATTCTCAGCGGAGTAAATAAGTGCATTAGCGAATTTGTAGGCGACGCGCCTCAGTTTGACGATTTGACTATGCTTTGCCTTGAACTCTGTGAGTCAGCGGACGCAGCTAATGACAGTGAAAAAACGCTTACCGTTGACGCTACAAAAGATAATCTTCATCAGGTTATGGGTTTTGTTGACGAATTTTTAGAGGAAAACGGCGCTTCAATGAAAACTCAGATGCAGGTTGATTTGGCGGTTGAGGAAATCTATGTCAATATAGCCAATTACGCTTACGGCGACGGCATAGGCAAGGCGGAAATCTCTGTAAGTAATATTGACGGCTACGCAGTTATTACATTTAAAGACAGCGGCGTTGCCTATAATCCGCTTGAAAAAGAGGACCCCGATATTACGCTTTCTGCAGAGGAAAGGGAAATCGGCGGACTCGGCGTATTCCTTACTAAAAAGAATATGGACTCTGTTTCATACAGCTATGAGAATTCGCAGAATATATTCACAATGAAAAAGAAAATCTGTTAACAAGGAAGGGTGCGGTGATGTTATGGACTTTGAAAAAGCGGCAATAAACGATACCTCGGATTTTGTTCTGCTTTCGGACTATGTTCCGTCAATAGTTCAGGAAATTCGTTACTTTTCAACATATAATTTTATCGGCGACAGAATTGACGGCTATGAGCAGCCCGTTGCTTTAATTACAAAAGAGGCGGCAAGGGCGCTTAAGGCGGTAAGTAACGAGATAAACGTTAAGGGTTACCGACTTAAGATATTTGACGCGTACCGTCCCGCAACGGCAGTTAAGCATTTTGTGCTTTGGGGTATAGAGGACCTTGACCAGCGAATGAAACCGTTTTTCTATCCGGACCTTAATAAGACGGAACTTTTTGAGCTTGGCTATATTGCGAGTAAATCAAGCCACAGCAGGGGAAGTACGGTGGATTTGACTCTGCTCGATATGTCTACGGGAAAAGAAATAGATATGGGAAGCCCGTTTGATTTCTTTAACGAGGTGTCGCACCCCGATTACAAGGGCGTTACAGAGGAGCAGTATCAAAACAGAATGCTTCTTCAGAAAGTAATGGTTAAATACGGCTTTGAGCCGATTGACTGCGAATGGTGGCACTTCACGCTTAAAGACGAGCCGTATCCCGACACGTATTTTGAGTTTCCCGTAAACTCTCAATTACTCAGAAGATAATATAAAAGGGGATTAATGTGAGTTACGAAATCGGAAAGGTGAAAAACGAAGCCTTTGAAATGAATTATGTAAAGTTCGGAAAAGGGGAGAAAGCGTTTGTAATTCTCCCGGGGCTGAGCGTTCAGAGCGTTATTCCGTCAGCCGCTGCAATTGAACAGCATTACAGCATTTTTGAGGATGAATATACCGTTTATCTTTTTGACAGAAAAGAAAACTTGCCATCTGTTTATTCTGTCAGTGATATGGCTGACGATACAGCAATGGCGATTAAAAAGCTCGGACTAAGCGATATCTGTCTGTTCGGAGCTTCTCAGGGCGGTATGATTTCAATGATTATTGCCGCAGCTTATCCCAAGCTTGTCAATAAGCTCGCTCTCGGCTCAAGCGCCTGCAAAACAAATGAAGAGCGGACAGCTAATGTTAAAAAGTGGATTAAGCTTGCCGAGAACGGAGAAAGCGAAAAGCTCTGTCTTTCATTTGGCGAAATGCTGTATCCCGAAAGAATGCAAAAACCACTTGAAAAGGTACTCAGGCAGATGGCGGAGTCTGTTACACAAAACGATTTAAAGCGCTTTATTACACTTGCAAATGCAATTGAAGGCTTTGATATAACCGCTATGCTTGGTGATATAAAATGTCCTGTTCTTGTGCTTGGCGATAAAGACGACAAGGTGCTTGGGGAAAGCGCAGCGTACGAAATTGCCGAGCAGTTTGACGGCAGAGATAGTTTTGAAATTCATATGTACGAGGGCTACGGTCATGCGGCGTACGACACTGCGCCTGGTTTTACCGAAAGACTGTATAACTTTTTTTCAATAAGTAAATAAACAAAGACGCGGTATCCTGCTTATTACAAGCATGGCGCCGCGTCTTTTTTGTAGCATTTGTGTCAGTATAGCATTTTCTATACATCGGGAAGCGTAAGTTGCAAGGCGTATTCCTTTATCTGAATCAAAGGAATCAATTGCTTTAATAAGCCCCACAGTGCCTATTGAAATTAAATCCTCGGGGCAGTCAACCTTTGCGTAATACTTTTTTACTATGTGTGAAACAAGGCGCAGGTTACGCTCAATGAGTACGGCTCTTGCATTTTTGTCGCCCGACTGAAACTTTTTAAGATACTCCGCCTCCTCGCGCGAGGACAGAGGTTTCGGAAAGCTTGAAGTGTTCTGAATGTGCAGAATAAATAAGAGTATATTTGTCCCGATAAAAGAGATAAGCCAGGAAATCATTTTCATCACCCGTAAATAATATGCCATTAGTCTTATATTTATTAAATATTTGTAAAATTACTTGATAAAATTATTGCTATAGTATATAATAGCTTGTACTTGCGTAATTAGACGGATTTATAAGAATAAGAATAATTGGACGGTGAATAATAATGGCGTCACTGCTGTTGAATTTTATTAAAAGAGCAATCATAATACCGATTGCCGTTACTGTAATTGTTATCGGTGTTATTTATTCAGCAGTTCCGCGTTTTATCAGCGAAGGGCAGACTCGTACCTCGTCGCTTAACGACAGAATAGACCTTTCGTTATATAATGTTAAAGAGTACAACAGCTTTAAGGAACTGAACGCAGGAGATTATATCGGCGATTTAAGATGCGAAAATATTGACCTCGGCTCAACTGCAGTTGTTTATAAAACCGAAAGCGACAACGCTGTATATGCATCGGGCGTTTCAAAGGAGCCCTGGAGCGGCGGAAGCATGCTTATTATCGGAAGCGATAACAGCAGCCAGTTCGGTAAATTTTACAACTCAAAAAAGGGCGATAAAATCATCCTTGAATTCTACTCAAGAGAAACGTACAAATATAAAATTGAAAAGAAGGTTGTCGGCGTAACTGACAGCGAGCTTAACGGCTACGTTAAAGACGGAAAGCTTATAATCGCTGTTCCGTATAATGATTTCTCAAATCTCGGCAGTTCTTTCTTCTATACTTTATATATAGCAGGGAGGGCGTAATTGTGATATTATATTTTTTAAAAAAGTTTGCGTGTAATTTCTTTGCTCTTCTTCTCGGACTTGCAATAGTTGCAACGAGCTTAAGCGTTTTAT
Source organism: uncultured Clostridia bacterium (assembly GCA_946531445.1). Lineage (GTDB taxonomy): Bacteria > Bacillota > Clostridia > Oscillospirales > Acutalibacteraceae > Eubacterium_R. The sequence continues at coordinate 16,914 of CAMNAP010000011.1, forward strand.
TTGTAGGCTATTTCAGCAGCGAAAGCTTCATCCAACAGAAGATAGAACAGTACGAAGACGACGTAATATCCGAGCTTGACAACGAGGTTAAAAAGCTTTCAAAGACGACGGGGCTTAAAGAAACAGCCTTTGTCGGCGCGGTAAATAAGGATAATTTTTACGTTATATCCTCAGCTGTTACAAAGAATCTCAGATACTGTTATGCTACTGATTTTTCAGACAACGTTGATTTGTACAACATTTACAGCGCTTCAATTTCAGATACCTCTAAAAACGGCGGAAAAACGCTTAAAAGCAACGAGGTAAGCCGTTACGCTTCGCTTGCCGTTTCAACGGCGTGCAAGGTTCTTAATCAGAACGGAACGGCAAACGTGATTATTTTTAACTCAATGCAAAACCGTTTCTTCGTTTTTGCCGTAATCACATCAATCGGTCTTGTTATTATGAGCATTGTTGCGCTTGAGCTTATTAATAAAGGACGTCACAGAAAGTTCAGCTATATCGGAATGGGTATTATTACCTCGGGCTATCTTCTTGTAGCAGGCACGATATACGTTCAGAAAATGAATTATATCAACAAAAACGTATTCCTTGCGTTTGAGCCGTATAACAACGCTGTAAGGGAAGCCGTCAGCGAGATTATAGCAAAGAATGTTTATATCGGCGCTGTTCTCTTTGCTGCGGGTCTTATAATCCTTGCTGTTAACTATAACTATTTCCGTAAAAAGAGTATTAAAACTGAAAAGGAAAAGGAATTCAACAAGAGACTCGCTACAGACTTCCTTCAGTATGACGAGCCGTCAGTAAGCCACAGACTTTCAGACGGGGAAGGCTTTGAAAAGGAAGTTACAAAAATTAATTTTGATGAAGAATAAGATTTTCCGCACCTCTATGAGGTGCGGCTTTTTGTTTAATTTATATAATTGACAATATTTTTAAGTAGAGATATAATAATATAGAGATATTATATATTATGCGGAGGTGCGCGTGTATGAAAGCGCATAAAAAAATACTATCATTATTCTTAGCTGTATGTTTGCTTGCGGCTTGTATCACTATGCCCGTTTCAGCATATTCAGACGATACTGCGGCTCAGGGCGGATACGATGAAATGATTTCGTACTTCCGGCAGCATATGAAAAACAGGGAAGAGGATATTTCCTTTAAATTTGTAACCACCGAAAGCGGCTATGTTGAAGATTATAACAACAAAAGTGTTGCCGACCTCGGTAACGTGTTTTACAATACGCTTTACTTTGATATTTTTAAAACAGATAACGCAGGTGCGGTTGACCCGTTTCTCAGCGATTATCTTTATAACTCGCTTAAAAGCGCAGCTGTTGTTGATAAGGGCTTTAATGAGATTAGTGAGGGGCTGCCCGCTCCTCAATATGAATTTGACGTTGAATTTAAGTTTGAATACTATTCAACGCTTGCTCACGAAAACTACATTCAGTCGTTCGTTCGTCAGTTTTCGTCAACATATATTGACGACACGATGAACGACTATCAAAAAGTAAAAACAATTTATGATTTTGTGCTCAGAAATGTTACGTATGACTATGATGTTTTTCACGGACAGCACAATGACACAGAGCGCTACCTGCGTTCACACTCGGCTTACGGCGCAATCTGCGGTAATCTTATTAACGAAGGCAAATCAGAAGCAGACGTAAAGCTTGACTTTGATACTATTCTGACGGGTGAAAAGATTATCAAGGAAGCCGACCAGGGTCTTGCAGTCTGCGAAGGCTACTCAAAGCTTTTCTACGTTCTTTGCGTTTATAACGGAATACCTTGCCGGATAGTTGACGGCGACAATTCCAAAAACAGCGGAAAAGACAGCGACCCCCACGAATGGAACTACGTTTACCTTGACGACGGCGTAAAAGAGGACGGCGCAAGATGGTATCAGGTTGATTCAACCTTTGCTTCCCAGGCTTCAATTAAGGAAATTAATATGAACAGCTACGATTATTTCCTTAAGGGCTCGGGCAGTGAATTTTTTGTTGAAACAGCTCATCAGCTTCCGTATGCCGATTTCGGAATTGACGGTGAGAACACAGTAAAGGAACAGCTTTATGACTGGTATGCGCCTGAAAATCTAAGCTCGGTTGAGGATTATGAAATATCAGCTTCTGCAATTACAACGGCTGTTGAGGACGCTAAAAACGGTTATATTATCAGACGTATTACCAACTTCGGCGTCGGCAAGGGCGAACAGATTGCATATATCTATACAGATATTGATAAGAGTTTTCTAATAGCTGTTGACGAAAACCGAAACGTACTGCTTGAAGAGGTTGAGGGCTTTGACTATACGGGTATGGACTCACGCTTTGACGTGCTTCTTCCGTATATGATTGAAGGCTTGGAATACCGTGTCGGCGACGGCCAGGGAAACGAAAATGTAATCGGTAATTCCGCTGATGATTACAACATCTACATTTACGGCAAAGGCAATACAAGCGTAAGTATACCGTTTAAAATCGTTCCTATGGATATGAGCGACAAGGCTGATAACTACAGCGAACGCGATATTCAGGAGAATTCGCCTTATACGGGCAATGCTGTTACACCGAAAATCTTTCTTAAAGACGGCTATGAGCACGAGTTGAAACTCAACCGTGATTACGAAGTTAATTACTATTCAGATGCAAACTTAACTCAGCCTGCAGAAATAAAAAATATGGGAACATACTGGTGTGATATTTCTTTCTTTGGTAACTATTGCGGTCACTATACCTTCAGCTTTAAAATAGGCAAGGCGGATTTGTCAATACTTGAAGCTGACGATGTAATATTTACGTATATGAGCGCTCCGAGAAGAAAAACACTCGGTATTAATACTCCTGCCGATATGTATGTTATGGGCGCGGCTAAACTTAATATCGGCGGAATGCTGATTGAAAACAACAAGGACTACACCGTAAGCTATAACGGCGGCTGGACACCAAATGGCGGAACCATTACAATTACCGGTGTTAACTCGAGTTCTAAGGTGTTGGGCGGTACGGCAAAGACTTTGAGATATACAGTTGAGCAGCTTGATATTTCAAATCTTAACACTAAGGCTTATGATACGGGAAAATATTACTATACGGGCTCTGCAGTTTTACCTACATTAGAAGACGGCGTTGACGGAATTATTGAAAAGAACGTTGATTATAAAATTACAGGCTATTCAGACAACGTTAACGCAGGTGAGGCGAAGGTTACAATTGAAGGTATCGGCGGTTGTAAGGGTACTGCCGTAATGACCTACTATATTAATCCTGTAGCAATGTCAAAGGTTACGCTTGAAGGTCTTGCTTTCAACGGTAGCAGCAAAGCATTTGTTTATACGCCGAAGTTCAACGGACAGACTCTTGTTAAAAACGTAGACTATACGGAAAAGGTTGAGGAAACCTCAACGGGCTACAGACTAACCGTAACCGGAAAGGGAAACTTTACAAATTCAACGATTGTTAATATAAATGTAAACAAAACGCCTACCAATCCTTCAGCCACGTCGTCCTCATCTTCTTCAGTACCTATTTCAGCTAAGCTCCCCAACGTTAAAAAGACAACGCTTAAAAGCCTTAAGGCAAAGAAAAAGTCGCTTGTTGTAAAATGGAAAAAGGCAAGCGGAGATGTTTCGGGCTACCGTATTGAATGCAGTACTTCAAAAAAATTCAATAAAAACGTTAAAACAGTTAACGTTTACGGCGCATCAAAAACGTCTTATACAGTTAAAAAGCTTAAAGCAAAAAAGAAGTATTATGTAAGAATACGCACCTTCTACCAAAAAGGTAATGCGATGTACCTTGCGGGTTATTCTAACGTTAAAAACAAGAAAACAAAATAGCTAAGCAGTAGCGGAGACAAGCGTCTCCGCTATTTTTATATTAATACTTGAAAACCTACCGAATTAGTGGTATATTATTATCATATTAATATAAAGGAATGATAGTATGAAAATATCCACAAAGGGAAGATATGCTTTAAGGCTTCTTATAGACCTTGCGGAAAATCAGGAAAACGGCTTTGTTTCACTTAAGGATATTGCCGAGAGACAGGGTATTTCAAAAAAGTATCTTGAACAGATTGTTGCGCTTTTAAACAGACCCGGAGTGCTTAATACTAACCGCGGTTATCAGGGCGGTTACCGTCTTGCTAAAAAGCCTGACGAGTACACTGTCGGCGATATTCTCAGAATTACAGAGGGAAGCCTTGCGCCCGTAAGCTGTCTTGAGGGGGACAGCCTTGAGTGTGAGCGTGCCGATATATGCGCTACTCTGCCTATATGGAGAGGGCTCAGCAAGGTTATTAACGAATACCTTGACTCAATCACTCTTCAGGATGTTCTTGACCAGAAGAGAGAAAACTATTCTTATGACTATGTTATTTAGGAGCAAATAAAATGATAAACAGCAAAAGACTCATTAATACATTTACATCTCTTGTAGCGCTTGACAGCCCGTCGCTTGACGAAAGACTCGTATGTAATTACATCAAAAGCTATCTTGGTGAGCTCGGAATTACAGCCGAGGAGGACAATGCGGGTGATAAAATAGGAGGCACAACGGGAAATCTTTACGCATACGTTGACGGCGAAATTGAAGCAGAGCCGATTCTTTTTTCTGCTCATATGGATACGGTTGAGCCTGCAAAGGGCAAAAAGGCAATTGTTCACGAAGACGGCACTATAACCTCTGACGGAACAACAGTTCTCGGCTCGGACGACCTTGCGGGCGTTTCGGCAATTCTTGAAGCGCTCAGAACAATTAAAGAGAACAATATTGCCCACAGACCGCTTGAGCTTGAATTTTCAATCAGCGAAGAGAGCCATTGCGGCGGCATAACTTATTTTGATTTTGAGAGGCTTAAATCTAAAGAGGCTTATGTTTTTGATATGGACGGCGAGGTAGGAACTGCCGCTTCGTCTGCGCCGACAATTTTAAGCTATACGGCTGAATTTATCGGCAAGGCAGCTCACGCAGGCTTTGATGCCGCACACGGCGTTCACGCAATAAAGGCGGCGGCTGAGGCAGTTACGCTTATTCCTTGCGGAAACGTTGAAGAGGGCGTTACCGCAAACGTAGGTATTATTGAGGGCGGAAAAGCTACAAATATTGTTCCGCCGTACTGTAAAATCGTTGGTGAAATCAGAGGCTTTGATGAGAATAAAGCTTTTGCAAGACTTGATGAGGTAAAGAAAATCTGTAATTCCTCAGCAAAAAAAATCGGTGCAGAGGTTAAGTTTGAGTCTGAGAAGGTAATCAGCGCATTTAATACTGAGGACTCAACCTCCGTTGTAAAGCGTTTTAAGAAATGCTGCAGCGAAATGGGGCTCAGCGGCAAGACTTATCCTACCTTTGGCGGCTCGGATAACAATGTTTTCTGTGAGCACGGAGTAGAGGGAATAGTTGTTGCAACCGCAATGAATAACTGCCACGCAACAAACGAATTTACAACTGTTGACGAGATGACAAAGGCGTGTGAGCTTGCTTACAGATTAATGACAACAAAAGATTGATTATTTTTATTGAAATTTTTTGATTATTGTGCGATAATAGAAGCGTCAGGAACGCTTCTATTATTTTTGTGAAAGGATGATTGAGTTGAGAAACCACGAAGTAACAGTAGAACACAGACTGCTTAACGGTGACGGAAAGCTTATTGAGCCGGGCTGGAGCAGAAAATATCTTCAGATTTATGACAGAAAGGCAATTAAAAAGCCTGCTTACAGAATCAAAGAGTGGGATTATTATTACATCATTTCAAACGAGCATAAGTTCGCGTTTTGTATGACTGTTTCGGACCTCGGCTATCTCGGAATGAACAGCATTACTTTCATCAACCTTGAAAACGCTGTTGACAAAACGGCTACAATTCTTGTTCCTATGCCGCTTGGCAGCTTTAATATGCCTTCTTCTACCTTAGAGGGCGACGTTTCCTTCAGAAACGGAAAAATGGCTGTGGAATTCCTCAATCGCGGCGACCACAGAATTCTTCGTATGGACTATCCCGGCTTTGACGGCGGAAAGGGTATACGCTGCTGTATTAAGCTTTACGATATTCCCGAGGAGTCAATGGTAATCGCTACTCCGTGGGACGAGGACCCCCGAGCTTTCTATTACAATCAGAAAATTAATCCTATGCGCGCAAGCGGAAGAATTATGTACGACGGAATTACATACAACCTCAATCCCGAAACCGACTTCGGCGGACTTGACTGGGGACGCGGCGTGTGGACTTACGACAACTATTGGTACTGGGGCTCAGGCTCAGGTCAGGTGGACGGAGTTCCGTTTGGCTTCAATATCGGCTACGGCTTCGGTAATACCTCTGCCGCAAGTGAAAATACAATTTTCTATAACGGTAAGGCGTATAAGTTTGACGACGTAAGATTTAACATCAGCGAAAACTATACAGACCCGTGGACAATTACCTCGTCTGACGGACGCTTTGAAATGGACTTTGTTCCTATAATAGACAGAAGCGCAAAAATTGACCTTAAGGCAATTGTTACAGACCAGCACCAGGTATTCGGAAGAATGACGGGTACTGCAATTCTTGACGACGGAACAGAGATTAAAATTAAAGACTTCCTCTGCTTTGCTGAAGAGGTGCACAATAAGTATTAACAGACAAACCAATGCCGCTCTGATTAATCAGAGCGGTTGTTTTTTATTATATATACATCTTTTGTATAAAATAAATAAAATATCTTGATATTGTATATTATTTCTGTTAAAATGGTAATGCTAAATGTGCGATATGCACAACTGAAAGGAGAAAATGTATGGGCTCAAAAGTGTATAAAAACACCTATACAGGTAAAGAGCTGTTCGGCTATCTCGTAGGTATGTTCGGACAGAATATGATTTATCAGGTTGTTGCCGCAGGTCTCGTTAGCGTGTACTTAGGTACTGTTCTTTATATTCCTGCAGCTGCAGTCAGCGTAATTATTTTCGTTGCGAGAATATGGGACGCAATCAACGACCCGATGATGGGAACAATAGTAGACAGAACGCATACCAAGTGGGGTAAGTGCCGTCCGTATCTTATTATTTTCCCGGCTATTATCGGTTTAATGACAATTCTTTGCTTCCTTAACGGAATCTATACAAACAACGGCGCAAGCAAGGCGCTTATAGTTGCGTGGGCAGCTGCTTCTTACATAATCTGGGGTATGCTTTTCACAGTTTGTGATATTCCGCTTTGGGGTATTACTTCTCTTATGACAGAGGATGAAAATGACCGTGCAAAGATTATCGGCCTTGCGCGTATGGCTGCAGGTGTCGGCGGTATCGGTACTGTTGTAAGCTTCATTCCCGACTTCCTTAAAGGCAATTTTGAAGGCAAGTACAATGCAATGGTGGGTACTGTTGTAAAGGGTGCTGAATATACACAGCAGATGGCAAACAACGATACTAAAAAGGCTGCATGGATTGCAACAGTAGTAATTATTACAGTTATTTCAACTATTCTCTTTGAGGTTGCAGGTCTTGTAACACGCGAAAGAGTTCCCGGCGACGCTGAGGACAAGAGAGGCATTATTGATAACTTCAAGATTATGTGGGGCTGTCTCCCGTTCCGCCAGATTCTTATATCAGGCGTTCTCAGAAGCCCGCTTCAGCTTCTTATGATTCTTGCTATGCCGCTTATGCTTTACTACTATACCGATAACTCATTTAACAATGTCGGTAACCTTGACGGCGGTCAGAGAATTATCAAGATTGGTTTAATCGGTCTTGCCGTATTTATTCCTCAGTTTGCGGCTATGGCTATTACTCCGAACCTCGTTAAGAAATTTGAAAATAAAGCTATTTATAACTTCTACACATTAGCAGGCGCAGTACCTTATGCTCTCATCTTTGTTGCTTACCTTCTTTTCAAGGGCAACCTCTTAGGTTGGGGCGGAATCATTATCACTGCTGTTTGCATCGGTCTTGCTTCTGCTTCAATGGGTGGTATCAACGTAATGCAGTCAATTATGATTGCCGACTGCGTTGACTACGAGGAGTACAACAAGGGCTACCGTCCCGACGGCGTATTCTTCTCGGGCCAGTCATTCCTTACAAAGCTTTCCGGCGGTATCGCAGCTCTTATACAGGGTATCGTTTACACAGTAGTTAAGTTCTCGGGCGAAAACCTTGACAATATTAACTACAGACTTACACAGGGCGAACAGTTCTTTAAGATTGACGGCGGTAAATATGCTGCTGCTATGTTCTTCCTTATTTCTGTCCCCGTTGCAGTAGGTATGCTCCTTTCTGCGATCCCGATGAGAAAGTATAAGATGACCGACGCTGAACACAACAGAATGCTTGAAGAGCTTGTTGCAAAGCGTGAGGCTGCAAGAACAGGCAAGTCAGAAGATAATAATTATCCCGAAATCAATTCAGATATAGCTTCTCTCGATTGAAATGAAGTCGCACGCGTGCTTGATGAAAATATGGAAGACATTGTGCGACAGATTAATGAACTTTAATTTAAACGGCAGGCTGAAAAAATCAGCTTGCCGTTATTACTTTGACGTATTTACAAATAAAATTTTTTATGTTAAAATTATTTTTAATTAAGCTTTGGGAGGTGAATTATGCCGAGGCGCTGGACCCCTTTACACGAGGACATTAAGGTACCTGTTTTCAAAAACGTTATCTACGCAATGAAGATACTTTTTAAAGCTGATAAAACACTGCTTCCCGCTGCGATTATCGCGCAGGTTTCAACTCAGGTTTTTACGCTGTTTTTTCAGGGCGTTCTGTTTTTAAAGGTGCTTTTAAGCATTATTCAGGGCAATATGACCTTTGAGTATTTTTTCAAGGCTCTGCTGCTCTTTTTAGGCGTGGGGCTTGTTTATGAAATAATAATAATAGCAAGCGATTACGCCCAGAATATTGGGTGGAAAAGAGTGTATAAAGGGCTTAACAATGCAATTTTCAAAAAGGCGTGCGAGGTTGATGTTGAATGCTATGAGGACCCCGCCTTTTATGACGCGTACCAGCGTGCAACCGAAATCCTCACAAGCAGTATTTTTATGTCGTTCGTCATAGACTTGTCAATGCTTCTCGGTAATATCATTTCACTTGTTCTTGTTATAGGGATTGTTACAACAATCGACCCCGCTTATCTTATTTTCCTCGCTCCCGTCGGCATAGTATTTGCCGTTGAAATAATCAAAAGTAAGCTGCTTTATAAGCGCGACCTTTCAATGACTACGAATAACAGAGTAAAGGCATATTCCCAGCGTACGGTTTTTTTAAAGGACTTCTCAAAGGATATGCGTACCTCAAATATCTTCTCAGTTGTGATAAGGCGTTTTGAAAGAGCAGTTGAGGATAATATCAGAATAATAAAAAAATACGGCGTCAAGCTTTTCATCTACAGTATGATAGGCTCTCTTTTCGGCGAATTCATTCCGATAGTAGGAACATACTCGTTTGCGTCGTATCAGTTTATAAAGGACAAGGGGCTTGACATTTCGGGCTTTTCTGTTGTTCTTGCTTCAATAAACTCAGTCCGTCAGACCACGGCGGGAATTGCGGACTCGCTTGCCGAGCTTACGAATGTGGCGCTGTATTTTCAGAATCTTCACGATTTCTTTGACTACGAAAGCAAAATTAAAAGCGGAGAAGCTGAAGCGGGCGAATTTGAGTCGCTTGAATTCAGAAACGTGTCGTTCAGGTACCCCTCGGCTGAAGAGAATTCAATTAACAACGTAAGCTTTAAAATAAACAGGGGAGAGACTGTTGCGCTTGTCGGCGTTAACGGAGCCGGTAAAACGACTCTTGTAAAGCTTATGCTACGCTTTTACGACGTTACCGAGGGCGAGATTTTATATAACGGTAAAAATATTAAGGAATACAACGTGCAGAGTCTGAGAAGGCGTTTTGCAACTGTTTTTCAGGATTACAAAACCTTTGCGCTTTCAGTATATGAAAACGTAATATGCCACGTTCCCGACAGTGAGGAGCGCAAAAAAGCCGAGAAGGCGCTCAGACAGAGCGGCGCCTGGGAAAAAATACAGACGCTTGAAAACGGAGCAGATACCGTTCTTACCCGCGAGTTTGACGAAAACGGCGCAGGACTTTCGGGCGGCGAAACGCAGAAAACGGCTGTTGCAAGAATGTTTGCTAAGAACTTTGATATTGCAATACTTGACGAGCCGTCGTCTGCGCTTGACCCGATTGCAGAGTATAAAATGTATGAAAACCTGATTAAAGCTACTGAGAATAAGACAGTTATTTATATTTCTCATCGCCTTTCTTCCGCTGTACTAAGCGACAAGATTATAGTTCTCGGCGGCGGCAGAGTGCTTGAAAGCGGTACACATTCTCAGCTTATGGAAGCGGGAAATGAATACGCAGAGATGTTCACGCTTCAGGCGTCGCGCTACAGAGATGCAAAAAGCGAGGTGGCAGATGGTGCATGATTACAGAGCTGACAAGCCCACTCATTCAATCTTTTCAAACGTAATGTTTTTCCTGAAGCTTATGTTTAGGTTTTCACCGCTTCTTGTAATCGGCGAATGTTTCTGGGGTGTGCTTATGCGCCTGCCCACAAGAGTCATTTCCGTAATCGGTGTAAAGTATGTTATAGACGTAATTTCAAATGGCGACGACACAAGAAAGATTGTTGTTGCGGTAATTGTAATTGCGCTTATACTTATTCTGACCGAGGTCGGAAACTGGCTTTACCGCGAATTCTTTTTCGGGATTGAACGTGAAAAGATGACGGCGGGACTTTCAAAGGCTATGTACGAAAAGGCGAAGAGCCTTGACTTATCGTCTTATGACGACCCTGATTTTTACAACAACTTTATTCTTGTAATTCAGGGCTCGGGTGAGAGCGTAAGCCATATACTGTTTTTAATTCAGCGTTATATCGGCGAGGTTGTTTCGCTTATAACAATCGCCTCAATTATTCTTGCAATAGACCCTATATGTCTTTTAATCGTAATCGGCGTTGCGGCAGTATTTACACCGCTTAGCAGAAAAATCGGTAAGCTGCAGGCTGAAAGACAGATAGAGAATAATAAATACCACAGAAGAGCCGATTATTTTGCGCGTATATTCTATCTTCAGGACTACGCAAAAGAGGTTAGAATGAATGACATTCAGCCGCTTCTTATTGAACGTTACAATGACGCAGCGGATGATGTAATAAACAATCAGATTAAGTATGTCAGAAAAATTGATTTTATCTATTTTTTCCAGGAGTTCGGCGTTCAGATTTTCGGCTTTATGTTTATTCTTCCGCTGTATCTCGGCTATTGCGTGCTTAAAACCAAAACGCTTCTTCCGGGCGACTTTGTAGCAACGTTTAACGGCGCGTTTTCAATTGCAACCTCGTTCTCGTTTCTGACAGTCGGCGTTGTAAGAGCATTTTCGGAAAGCGCAAAGCTTATTGAGAAATACCGTGAATTCTTAAAGCGCGATATAGAAATACTTGACGGCGAAAAGGAAGCGCCGCTAACAGAGCCAAAAGAAATTACGCTTAAAAACGTCGGCTTTACATATCCCGGTAACGATGAACCGACTCTTAAAAATATCAATATGACAATTCACCCGTATGAAAAGATAGCCCTTGTAGGCTATAACGGAGCGGGAAAAACCACGCTTACAAATCTTCTTTTAAGACTTTACGACGTAAGCGAGGGTGAAATTGATATTGACGGTGAGGATATACGAGATGTTACAGTAAAATCGCACAGAAACCGCTTTGCTGCAGTATTTCAGGACTTTCAGATATTTGCCGCAACTCTCGGCGAAAACGTATCGCTTGATACTGAAACCGACAGAGAGCGTGCTGAAACTGCGCTTTCTCACAGCGGCTTTTCAAAAAAGGTAAAAAGCGGGCTTGATACTCCGCTGCTTCGTGAATTTGACGACAACGGAATTATGATGTCGGGCGGTGAAGGTCAGAAGGTTGCAATTGCAAGGGCGTTTTACAAAAACTGTCCGTATGTTATTCTTGACGAGCCTTCGGCAAACCTTGACCCGATAGCTGAATATAATCTCAATCAGGCAATGATTGAGGCGGCTGAGGATAAAACGGTTGTCTTTATTTCTCACAGGCTTTCAACAACTGTAAACGCCGATAAAATCTATGTTATGGAAAAGGGCGAAATAATTGAAAGCGGTTCTCATTCTGAGCTTATGAAGATGAACGGAACGTATGCTTATATGTTTAATCTTCAGGCGGAAAAATACAAAAAGGAAAACGAAAAGAATAAAAGCTGACTTCTGAGAAGTCAGCTTTTTAATTATTTAATCATATCATGCTTGTGTATATAATCTATCGTTTCGTCAACTGTTGTAAACGCGAGTGCAACCGACGTGTCGGCTGCTCCGTAATAAATAGCTATTCTGCCCGTATCAGCGTCAGCAAGAGCGGCGCAGGGGAATACAACGTTCGGAACATCTCCGACGGTTTCGTATATTTCGTGAGGAGCAAGAAGAAAGCTGTCAGCTCTGTGAAGCACCTTCCACGGCTCGTCTCTGTCAAGAATAGCGGCGCCCATACTGTATGTAAAGCCGTTACAGCTTGTTATAACGCCGTGGTAGAACAGAAGCCAGCCCTCGTCGGTTTCAATGGGAGTCGGACCTGCGCCGATTTTTGTCATTTCCCAGTTTTTAACGGGTCCCATAACAAATCTGTATTTGCCCCAGTATTCAAGGTCGCGGCTTCGCTGAATGAATATATCGCCGTAGGGGGTGTGTCCTCTGTCACACGGGCGAACAAGCATCATATATTCGCCGTTAATTTTCCTCGGAAAAAGTACTCCGTTTCTCGCTACGGGGTAGGTTGCGTCCTCAAGCTGTTCCCAGCTTTTGAAATCACTGGTAACGGCTACGCCGATTGTTGTACCCTGCGGAGTAAGGTTAACCCAGGAAAGATAATATTTTCCGTCAATCTCACAGATTCTTGGATCATAGCCCTTGAAAATTATCTTTTCGTCAAGCTCCCAGTTTATTGCGTCCTTGCTGTAGCCTGTAACAATATTCTGGTCCCTCGTTCTGTCATCAACGCGGAAAACGCCCGCAAAGCCGTCGCCGAAGGGAACGACTGCGGAATTAAAAATACTGTTTGCAAAAAAGAGATTATCTCTTGTAATAATCGGATTATTTGTATATCTCCATACGGGGTAAGCGTATCCCTCGGGCTTGTCCTGCCAGGGAAGATTTTTCATTGTTCCGCCGAATAATTTTGCCATAATTAACTCCTTATGCTTAATTTAATTGTGTTTTCTCCTGCGCCTGTTTTTACAGCGATTAGGCTTGCGCCTGAGGTGTACTGCTCAATAACCTTGAAATCAACACCGTCAGCAGTAAACGGCTTATGAACATAAATTATGCTTTCGCCCTCATTGTCAGAGGTGTAGCTGAGCGTGAAAACGTCTGTAGCTCTGTTGTAGGAGTAGCTTTTTATCTCTCCCGCAACAGCAACAGGGTGCGTTCTGCAGAGCATTTCCATAAGCGGCGAGTCAAGGTCGTCGCCGTGATAATCCCAGTACATCTGTCCCCAGTGCTTTTCGTCAAAATAGTCAAGAAGCTCATAGGCGTGCGGGAACCACGAGGTGTCTGTGTTATCGCTGCAGCCGCCCCATTCGCCTACAATTACGGGAACCTCAAGCCTTAACTGTGTGTTTCTCATCTCGTCAAAGAACGCTTTAACTCTTGAGGAATTTGCGTACTGATAAAGCGGAGTATCAACTGAAAAATCGTATGAATGCGGACCGAAGCACTGAAGTTCTTCGCGCTTTCCGTTAACCGTAATCGGCGGTACGGATTGCTTAATTCCGCTGTTACAGAGATAGCTCTGCTCAATCATAATTATACCGTTTTTAGTAATCTCTCGTATAGCAGCAGTCGTCTTGTTTAAAAACGGCGAATACTTCTTTTTGTCAAACTCTGCCGAAAGGCCGTCAACACCCTTTACAGCGTCGCGTATTACGTCGCCGCCTATACAGTCAAGCAGAAGTCTTGTATCCCTATTGACTGCCGCTCTTAGCATTTTCTTTCTGTCTATCTTTTCGTGAGTTGCAACGGTCTTTGCAACGCCGCCTATAAGGCGCGCAAACATCCTTTTACTCATTGAGCCCGGGAAGGGCTCGTTCATAAGGTCAAAGCCGAAAAGGGCAGGGCTTTCACCGTAGCGCCTTGCAAGCATTTTCCAAAGCTCGCAGTATCTGTCCTGAAGCCCGACGCCTCTGTAAAAATCATTATTCCAGAAATGGTCGAAGGCGTTGTGTACCCATCTGCCGAAAAAGTAGCCGTCTGCCCAGACAAATATCGGCATTCTCGGCTTTGCTCCGTCAGTAATCGCCGCCCATTCGGGAGCGCCGTCGCCAACGCATTTTCCGCCGTTTGCAGAGTAAATATCCTGGTGCATATCAAGAAGAATATATACGCCGTATTCTTCGGCAAGGGCAAATATACCGTCAAGCGATTTAAGATAGCTTTCGTTATATTTTCCCATTTCAGGCTCAAGGTTCTGCCACGTTACGGCAAGGCGGATTATGTCAAAGCCTTTTTCTTTGTATTTTTTGAAAAAGTCCTCGTCGAGTTTATAGCGAAACTCCTTTTGGTCAAGCAGCTTGTCGTCAATATTCATTCCGTTGAGAATTCTCTCTCTTCCCGCGGAATCAATAAAGCGCATCTGTTTTACTCTTATTTTTTCCAAATCCTTCTCCTTATTCAGTAGGTGAGTGTTCCTTTACTGCTATTATAAGCTATACAACAGATTAATTCAACAGATTAATTATTAATAGATAAAAACAAAAAAACTGACGTTAATTTCTCTGACCGTCAGCACTTTAATTATATCACACAAAAAGTTTAAATACAATACTTTAATTGTTCACATATTACGGCTATAATAAAATCAGAGGATAGTAACTATCCTACTTTACCTGAAGGAGGTAATACTATGATTAACATTACTGCAAGAGGCTTTGACTTAAAGCAGGGCGCAAAGGACGGAATTGAAAAGGAGCTTAAAAGAATTGAAAAAATGCTCCCGGAGAATGCGTCGTTTGATGTTACGCTGAAAAAGCTTAAGGAAGGTTACAAGTGTGATATTACCGTTAAGCATTTTGGCTCGTTTATAAGAGGTGAGGCAAGCGAAGCAAAAATTGAGCCTGCAATAGACGCGGCTGTAGACGACCTTAAGAGAAAAATCAGAAAGCTGAAAACATATTTTGTTGACAAAAAGCGCAAAGGCTCAATAGATGAGCTTGCTGACGCAATGGACGATTTCAGCGAAGATGTTTCAATGGATAATTTTGACGAGGCGTACTACGCTTCTGTTGATATCAGAAGAACAAAGTCTATTTCGCCCAATATGATGACCGACGACGAGGCTGCGGTACAAATGGAAATGCTCGGTCATTCCTTCTTTGTCTATCTTGGAATTAACGGCGAAACAAAAATTATTTATAAGAGAAAGAAGGGCTACGGCGTTCTTATCTGTGAATAACGTTTAAGTGAGGGAGTGTGGAAACACACTCCTTTTTTTATTAAAAATAACCCTTGACACTTTTTATTTGTTGTGATACCTTACTTATTGACAGAAAATCAGAGGTGATAATATGAATTTTAAAAGAAAAGACAAACGAATTCCCGTATCGCTCATTACAGGCTATCTCGGCGCGGGAAAAACGACTGTATTAAACCACGTTCTCGCTAACCAGGAGGGCTACAGAGTAGCTGTTATTGTAAACGATATAGGCGAGGTTAATATTGACGCGTCGCTTATTGCAAAGGGCGGAAACGTAACTCAGAAGGATGAAAACCTTGTACCGCTTTCAAACGGCTGTATTTGCTGTACTCTTAAGGTTGACCTTATGAATCAGATTATTGACCTTGCAAAATCGGGCAAGTTTGACTATATTCTCATTGAGGCTTCGGGTATCTGCGAGCCGGGACCGATTGCAGGCTCAATCTGTATGCTTGACGGAACGGATAAAAACTTCAAGGCTCCCGCAGTTGTTTATCTTGACAACGTTACAACTGTTGTTGACGCAAAGCGTATGGCTGACGAATTCGGCTCAGGTTCATATCTTCTTAATGAGGGACTTGACGAGGAGGATATTGAAAATCTTCTTATTCAGCAGATTGAATACTGTACAACAATTATTCTCAACAAGGTTGACGACGTAACCGAAAAAGAAAAGCAGGACGTTCTTGACGTTATTAAGGCGCTTCAGCCCAAGGCTAAGATTATTGAAACAAACTACGGCAAGGTGGATGTTGCCGAGGTGCTTTCAACGGGCAGATTTGACTATGAAAAAATAGTTAACAGCGCAGGCTGGGTTCAGGCTATGGAGCTTGAGGGTGAAAACAGCGAAACGCTTGAAAAAGAGCATCACGAAGAGCATCACCACCACGACCACGACAACGATGAGCACGAGCACCATCACGACCACGATGAAGATGAACATGAGCATCACCACGGTCATCATCACCATCACCATCACCACGATGAGGGCGAGGCTGAGGAGTACGGTATTTCAACCTTTGTATATCAGAATGTAAAGCCGTTCATCAAGGAGAAGTTTGAAAACTTTGTAATGGCAAAATGGCCCAAAGAGGTTATCCGTGCAAAAGGTCTTTTCTGGATAGCCGAGGACCCTGATACAGCTTATGTTTTTGAACAGAGCGGTAAACAAAAGACAGCAATGGACGACGGTCCGTGGATTGCAGCTTTCCCCGAAAAAGAGAGAAAGCAGGTGCTTGACCTCAATCCCGATATCGCTGAAAGCTGGCACCCGCTTTACGGCGACAGAGTAAACAAGCTCGTTTTCATCGGACGCAAAATGCCGAAAGAAGAGATTATCAGAAATCTTGACGAGTGCGTTTCAACAGAAGCAGAATAACAAAAAAGACACCCTTGGGGCTCCTTTCATAAAGAAGTTTTCAAAAATAAGGCTCCCCTGTGCAAGGGGAGCTGTCGCATTTATGCGACTGAGGGGTTGTGACAATCCCTCCGCTTCGCTTGCGCTCAGCACCTCCCTTTACACAATGGAGGCTTTTTCTTTTCCGGATTTGTCATTACAAAACCTATGCTCGCTGTACTCTGTGACACATATTTGCTCTTTACTGAATACTGTGGTATAATGAAACGGACAAATCGGGATTTGTGGAGGTAATACGGATATGAAAATCAAACTGGAACCGATTAACGATACTAATCGCGAGGCTGTGCTGACGCTCACAGTGCGTGAAGACCAACCCTTTGTCGCGCAGAACGATTATTCATTAAGCGAGGCAGATGAGGCCAATGCCAAGGCGCCCGGCACG
>CAMNAP010000012.1 GCA_946531445.1 uncultured Clostridia bacterium
TTGAGAATATCTCTGTAAACCTCGCTTTTAATACAAAAAGAATTCAGCAGATATTCAATCTTACCGCTTACCTTGAAATTGAGAATGTCAAGATAAACTCGGCGGCTCTCTTCGTCTGCAAGGCTGTTATAAACACGGTCAAACTTATCCTCGTTTTCGGCAATGAATTCTCTGCTGAAAAGTCCGCCGCCCGCAACGGGAACATCGGGCGCAAAGACTGTGTGCTCGCTGTTGATTTCTTTAATTCTGTCAATTACCCCGTCAAGTCTGCTTGCAAAACAGAGAACAACGTTAAAGTCGCCGTGCTCAGCACACACCTCGCTGTACTTCATAACTCTGTAGCCCTTGAACGAATGGCCTCTTACGAATTCGTCTGACGCAAAAACACCGTCAATTTTAACGCCGTACTCAGAAAGCACAGTCATAATTTTTTCAGCGCCGAGCCCCATACCGTAAAGAAAAACGGGCTTGTTACTGTTTTTGAGAACGTTCCAGACATTGTCCTCTTTAATAAGCTCAAGCATATAATCACCGAATATATAATAACATATTTTCTTACTCTTTACAAATTGAACATAATAATATATAATATTAAATTGAAATATTATATATAAGGAGTGAACTGCCGATATGGCAAGTGGCGGTCTGAGAAGACTATTTAGACGAGAGAGCTCAACTGAGGATGAAATTAAACAGCTTCTTGTTGAGGATGACGAGGGCGAAATAAAGCTCTCACAGCGGGAAATGATTAATAATATCTTTGAGTTTGACGATACAAACGCAGGGGATATTATGACCCACAGAACAGATATTGTAGCAGTTGACGACGACGCAACAATCCAGCAGGTCGCTGAAGCTGCAATTGAAGAGGGCGTTTCAAGAATACCCGTATTTCATGAGGATTTGGACGATATTCTCGGCATTATCTATGTTAAGGATTTACTTAAATTCGTTGGGCGTGAAATCGGCAAAAACGAGAACATTAAGGACTTTATCCGCGAGCCGCTCTATGTTCCCGAGTCAATACCCTGCGGACGTCTTTTTGAAAAGATGACCGAAACGAGAATTCAGCTTGCTATTGTTGTTGACGAATACGGCGGAACTGCAGGCCTTGTAACACTTGAGGATATACTTGAGGAGCTTGTCGGAGATATTGCCGACGAGTACGACGAGGAAGAGCCGAGCGTTAGAAAGATTGACGATAATACCTATGTTTTTGAGGGAATAACCGATATAGAGGACGTTGAGGAAATCCTTGAAACTCAGTTTCCCGAGGGCGATTACGATACGCTTGCAGGCTTTGTAATCAGCAGGCTCGGTTATCTTCCCGGCGAGGAGGATAAGAACGCTCAGGTTGAATATAATAATATAGTTTTTACTGTGCTCAGCGTTGAGGACAGAAGAATAGACGAAATAAAGGCTGAAATTAAAAATCAAAGCGAAAGCTAAAGGAATTTATGGTAGAACAAATTGTAACGCTTGAGGGAGTTGAGCAGGCGATTTCGCTGTTCGGTTCCTTTGATGAAAATATAAGAATGGTTGAACGTGAATTTTCTGTTTCAATCGTTTCAAGGGGCTCAGACCTTAAGGTTATGGGCGACGCGGAAAATGTTTCAAAGGCTGTAAGAGCAGTTAATTCTATGCTCGTTTTTGTCGGAAAGGGCGAGGCGCTTACCGAACAGAATATCCGCTACGTTATGTCGCTTGTAAACGAGGGCAACGAGGATAAGCTTTCTTCTATGACAACCGATTCTATTTGTATCACATCGAAGGGGCGTCCCGTTAAGCCAAAAACGCTCGGTCAGAGAAATTACACCGAGGCTATAAAGAAGCACACTATAACGTTCGGCGTTGGCCCTGCAGGTACGGGAAAAACTTATCTTGCCGTGGCTATGGCTGTAACGGCGTTCAGAGCAAAAGAGGTTAACAGAATTATACTTACCCGTCCCGCTGTTGAGGCAGGCGAAAAGCTCGGATTTCTTCCGGGTGATTTACAAAGCAAGGTTGACCCGTATTTAAGACCGCTTTACGACGCGCTTTTTGATATGCTCGGCGCGGAAAACTTTACTCGCTATCAGGAGCGGGGGGCAATTGAGGTTGCGCCGCTTGCGTATATGCGAGGCCGTACTCTTGACGACAGCTTCATTATTCTTGACGAGGCTCAAAACACTACGCCCGAACAAATGAAGATGTTTTTAACACGTCTCGGTTTCCGCTCAAAAATGGTAGTAACGGGCGACATAACCCAGATAGATTTGCCCGACGGTAAAAAATCGGGACTTAAAACTGTAATGCGTATTCTCAGAAATGTTGAGGATATTGAAATTGTACGCTTTAATCAAAAGGACGTTGTACGTCACAGACTCGTTCAGGACATTATTAACGCGTACGAGAAATATGATGAGGAGAAAAATAAGAAATGAACCAGGTAAAAGTTATTATCTCCAACGACCAGAAGGAAGTTAAAATCCCGTCGGGAATAAGACTCCTTATTCGCCGCTGCTGTCACGCTGTGCTTGAAGAGGAGGGCTTTACGGATAACGCCGAGGTTTCGGTAAGATTTGTTGACAATGAAACTATTCACGCTCTCAACCGTGAATACAGAAATGTAGACCGAGAGACGGACGTGCTCTCTTTCCCGCTTGGTGAAAACGGCGAGTATGACACTAATCTTGACACAGGCGCAAAGCTTCTCGGAGATATAGTTATTTCAGTAGAGAAGGCTGTTGAACAGTCTGAAATGTATAACCACACGCTTCAGCGCGAAATCGGTTTTCTTACCGTACATTCAATGCTTCATCTTCTCGGTTATGACCACGAGGACGGCGGAATTGAAGAGGTCCGTATGCGCGAGAAAGAGGAAACCGTTCTTACAAAAATAGGACTTAAAAGAGATAACTCATATTATATGGAGGAGGAATAAGACGAAAGCCTTGTTCAGTACAATATGACTAAAACTGCTTTTATTGCAATTGTCGGCTGTCCGAATGTCGGCAAATCTTCAATACTCAATAAAATGCTCGGCCAGAAAATCGCCATTGTTTCAAGCAAACCGCAGACAACGAGAACTAAAATTATGGGCGTTCTGACCGAGGGTGAAACACAGCTTGTTTTCACTGATACCCCGGGCTATCACAAGCCCCACAACAAGCTCGGCGAAAAGATGTATAAGGCTGTCGGCGATTCCCTGGGCGGAATTGACGGCTGTCTTTTTGTAACCGAAGCAAAGGGCGATTTAAAGAAAGGCGAGGCTGAGCTGATTGAAAAGTTTAAAAAGCTCGACGTACCCGTTATCCTTGCAATCAATAAAATTGATATGTTAAGCGATAAGGAAGAGCTTTTAAAGAGAATTGTTATGTTTAATTCTCTTTACGACTTCGCCGCAATCGTACCCGTATGCGCCGCAACCGGCGAGCGTATTGACGAGCTTATTGACGAAATGGACAAGCTTGCTGTTGAGTCGCCTCACTTTTTCCCCGACGACACGCTTACCGACCAACCCGAAAGAGTGCTTGCCGCAGAGATTATACGCGAAAAAATTCTTCGCCTTATGGATAAGGAAATACCTCACGGCATAGCCGTTTCAATTGAAAAAATGAGGGAAAGAGATAACGCCGACATTCTTGACATTGAGGCTACAATTTACTGTGAGCGTGAAACTCACAAGGGTATGGTAATCGGTAAAAAGGGCGCAATGCTCAAAAAGATTTCTACCTTTGCCCGTCAGGATTTGGAAAAGTTTTTCGGCATTAAGGTTAATCTTCAGACCTGGGTTAAGGTTAAAGAGGACTGGCGAAACCGCGAGGGACTTATTCACAATTTCGGACTGGATTAAATTACCTTAGATTCACAGCGCCGAGCAGGGAAAAATAACTGCGGAGGCGATTTGGTGGACGATTTATGGAATACCTTTTTTGAAACGGGTAAAATAGAGGATTATCTGAATTATAAAAATCAGAACGGACTTTTAAGAGATGAAAACGAGAACGAAGGGCCTGATAATAAGAGAACAGACAGTAGGGGAGAGTGACAGACTTGTCACTCTCTTAAGCGATGATTTCGGACTCGTCAAGGCTTTTGTAAGAAGAGCTAAAAGTATTAAGAGCAACAACGTTTCGGCAACGTCGCTTTTTGCTTACGGTGAGTTTACTCTTTACAGGGGAAGCGATGCGTATGTAGTAGACAGCGCCGCGCCGATTGAGGTGTTTTTCGAACTGAGAAACGATATTGAACGCCTAGCACTTGCGCAGTATTTTGCTCAGCTTGTGTTGTATCTCGGAAGCGAGGAGCAGCCGTCTCACGAAATGCTCAGGCTCGTTTTAAACGCGCTTCATCTTCTTTGTAAAAGCAACAAGGAGCTAAAGCATATAAAAGCGGCGTTTGAGATGAGAATGCTCTCGCTTGGCGGATATATGCCTAATATTCTCGCGTGCTACCGTTGCGGCGAATATGAGAGTAATCCTATGTTCTTTGATATTGAAGAGGGCTGTATCTACTGTAAAAACTGTTTCAGAAATAATGCAATTGAGGTATCGCTCGGCGTTATTACCGCTATTCGTTTTATATGTCTTACGGATGATATTTCAAAAATTTTTTCGTTCAGACTCAGCGACGAAAATATGAACGCTCTTTCGGACATCTGTGAAAAATATACACTTTCAAAGGTTGACGGAAGGCTTACAACACTTGAATTTTACAAATCACTTACTTAATTATGGACAAGAATTACTTAACGCTTGAACTTGATAAAATACTCGAAATGCTCAAGGAGGAGACAACCTGCGACGACGCTGCGCAGCTTGCTCTTGAAATAAAACCGAGCACCGAGTTTTCCCAGGTGTGCACACTGCTAAGACAGACGGAGGACGCCTTTTCTCTGCTTGCGCGTTTTGGCGCTCCGTCCTTCGGCGGACTCAAAAACGTCAATAATCCGCTTGCAAGGGCAGACGCGGGCGGTGCGCTTAATCAAACGGAACTTCTCAGAATCGGATTTACTCTCCGTTCAATAAGAACGCTGTCAGAATGGCGCTCACACTGTAGCGGAGTAAACACCTCGCTTGACTTTCTTTTTGATTCTATTACGGTAAACAAATACCTTGAAGACAGAATTTTTTCCTGCATAATAAATGATGACGAAATTGCCGACAAAGCGTCTGAGCTGCTTGCAGATATAAGACGTAAAATTCGCAAAAAATCGTCGTCTGTGCGCGAAAAAATGGATAGCATTATCCATTCAGCGCACTATCAGAAATTCCTGCAGGAGCCTATTGTTACACAGCGAAATGGAAGATACGTTGTACCCGTTAAGGCTGAGCACAGAGCAGATGTGCCCGGTCTTGTACACGACACCTCGTCAAGCGGCGCAACTGTATTTATTGAGCCCGTTTCCGTTGTTGAAGCAAATAACGACATTAAGATGCTTGAAGGTCAGGAAAGAGAAGAAATTGCAAGAATTCTCTTTGAACTTTCAGCAGAGGCAGGCTCGTTTGCAAATTCAATAATCGCAAGCTACGACGCGGGCGTTATGCTGAATCTTATTTTTGCAAAGGCTCACCTTGCGTATAAAATGAAGGCGACAATGCCTATTGTTAATACCGACGGGGTAATTGAGCTTAAAAAGGCGCGTCATCCGCTAATTGACAAAAACAAGGTTGTTCCCGTTGATATTTCGCTCGGTGAAAAGTTTGACACGCTCGTAATTACAGGACCTAATACGGGCGGTAAAACCGTATCAATTAAGACTATCGGTCTGCTTACTCTTATGACGATGTGCGGACTTCTTATCCCCGCGTCCGATAAGTCAAAAATTTCGATGTTTGACAAGGTACTTGTTGACATCGGCGACGAACAGAGTATTGACCAGAGCCTTTCAACGTTTTCGTCGCATATGACGAATATAGTTGATATTCTCAATAGAGCAGATGAAAGCACTCTTGTCCTCATAGATGAGCTCGGAGCGGGTACTGACCCCGTTGAAGGCGCGGCGCTTGCCGTTTCTATAATTGAAAAGCTCAGGGAAAAGGGGGCGAAGATTGCCGCAACAACTCACTACGCCGAGCTTAAGGCTTATGCGCTGGATACAGACGGAGTTACTAACGGCTGCTGTGAATTTGACGTTGAAACGCTCAGCCCTACATACCGTCTTTTAATCGGCGTACCGGGGCGCTCAAACGCGTTTGCAATTTCACAGAGACTCGGTATGGACAGTGATGTAATCGAAAATGCAAAACGCATTGTAGGAAGCGAAAACAGAGACTTTGAGGCTGTGCTTGAACGTCTTGAAAGCACACGTCAGGAGCTTGAAACACAGCAGAAGGAAGCCGAAGAGGCTGTAATAAGCGCAAAGAGAATTCAGGCTCAGGCGCAAAGTGAAAAAGATAAAATTGAGCAGCTCAAAAAGAACGAGCTTGAAAAGGCTAAGCACCAGGCTGAAAAGCTTATTGAGCAGGCGAGACGTCAGTCGGGCGAATTTTTGCTTGAAATTGAAAAGCTTAAGGAGGAGCAAAACACCTCAAACGCCTCTGAAATTGCAAGAAAAACAAGGCGTGTTATCAAAAATCAGCTTGGAGAGATGGACGAGCTTATCAATCCTCAGGAGCTTGCTGAAAACTGGGATTACGACTACAAGCTCCCGCGCGAGCCTAAGGTTGGCGACGCTGTAATAATCAGAGGAATAGGCGAGGGCGAAATTACCGAAATAAGCGATAATAAAATTCTCGTTACCGCAGGAATGCTTAAAACGCGCGTTAAGCTTTCGGATATTATGCTTATTGATAAAAAACCGAAAAAGACTCCCCGTCAGTCAAGAAATGTTTACCGTACCTCGTCAAGAGCAGACAAGGATGTTACAACTGAGCTTGACCTGAGAGGAAAAACGGTTGATGAGGCGCTTATGAGCCTTGACGGCTTTATTGACAAGTGCATTTTAAACGGACTTAGCGAAGTGAGAATTATTCACGGAAAGGGAACGGGAGCGTTGAGAAACGCCGTTCAGGAGGAACTGCGCCACCACCCGAATATTGCTGAATTCCGACTCGGCTCATTTGGTGAGGGTGATACGGGAGTAACTGTTGCTAAGCTGAAATAATTTAACAAAATACTTTTAGTGTCGGACTTATTAACAAAGTTCGACATTTTTTGTTATTAAGTTAATATTATATAGTCGATTTGTTCATATATTTAGAATACAATTCAAGATAGATTATTATTGCTGGAGGCAAATTCGTGTTTATTTTAATGGCAATTATTGCTGCAGTAGCGGCAACGGTTTTGGATTATTTAATATTTATTAAGGAAAAAACAGTTAAGGAATATGTAAGAGTGTTTTTCAGAAACATTTTTTCCGTTACTTTTATCTCGCTCGGCGTTCAGAAATACTTAATGCACTATAAGCATTTCCTTGTAACAGACGGCTATAAGACGGGGAATTTTCTTCACTTTCTGTTTGTTTCACTTGTTATAGCTTTAATACTTGAAATCTTTTACGCATTCGTTAACAGACGCCTTGCTTTTAGTGAGTGTAAACCGCCAAAAAGAAGAAAAGGCGCTATGGCGTTAAAAATCGGCGCTGTAATTTTATTTTTCCTCGGTTGCGCCGCTTATTTCGGTACTGTATGGGGAAGAGAGGCGTTCGGTAAGGTAACGGGAGACCAGCTTATAATTAACCTCACCTCGCCTACGGAGGGAACGGAGTCAAGCGTTTATACCGACGGTTTTGAAGGCCCTGTATTTAATACTATGCTTGCAACAACCGTATTCTCTGTAATACTGTTTGCCAGGGTAAATATTGAATACATTACTAAAGAAAAAACAAAAGTTATCTTCAACGAGCTTGCAAAAAGGATAGTATGCTTCGTTCTTGCAGTAGCCTGCATTATTTCGGGTGTTAATTTCGGTATTCAGCAATTCAGGCTTGAAAAGGTATATAATGCTTATGTTGCAAAGTCGGATATTATTGAAAAAAACTATGCAGACCCCGAAACTGTGAAGGTTACATTCCCTGAGAAAAAGAGAAATCTTATTCATATCTATCTTGAATCTATGGAGGTAAGCTTCCTTTCAAAAGAGCTTGGCGGATATATGAAAAAGAATCTTATGCCAAATCTTACGAAGCTTGCCGAAAACGGTATCGTATTCTCTGATACAGATAAAAAGTTCGGCGGACCGAAATACGGCACGGGCACTCAATGGTCAATCGCTTCAATGGTTAACCAGACGTCGGGGCTTCCTATGAAGGCTCCCGGAATGCACAACGGCTACGGTGCAGAGGGCAACTTCCTCCCGGGTGCGTATACACTCGGCGAAATGCTTGAAAAGGAAGGGTACGAGCAGACTGTTATGATTGGCGCGAGCGCACGCTTCGGCGGACTCGGTTACTACTACCAGACCCACGGTAACTGGAAAATGATGGACTACGATTATGCGCTTGAGCACAATATGATTCCAAAAGGCTATAAGGTATGGTGGGGCTTTGAGGATGATAAGCTATACGAATTTGCCAAGGAAGAAATTACAAGAATGTACAAAACGGGTAAGCCGTTTAACTTTACTATGGAAAACGCTGATACCCACAGACCGGGCGGCTACATAACTCCCGGCAAGGAAACACCGTTTAAAAATCATTATGCAAACGCAATCTGGAACAGCGACAGAGATGTTTACAGCTTTGTAAAATGGATTATGGAGCAGCCGTTTTACGAAAATACAACCATTGTTCTTATCGGCGACCATATCAGTATGGAAACTGAATTCTTCCAGTTTTACAAATTTAAGGATTACGAAAGAAAGCAGTTTAATCTTATTCTTAACCCCGACCCGTCTGTTGCAAACGTTGACGAAAGCAAAACGAGAAACAGACTTTGGGCCAACTGGGATATGTACCCGACAATTGTAAGCTCTATAGGCGGAAAAATTGAAGGAGAAAAGCTCGGTATCGGCACTAACCTTTTCTCAGGTCAGAAGACTATTTTTGAGGAAAACAAGGTTGTTCCGACAAACAAGGAGCTTGAAAAGAAAAGTAAGCTTTATAATGAGAAAATCCTTGAAGGAAAGGGCTTTGAAGGTGCTCGCCGAAGAACTAATTTCGGTACGGGTAAAAAGCACAAACAAAAAGCATCGCCGTAAAATCAAGCCGCATTTATACAGCTTAAATGCGGCTATGTTTTTGTTTGTTCTTAGTTATTCTTGACAATTGCGACATATATATACTAAAATAGACAAAAAGCGATATACTTATATTGTAATAAATTATGGATTTATCTGGGGGAAAGGAAATTGTTTATTACTATAGCATTGGTTTGTTCGGTTATCGCAACAATCCTTGATTATTTTTTATTCATTAAAGAAAAAACGGTTAAGGAATATGTAAGAGTATTTTTCAGAAATGTTTTTTCCGTAACATTTATTTCACTTGCCGTACAAAGGTATGTTATGCATTATGACCACTTTCTTGTAACGGCAGGATACAAGACGAAGAATTATGTTCATTTCTTTATTGTATCATTTGCAGTAGCAATACTGCTTGAGGTGTTTTATGCATTTGTAAACAGCAGGCTTTCGTTTACACAGAGCGAGCCGCCTAAAAGAAATAAAACGGCAACGGCTATTAGAATTATTTCTGTTGTTTTATTCTTTCTCGGCTGTGCAGCATACTTCGGAACAGTATGGGGACTCGGCGCATTCGGCGAGGTTACGGGCGACCAGCTTATAATTAACCTCACCTCTCCTACAGAGGGAACAGAGGCAAGCGTTTACACTGACGGCTTTGAAGGCCCCGTATTCAGCACTCTTCTCGCTACGGTTATCTTCGCTGTAATTATCTTTTCAAAATTTAATATTGAGCTTATCATAAAAGATAAGGCTCACGTTATTTTTAATGACCTTGCAAAAAGAATTATTTGTTTTGTTCTCGCAATGGCGTGCATTATTTCAGGCGTTGCATACGGCGTTGATAAATTCAGCCTTGACACTGTATATAACGCATATGTTGCAAAATCTGATATTATAGATAAAAACTATGCCGACCCTGAAACAACAAAGGTGGAATTCCCGCAGAAAAAAAGGAATCTTATACACATCTATCTTGAATCTGTTGAGGTAAGCTTCCTTTCAAAAGAGCTTGGCGGGTATATGAAAAAGAATCTTATGCCGAATCTCACACGGCTTGCAGATAACGGAATTGTATTTTCAGACACAGATGAAAAATTCGGCGGTCCGCAGGCGGGAACAGGCACTCAGTGGTCAATCGCTTCAATGGTTAACCAGACGTCGGGGCTTCCTATGAAGGCTCCCGGTATGGCTAACGTATACGGAAACGAGGGTAATTTCCTTCCCGGCGCGTATACACTCGGTGAACTTCTTGAAAGAGAGGGCTACGAACAGACTGTAATGTTCGGCGCGAGCGCTCGCTTCGGAGGACTTGAGTTTTATTTTAAGACTCACGGCAACTGGAAGATTATGGACTATGACTATGCTATTGCCAACAAAATGCTTCCGAAGGATTACAAGGTATGGTGGGGCTTTGAGGACGATAAGCTCTACGAGTTTGCAAAGGAAGAAATTACAAGAATGTATAAAACGGGTAAGCCGTTTAACTTCACAATGGAAAATGCCGATACCCACAGACCGGGCGGTTACGTTACCCCTGGTAAGAAAAAGCCGTTTAAGAGTCCGTATGCTAACGCTGTATGGAACAGCGACAGGGATGTTTGTGAATTTATAAAATGGGTAATGAAACAGCCGTTTTACGAGAATACAACCATTGTTCTTATCGGCGACCACAACAGTATGGAAACAGATTTCTTTGAGTATTACAAGTTTGATGATAAATATCAGAGAAAGCAGTTTAACCTCATTCTTAACCCCGACCCGTCCGTTGCAAACGTAGATGAAAAGGTTACAAGAAACCGTATGTGGTCTAACTGGGATATGTTCCCGACAATTGTAAGCTCTATCGGCGGAAGAATTGACGGCGAAAGACTCGGAATCGGAACGAATCTCTTCTCAGGCAAAAAGACTATATTTGAGGAGTACGGCGTTGACAAAGCCAATAAAGAGCTTGAAAAGGGCAGTAAGCTTTATAACGAGGAAATACTCGGGGGCATGACCCTTAAAGGAGCGAGAAAGAAAACAAACTTTGTCAGCGGATAAGCTGATAATCAGCACGCTGTAATTGTGGTGTGAGAGTAGTAAATACACTACAGTTTGTGGCGTGAAAAATTGTCAGAAAATTGTAATAAAAATTATTGTTTTTATCCTTGACATACTGAATTTGATATAGTATAATAATCACCGCTGTAAAGATATAACACTTTACAGCGGTTAATTACTTTTGACGGGAGGTTTAGTTATGGCGAAAAATCTTGAAATTTCTGTACTGCTTGATTTTTACGGCGAAATGCTTACAGAAAAGCAGCGCAATTTCCTTGACTTATACTATAATGAAGACCTTTCGCTTTCAGAGATTGCCGAAAACGAAGGTATTACCCGTCAGGGCGTAAGAGATTCAATCAAAAGGGCAGAGGTTCAGCTTTTTGATATGGAAAGCAAGCTTCATCTCTCTCAGCGTTTTTCTGTTTTGAGAGACGGGCTTAAAGAAATCTCAGAATGCGCCGAAACAATTTTCAATTATAATCTTGAACACAGTCTGTCGCGTGAGATAAACGACAATGTTGCAAGAATAAAATCGCTTGCAGAATATCTAAGCGAGGAATAAGGCCAATAAAAAGGAGTGATAAGCTTGGCATTTGAAGGACTCAGCGAACGTCTTGAAAATTCATTTAAAAAGCTTCGTGCCAAGGGAAAGCTTACTGAGGCCGACGTTAAAGAGGCAATGCGCGAGGTAAGGCTCGCACTTCTTGAAGCCGATGTAAACTACAAGGTCTCAAAGGAATTTACAAAAAAGGTAACCGAAAGGGCTATCGGTGCGGACGTTATGGAAAGTCTTACACCGGGTCAGATGGTTATTAAAATAGTTAATGAAGAACTCACAGAGCTTATGGGCGGAAATGAGGCAAGGCTTGCTATTGCAAACCACCCGCCAACAGTAGTTATGATGTGCGGTCTTCAGGGAAGCGGTAAAACAACCCATTCCGCAAAGCTTGCTTTAAAGCTTAAAAAGGAGGGGCACAGACCGCTCCTCGTTGCCTGTGATGTATACAGACCTGCGGCTATAAAACAGCTTCAGGTAGTCGGCGAGCAGGTCGGCGTTCCCGTTTTTGAAATGGGAACAGAAGACCCGGTAATAATTGCGCAGGAAGCAGTTAAGTTTGCAAAGGACCACGGAAACGATTACGTGTTTCTTGACACAGCGGGACGTCTTCACGTAGACGAAGCGCTTATGACAGAGCTTACAAACATCAGGTCTACCGTTCATCCGCACGAAATCCTGCTTGTAATTGACGCTATGACAGGTCAGGATGCCGTAAACGTAGCAAAGAGCTTTAACGAAACACTTGGTATTGACGGCGTTATTCTTACAAAGCTTGACGGCGACACGCGAGGCGGTGCAGCACTTTCCGTAAGAGCTGTAACAGGCAAGCCGATTAAGTTTGTTGGTACGGGCGAAAAGCTTGACAATCTTGAGACCTTCCACCCGAGCAGAATGGCGTCCCGTATTCTCGGAATGGGCGACGTTCTTTCGTTCATCGAAAAGGCAGAGCTTGCTCTTGATGAGAAGAAGGCGGCTGAGCTTGAAGCAAAGCTCGCTAAAAATAAATTTGACCTCAACGATTTACTTGACCAGTTTGAACAGATAGAAAGAATGGGTTCGATTAAAGACACAATCAAGCTCATTCCCGGAATCGGCAAACAGATTAAGGACGAGGATATAGATGAAAAGGCGTTTGACCGTTTCAGGGCTATTATCTACTCAATGACAAAAGAGGAAAGAGCAAAGCCCGAAATTATCAATCCCTCAAGAAAAAGAAGAATTGCCGCAGGCTGCGGTATGAAGGTTGAGGATGTAAACAAGCTTCTTGCACAGTTTAAGCAGATGCAGAAGATGATGAAGCAAATCGGCGGAAACAAGGGCCCGAAGATGAGCAAAAAAATGCGCAGAATGATGGCTCAAAATCCCGAGATGGCTGAAAAAATGATGGGCAACATTAAAGGCTCTAATCCGTTTGGATTATAATTTTGTTAATAGCGTATAATCGTTTTGATATGCGTAAAATAAATCATTTAATATATTTTTTACTTGGAGGTAACTAAAATGGCAGTAAAAATCAGACTTCGCAGAATGGGCGCAAAAAAGGCTCCCTTCTACCGTGTAGTAGTAGCAGATTCAAGATATCCCCGTGACGGACGTTTCATTGAGGAAATCGGAACCTATAATCCTATGAAGGACCCCGCAGAAGTTAAAATTGACTCTGAAAAGGCTAAGAAGTGGATTTCAAACGGTGCTCAGCCTACTGACACTGTTAAGGCTATCCTTAAAAAAGAAGGCATCCTTTAATTCTTATTTATAAGTATTAAAATAAGAAAAATCAGGAGGTGTTTTCTTTGGAAGAATTGTTAATATCTATAACAAAGGGATTAGTAGACAATCCCGATAAGGTTTCAGTTGATGTTGACGAACCTAACGAAGAAGGCGTAACGGTTTATCATCTCCACGTAGCAGAGGGCGATATGGGCAGAGTTATAGGCAAGCAGGGAAGAATTGCTAAGGCTATAAGAGTTGTTATGCGCGCCGCTGCAAATCGCAGAGATGCAAAAATATCAGTTGAAATAGACTAATAATTAACCCCCATTTTTGTGGGGGTTGTTTTGTATGGAAAGAATTATGAATCAATATCTTGAAATCGGAAAAATTAATAATACGCACGGCTTAAAGGGCGAGGTTAAATTTGAGTATTGGTGCGACGGCGTTGAATACTTAAAACAGCTTGACAAGGTCTACCTTGACAAAAACGGAAACAGCTCTCTGAGCCTTGTTTCAGCACGCCCTCAGAAGCATATCGCTATACTTAAGTTTTCAGAGATAACTACAATTGAGCAGGCGGAACAGCTAAAGGGCAAGGTGCTCTACTGTAACCGGGACGATGCCGAAATTGAGGACGGCGCTTATTATCTTGCCGACCTTATCGGCTGTAGTGTTATTGACGCAAAAAGCGGCGAAGTATACGGCGAGGTCTGTGATGTTATGAACTTCGGCTCGTGCGATATTTACGACGTTAAAAAGGATAAAAAACATACTCTTATTCCCGCAACGCCCGATATTATTGAGGAAATCCTTACTGAAAGCGGCGTTATAAGAATAAACGTGATAAAGGGGCTTTTTGATGAGAATTGACATAATGACACTTTTTCCCGATATGTGTAACAGTGTTCTCGGTGAAAGCATAATCGGAAGAGCGCGCGCTGCGGGTAAGGTTGAAATTAATACAGTTGATATCCGCGATTATACCGAGGATAAGCACAGAAGGGTTGACGATAAGCCCTACGGCGGCGGAATGGGTATGATACTCCAGGCTCAGCCGATATTCAGCTGTTTCAATGCTATTTGTGAAAAGTGCGCAGAAAAGCCGCATTTAATATATATGACTCCGCAAGGTAAAACGCTAACCCAGAGCAAAGTAAAGGAGCTTGCAAAGCTTGATAATATAGCTATTCTCTGCGGTCACTACGAGGGTGTAGATGAGAGGGTAATTGACGAGCTTCAGCCTGAGGAAATATCAATAGGGGACTATGTTCTTACGGGCGGCGAGTTACCTGCGCTTATACTTGCGGACAGTATTTCGCGTATGCTGGACGGTGTTCTGTCGGGTGAGGAGTGCTTTACAGACGAAAGCCATTACAGCTCGCTTCTCGAATATCCCCAGTATACACACCCGAGCGTATGGAATGAAAGAGAGGTGCCCGAGGTGCTTCTTTCAGGACATCATGAGAATGTTGACAGGTGGCGCCGACAGCAGTCTCTGCTCAGAACAGCACAGCGCAGACCCGATATGCTTAAAAATGCTGAATTGACAGATGAGGACAAAATGTACCTAACAGAACATGGGTACACCACAATATAGACGATTAGCAACAGCTTTTTATGTTGAAATTGCACAAATTCCAATACTGTTTTTTGTTGATAATTTATTAGTCATACGAAGTTTTTAAAATGCAGTTGACGTTTTAAAAAATAATGATATAATATAGCAAGGTTAAAAAAGTTAACTGATAGTGTAACTATAACATACAGAGAGGTATTAGAATATGTTTGTAAGAGATGTTACTGTTGAAAATCAGGTAGGACTTCACGCTCGTCCGGCAACATTTTTTATTCAGAAGGCTAACGAATACAAGGCTTCAATCTGGGTGGAAAAGGAAGAGAGAAGAGTTAACGCAAAATCACTTTTAGGCGTTCTTTCACTCGGCATTATGGGTGGAACAAACATCAGAATTATTGCTGACGGCGCTGACGAGGAAGAGGCTGTGAACGGTCTTGTTGCTCTCGTAAGAAGCGGCTTCAATGCTTAATTAAAGATTTTTAGAGCGCGGTATAACCGCGCTTTATTTTTTATGTCTTATGTGGTATAATCAATATGAAAGGAGGGATTGCCTTGACAGAAAAAGAACTTCGCAAAAAGGCGATGGCATTACCGCTTAACCCCGGTGTTTACATTATGAAAAACAAGGATAAAAAGATTATCTATATCGGCAAGGCAAAAGCGCTTAAAAACCGCGTTTCCTCCTATTTCGGCTCACATTCAAACCATTCGCTCAAGGTTATACGAATGGTTGAAAATGTTGATGATTTTGATTATATCCTTTGTGATACAGAGTTTGAGGCACTCGTCCTTGAATGCTCGCTTATTAAACAGCATATGCCAAAGTATAACATACTTCTTAAAGACGATAAGGGGTATAACTATATCAAGGTCACAAAGGGCGAATTTCCGCGAATAAGCGCCTGCTTCAGAATGGACGACGAAAACGCCGACTATATAGGACCGTTTATCTCAACTTTTTCAGTTAAGAAGGCGGTTGAAGAGACGCTTAAAATTTATAAGCTCCCTACCTGTAATAAAAAATTTCCGCGTGATTACGGCAAAAGCAGACCGTGTCTTAATGGCTTTATGGGGCTTTGCTCAGCGCCATGCGCCGCGAGAATAACAAAAGAGGAGTATCAGCAGAACGTTGCCGACGCCGTAGCATTCCTTAAAGGCGGAAGCGCAAAGGCGGTTAAGGATATGAAGGCTAAAATGCAGGAGTATTCCGAAAACCTTGAATTTGAAAAGGCGGCAAAACTGCGCGACAGAATAAGAGCAATCAAAAACCTTGAGGAAAAGCAGAAGGTTGTTTCAATCAATGTTCCGGAAGAGGATGTTTTCGCACTTGTCAACTCAAATAAAAAGGCATGCTTTGATGTAATCCGCTTCAGAAACGGACGGCTTACAGACAGCGAGCACTGGCTTATTGACAGCGTGGACGATGTTGCAACGGCTCGCTTTGAGCTTATTGAAAGATACTATTCAATCCGCGAGGGAATACCTTCGCGCATTGCCGTTGACGGCGAGATTGAGGAGGAAGAGCTGCTTTGCGAGTATCTTGAGAAGCAGAGAGGCAAAAAAGTTGAGTTTATACATCCGCAAAAGGGCGAACATCTTGCTATAGTAAATATGTGCGTCAAAAACGCAAATGAGCATCTTGCCCAGCAGCAGGGCAGACTCGGTAAAGAAATGGCTGCCCTCGAGGAGCTCGCTCAGCTCCTCGGACTTGATAAACCGCCCGAGTACATTGAAAGCTACGATATTTCGCACACCTTCGGCGCTGATAACGTTGCGGGAATGGTTGTGTTCCACAACGGCAGACCTATGAAAAAAGCCTACAAGCGCTTTTCAATTAAGGGCTTCGACGGCCAGAACGATGTCGGTTCAATGAACGAGGTGCTGACAAGACGCTTTAAGCATTACTATGAGGACGATGACGACAGTACGTTTAAGATTCTGCCCGATTTGATTCTCCTTGACGGCGGTGAGCCTCAGGTTAACGCAGTGCTTCCCGTAATAAAGGAAATGAATCTTAACGTCCCTGTTTTCGGTATGGTTAAGGACAGTAAGCACAGAACGCGCGCTATAGCCTTCGGAGGCGGAGAAATTGAAATCAATTCAAAGCGAAATGTGTTTACGCTCGTTTCTGTTATTCAGGAGGAGGTGCACCGCTTCGCCATAACCTACCACCATAAAAAACACCGTAAAACAAGCTTTTCCTCAAGCCTTACAAAAATTGAGGGCATAGGCGAAAAGAAGGCGAAGCTTCTTATGAAGGAGTTCAAAACGATTGGAAATATTAAAAATGCCGATATATCCGAGCTGTCAAAGGTAAAGGGCATTTCAGAAAAGGACGCGCAGAGAATAAAGAATTTTTATTCCTGAAAGTAAAATTTTATTTTAATCTTGACTAACTCAATTTCTATCTGTATAATAGTATAGGTATAACAGTGTTTTAACGGAGATTTTATATGCGAGTTGTAACAGGCTCTGCAAGAGGGCGAAACCTTGCAACACTTCCCGGCGAAGAAGTTACAAGACCTACAACGCAGAGCACAAAGGAAGCAATGTTCAGTTCAATTCAGTTTGAGCTTGAGGGTAAACAGATTCTTGATTTGTTTGCAGGTTGCGGTCAGCTCGGCATTGAAGCGCTGTCGCGCGGAGCGAGGTTTTGTACCTTTGTTGAGAATAACAGAGCGGCGTACAAAACTGTTGAACAAAACATTAAAACGTGTAATATGGAAGATGTTTCCTCGCTCGTTTTCAGCGACGCCGTTTCATTTCTCTCAAGACGCGGTGTTTTTGACATTGCTTTTCTGGACCCGCCGTACAACAAGGGCTTGATTGACGAATGTCTTGATAAGCTTACACAGAAAATGAATCCCGACGGAGTGATAATCTGTGAAAGCGCAAAAGACGAAAAGCTGCTGCAAAGCGTAAACGGCTGGGAAATCAGTAAGGAAAAGAAATACGGTAAATCCAAGCTTACATATTACAGAAAAGGAAATTAGAATATGAAAATCGCAATTTGCCCGGGAAGCTTCGACCCTGTAACCTTAGGGCATTTGGATATTATAGAGCGGGCGGCTGATATCTTTGATGAGGTAATAGTCGTCGTTGCGAGCAACAAGAGTAAAAAGACAAGCTTTACTACCGACGAGCGAATGGAGCTCATATCCCGCTGTGTTAGAGCAGATAATATTAAGGTGGATACTGACGACGGGCTTCTTGTTGACTACGCGAAAAGAAAAGGTGCTGTGGCGATTGTTAAGGGACTTCGTGCTATGTCTGACTTTGATTATGAATTCCAGCAGGCACTAACAAATAAATCTCTTTATCCCGAATGTGAAACTGTTTTCCTTACCGCAAGGGGAGAAAATATGTTCCTTTCCTCAAGTATGGTAAAAGAGGTTTGCTCCCTCGGAGGCGACATAAGTTCGTTTGTCCCTGAAAAAATATTAGCAGATATATATAACAGATGTAAAGGAGATTAAAACTATGACAAACACTGATATTTTACTTGAAGATCTTGAAGATGTACTTGACGACGCCTCTTCAATTCCGCTTTCCAAAAAGAGCGCAGTTGACGTTGAAAAAATAAAAACAATTATTGAAGATATAAGACTCAATACTCCGCAGGAGACAAAGCAGGCTAAGGCTATTGTTGATTCAAGAAACACTATTCTTGAAGAGGCAAAGAGAGAGGCTGCTGAAATCATCAAAAAGGCTGAGGCTGAGGCAAGAGACCTTGTCGCAAGAGATGAGATTACAAAGAGAGCACAGTCTGAAGCTGCAGATATTATCGCTAAAGCAAACGAGCAGGGCAAGCAGATGGTAGAGGAAGCTCAGAATCAGGCTTCTGACATTCTCGGCAACGCTACAACTCAGGCAAATGAGGTTTATACTTCGGCTAAGAATAAGTCAAGAGAAATGCTCAACGCTGTAAATAATTATGCAGACGATACTCTCCTTGCGATTGATGACGCTCTTTATAAGGCGCTTACAGATGTCAGAAGAATCCGCGACGGTATTTCTGACGTACAGAATAAAAACAGATAATAAAAGTTTTAAAGCTCCCGACACACTGTGTCGGGAGCTTTTTGTTTATTTGATTATTCGTTATTCTGTCTTTGTTCAATTATGTAGTCGTGTACCTTTTCCGAAAGCTCGCCGTGAAGCTTGAATTTTTTACTGAATACTATAAGCGAGAGAAGTACAAGGAGTGCGGGAGCGCCGAAGCAGATAAAGCCTATAGCGGTTTTAGTAGAGTTATTTATCTCTTTTGTTGCTGAGGTAATCTGTTCGTTATAGCCAACAATTGCAAGTCCGCCAAAGAGAATGACTGTCTGAATAGTGTACGCCATTTTCTGAAGAAAGCCCTTCATTGAGAAGGTAATACTCTCGTTTCTTTCACCGTTTTTATATTCGCCGTAGTCAACTATGTCTGCAAGGAAGATTGTCTGTGCTACGAACATTGAAGCGATACCGGTTGACGAAAGAATATATGCAATGTCAAGAGCAATTGTAATCTTGAGAACAGGGCCGAATATATACATTAATATATAGCCGAGAATAGTTGTGATAAGCGAAATCTGATAAATCTGTTTTTTGTTGAACCACTTTGAAAGAATCGGGATAACAAGCAGACCGAGAACGGAGCCTGCGGCACCGATTGTCTGGAAAAGCGACTGCGCCTTAGGCACGCCGAGAACGTCTGAGAAATAGTAAACTGCAGTTCCGCTTGTAAGATACCAGCCTGCGTTTGAAAGCATTGCGAAAAGCATAAACACAAGAAGCTGGTCGTTGCTCTTTAAAACAGTGAATATCTTTTTAAATGAAAACTTTGTCTTTTCTCCGTAGACAACGTTTTTTTCTTTTGTTGAAAGAACGCAGATAAGTGAGAATAAAACAAGACAGATTCCGAGTATTCCTGCCCAGCGGGAGAAGCCTGTCGCGCTGTAGCCCTTGTCTGTTTTAAGACCTGATGAAAGCATAGGAAGAATAATCGGCGTTGCAATTGTAATGATTCCCTGACCGAGACCGCTGAAGGTTCTTGCAACCGTTGAAACCATATTTCTGTCTTTGGGGTCGCTTGTAAACGAGGGCACCATTGACCAGTAGGGAATATCGGCCATAGTGTTCGTCATACCCCAGAGAATGTACATAACGGCAATATAGATGTAAAGCGGAGTGCCTTTGATACCAAAGCTTGTGAAAAGTAAAAACAGCACTGTTCCGTTTGCAATAGCGCCTATGAGTATCCACGGACGGTATTTGCCGAATTTTGTTTTTGTATTATCTACAATAGTTCCCATCATCGGGTCGTTGATTCCGTCCCAGATTCTTGCAACCGGCGTAAGAAGAAGCAGGAAAGCTTCCTTAAGTCCGAGAACGGAAGAAAGGTAGTAGCTCAAAAAGGAATAAAACATCCCGTAGCTTAAATCAAGCCCTATTGCGCCTACTCCGTAAAAAATTTTTTCGCGCCATGTAGTTTTTTGTTCCATACGCATTTCTCCATATCTGTTTATGTGATTTTTACCATTATACCACATATAGAATTGCGTATCAAATCTATGAATGTTACAAAAGTATTACAAATAGTTACTTAAAAAATAAGTTCTTGACATTGGGTGCTTGTCCCTATATAATATAAGCAAGTGGTGAGAAATCCCATAAAAAACAATATGATTCCCAAAAAGAATCAGGAAAGGAGCAGGGCATGGAAGAATATTTAGTAAGCCATAAGGAATACAAGATTGACGCCAAGGGCAGAATCTCTATTCCCGCTTCAATGCGTTCGGCACTCGGTAATGAATTCATCGCGTCACGCGGCGCGGGTAAATGCCTTGCGCTTTACCCGATGGAATCATGGAATGCGTTTATGGAAAGTATCCAGACAAAGGTTCCTCAAAAAGACAGAAAGAAGCTTCAGTTCTTCTTCTCGGCAAATGCTGACAAGCTCAGCCTTGACGGACAGGGAAGAGTGCTTCTCAACGAAGACCTCAGAAAGCAGGTTAATCTTTTCGGCGAGCCTACAGCAATGATTTACGGTAACAACGACCACATTGAAATCTGGAACTGTGACCTCTTCAACGAGCAGCTTAACAGCATAAGCGAGCAGGAGGTTGAAGACATTCTTGACAGATATGAAATTTAACCACAAAAGCGTTTTATTTGACGAGGCTATTGACTCGCTCAACATAGACCCGTCAAAAATAATTGTAGACGGTACCGCAGGCGGCGGAGGTCATTCAAAGGAAATTGCCAAAAGGGCTAAACGCCTTATCGCCATAGACCAGGACCCCGACGCAATCAAAGTCCTTAACGAAAGGCTTTCAGACTTTGACAACGTAACCGTTGTGCAGAACAATTTTGAAAACATAAAAGAGATTACACACAGCCTCGGCATTGAGAAGGTTGACGGAATACTCCTTGATTTGGGAGTAAGCTCATTTCAGCTTGACACAGCCGAGCGCGGCTTTTCTTACCATAAGGACGCCCCTCTTGATATGAGAATGAGCAAAGAGGGAATGTCGGCGTACGACGTGGTGAATACCTACAGCGAAGAAAAGCTTGCCGATATACTTTTCAGATACGGCGAAGAAAAATTTGCAAGACGAATTGCAAAGAATATTGTTCTTACTAGACAGCAAAAGCCGATTGAAACAACCTTTGATTTAGTAGATGTAATAAAAATGTCTTACCCGCAAAAAGCGATGCGTGATTCGCATCCCGCAAGAAAGACATTTCAGGCTATTAGAATCGAGGTTAACGCAGAACTGGACAGGCTTGAAAAAACGCTTGACAGCGCAATTGACTGTCTATCGGAGGGTGGAAGGCTTTCGGTTATAACCTTCCATTCGCTTGAGGACAGAGCAGTTAAAGAAAAATTTGCAAATTGGGCTAACCCGTGCACCTGCCCGAAGGAATTCCCGATTTGTGTTTGCGGCAAAAAGCCGAAGGGAAAAATGCCGTTTAAATCAAAAGCTCCAAGCAAAGAGGAGCTTTCGGAAAACCCGAGAGCGCGCTCGTCAAGGCTCAGATGCTTTGAAAAAGGATAAATTAAGCAGTGAAAGAAAAGAGGTGAAAAGCAGTGACAAATACAAATGATTTCAGACAGTATTCATACAGATACGATACAGCTAATCTTATTAGCTCTTTTAACTACACAAGAGGCTCGCACGCCCCTAAGGTTAAGCCTGAGTATGAAGAGCCCGCAAGAAACCTCAGAATCAAAGAGGCTAAGGGTATCAAAAGTCGCCCTCAGCTTATGCACGAGCAGAAGGTATCGCGCAATAAGGCTATCAGAGTAACACTTGCCGCTGTTCTTTTCCTTATGATGATTGGCGTAGTGCTTAATTCTTTTGCTGTAAAGAACCAGTTAACACGTCAGCTTGCTCAGACAGAGACGAACATAGCTAACGCACAGAGCGAGAATATAAGCCTTGAGAGTCAGCTTAACGTTATGTACTCGGTAAGCATGATAGATAAGTATGCAGTAGGAAAGCTCGGGATGTCAAAGGTAAGACAGGGACAGCTTCAGTATATTGACATAGATGCTTACAAGGCTGCAGCAGCAAAGAAAAATGCAAACGCCGCGCACAAGGGCAAGAAAAAGCTCAGCCCGGCAGCAGCGGCTATAGCGGCGGCAAAAAAGAAGGAACCGCAAAAAGCTGACGAAAGCAAGAAGAATGACGGGGAGTCAAAGGAAGCTTCTGATACGGAAGAATCGGGCGACTCTGAAAATTCCGAGGGCGAAGAGGAAGTAATAAACGGTTAAAATATGCGTATTATATTATGAGAGTTTGGCGTAACTGTGAAAAACGGCGAACTCTCTAATGTGCTTTATATAGGGACGTCTGAAAAACAGCAAAAGACGCCCGAAAAGAAAGAGGTGAGAGTATGAAAACGAATTTCAAAAAGGGAATGATAAAAAGAATTGCTATTTTGCTCGTTGTTGTAGTCTTTTTATTCGGCGTTGATTCTTTTCGTATTCTTTATCTTCAGGTGGTAAGAGGCGACGAGCTTTCTGCCAAGGCTGAATCGCAACAGCTTCTTGACACCGAGGTTTCGGCAATGAGAGGAAATATCTACGACGACAGCGGAAATATTCTTGCTCAGTCTGCAACGGTATGGAATATTTTCATTGACCCCGGCAATATTTCAAACGACAAGAAAAGAGCCCTTGTTGTTGACGGCCTTTCGCAGTTCCTCGGCTTTAAAGCGGACGAGAAAAACGAGCTTCTTGAAAAATCAAAGAAAGATAATCACTATACAGTTGTAGCCGAAAAGGTTGAAAACTCAGTAAAAGAGAAAATTGCCGCATATTCGGCAAAGAATAAGCTTGGCAATATCATCGGTATGGAGCAGACAACAAGAAGATATTACCCCTACGGTAACTTCGCTTCGTCTGTTCTCGGCTTTGTAGGTAATGATGAGCAGGGACTCAGCGGTATTGAGTCATACTACGACGAGGAGCTTCGCGGTACAAACGGAAGAATAATTACTGTTAAGGACTCAAAGGGTAACAAGCTTCCGAGCGATTATGAAACCTCAATTGACGCAAAGGACGGCAATTCGCTTGTTCTTACAATAAATCAGGAGATTCAGTATTACCTTGAAAAAGGACTTCGCCAGACCTTTGAAGAATATAAGTGCAAGGGTGCTTACGGTGTTGTAATGGACTGTAAGACGGGTGCAATCCTCGGTATGTGCTCACTTCCTGATTTTGACTGTAACGAGCCTTACAAAATCACTAATGAAAAAGCCGTTAAGTATTTTGAAAATAAGCTAAGGGAAGAGAAGGAAAAAGAAAAAAAGAAAAAGGAAAAAGAAAAGGACAAAGAGGTTAAGGTAAACGGTCAGACAGAAACAACAACTGAAAAACCGAAAACCTCAGAGGAAGAGGAAAAGGAAATCAAAGCAGGCGCTCAGAGCCTTGCAATCCAGAATCAGTGGCGAAACTTCAACGTTTCAGATACATATGTACCGGGTTCTGTATTTAAAACCTTTATGGCGTCTGCGGCGCTTGAGGAAAACGTTGCAACGCTTGATACTACGTATACCTGCACAGGCTCAATTCAGGTTGCAGACCACACAATGAAGTGTCACTATCATCCGGGTCACGGAACTGAAAACTTCACTCAGGGACTTGAAAATTCGTGTAACCCGTTCTTTATTACAATCGGTCAGAAACTCGGCGTACATAATTATTTCAAGTATTTTGACGCCTTCGGATTTACTAAGAAAACCAATATAGACCTTCCGGGCGAGGCGACGTCTCAGTACGTTAAGGAAGAAAATTACGGTATAGTTGAGCTTTCGTCGGCTTCCTTCGGTCAGACAAACTCACTTACTCCCATTCAGGTTTGCACAGGTATCTGTGCAATAGCAAACGGCGGTATGCTTCTCAAGCCCTACGTTGTTTCAGAGATTAAGGATTCTGAGGGCAACACCGTTAAGAAAACAGAAAAAACGGAACTCAGAAGAGTTATAAGCGAGGATACCTCTGAAAAGGTACGCGCAATGATGAAGTCGGTTGTTGAAAACGGTACGGGTAAAAACGGCTATGTAGCGGGCTACAGTGTAGGCGGTAAAACGGGTACGTCAACAAAGCTCGGTGAGTCAAAGGCGGGCGAGAAGGATAAGTACATTGTTTCCTTCGCTGCAATTGCGCCTTCGTATGACCCCGAGGTTGCTATGATTATCCTTATAGACGAGCCTAATGAGGACCTCGGCGGCGGCGCGCTTTGCGCTCCGATTGCCGCTCAGGTTGTTGAGCAGGCAATGCAGGTCAGAAATATCGAGCCGAGATATGACGGCGACGAGGCTGCGGCAAAAGCAGTTTCAACTCCTAACATTATCGGTAATACACTTGACGAAGCAAAGGCTGTTCTTGATGAGCAGAAGCTTAAATATAAGGTTGTAGGTAAGGGTAACAAGGTGCTGGCTCAGTCTCCCGTTTCGGGAGGAACAATTCCTCAGGGCGGACGCGTGATTATCTACACCGACAATTCGGAAAAGAAGAGAGTAAAGGTTCCCGACTTCAACGGAATGACAGTAGGTCAGGCTAATGAAGCAGCAGCCCAGGCAGGGCTTAACATAGAAATTAACGGTAATAATCTCAGCGCGGCAAACGTTGTTGCGTACAGACAGTCAGTTGAAAAGAATACCGAAATAGAGCTTGGTTCGGTTATTATAGTAACGTTCAAGAGTACTAACTCTGTACTCGATTAAGGAGAAAACAAATGAAGCTTTCCGATGTGTTAAAGGGAATAAACGTTAAAAATGAATACATCGATACTGAGGTCAGGGATGTAACTCAGGATTCACGTCAGGTTGAAGAGGGCTATCTTTTTATCTGTATCAAGGGCGCAAGCTTTGACGGTCACTCTGTTGCAAAACAGATGCTTGAAAAGGGAGCAGCCGCCGTTGTGTGTGAATACGACCTCGGACTTGACAGACAGGTAATTGTGGATAATACAAGAGAGGCGCTCTCGCCGATTTGTGCAAATTATTTCGGCAATCCTGCTGACAAGCTCAAAATCATAGGCCTTACGGGTACGAACGGAAAGACTACAACTACGTTTTTAATTAAGCAGATTCTTGAAAATGTAGGAAAAAAGGTCGGACTTATCGGCACCGTTCAGAATATGGTCGGCGACGAAATATATCCCGCCCACTATACAACACCCGACCCGCGCGAGCTTCAGTCGCTTTTCAGAAAGATGGTTGACTCGGGCTGTGAATACTGCGTTATGGAGGTTTCCTCTCAGGCGCTTGCACAGGGAAGAGTAAAGGGCGTTCACTTCGTAATCGGTGCGTTTACAAATCTCTCTCAGGACCATCTTGACTATCATAAAACGTGGGAAAACTACTTTGGCGCAAAGAGAACGATGTTTGAACAGTGCGACAAGGCGGTTACAAATGTTGATGACAAATACGGACTTGAAATAGTTAAGGGGCTCGGCTGTAAGGTCGCTACCTATTCGGTTGATAACAACAATTCAGAC
This sequence comes from uncultured Clostridia bacterium, assembly GCA_946531445.1. Lineage (GTDB taxonomy): Bacteria > Bacillota > Clostridia > Oscillospirales > Acutalibacteraceae > Eubacterium_R. The sequence continues at coordinate 25,991 of CAMNAP010000012.1, forward strand.
TATACGGCAAAGAATGTAAATTTCTCCTCCGACGGCGTAACGTACGAGCTTGTATGCGATACAATCGGAAGAGTTCAGTGTCCGATACCGGGACGTTTCAGTGTTTATAATTCACTCTGCGCCGCAAGCGTTGCGCTTGAGCTCGGCTTTGATTTCAAGGATGTAGTAATTGCAATTTCAAAGTCAAAGGGAGTAAAGGGAAGAATTGAGGTAGTACCTACAGATACTGATTATACGGTTATCATTGACTACGCACATTCACCCGACGGACTTGATAACATAATCCGTTCAATTAAGGAAATTGCAAAGGGAAGAGTAGTTACTCTTTTCGGCTGCGGCGGAGACAGAGATAAAACAAAACGCCCCGAAATGGGTAGAATTGCCGCAGAGCTTTCGGACTTCTGCGTTGTTACAAGCGACAATCCGAGAAGTGAAAATCCCTCGTCAATTATTGAGGATATACTTGAGGGTATGAAGAAAACAAAAACACCCTATAAGGTGATTGAAAACCGTAAGGAAGCAATAAAGTGGGCGCTTGAAAACGCAAGAAAGGACGATATAATTCTTCTTGCAGGTAAGGGACACGAAACTTATCAGATTCTTCCAACGGGAACAATTCACTTTGACGAACGCGAGGTTGTAAGCGAAGCGTTAGCTAAATAAAAGCAAGAGGCTAAAATACAGGAGAGTAAAATGAGCAGTACAGTAGCAATTATTATAGCGGTAATAACCGCTTTCGGAACAACGGCAGGGCTTGGCTTTGTTATCATCCCCTGGCTTAGAAAGCTTAAATTCGGACAGACAATTCTTGACATCGGACCGTCTTGGCACAAGTCAAAGCAGGGAACTCCGAATATGGGCGGAATAATGTTTGCAATCGGAATTATCGCCGCAACAGTTGTTGCAATGCTCAGCTTTACGCTGTCGGGCGGAAATCCCGAAACCCCTGCAGGCGAAGCGATAAAGGGAAGAGACCTTGTATCTGTTATCTCAACTCTCTGCCTTGCATTCGGTTGCGGTGTAGTAGGCTTTACAGACGACTTTATCAAAATTAAAAAGAAGAGAAACGAGGGCCTTTCCGCAAAACAGAAAACTGCAGGTCAGCTTTTAGTTACGGTAGGATATGTTCTCACTCTCTGGCTTTCACATAACACAGTATGGAAAATCCCGTTTATCGGAACTATCAATTTTGAAGAAAGCGTTTTCAAAGGCGTAATCTTCTGGCTTGTTTCAATATTCATTATATACGGAACGGTGAACTCCGTTAACCTCACTGACGGTATAGACGGACTTTGCTCATCTGTTACAGCTACTGTTGCAATAACGTTTATAATTATATCTTCTGTTATGAGTTTTGCAGGGCTCGGAATAGTTGCAGGCGCCCTGCTCGGCGGTGTGCTCGGTTTCCTTTGCTGGAATTGGAATCCCGCAAAAACCTTTATGGGTGATACGGGCTCGCTCTTCCTCGGCGGTATGGTTGCCGCACTCGGATTTGCAATAAGATGTCCGCTTCTTCTTCTCCCGATAGGAATTGTATACGTTTGCGAAACAATGAGCGACATTATTCAGATTGGTTATTTCAAGCTCACTCACGGAAAGAGAATCTTCAAAATGGCGCCGATTCATCACCATTTTGAAATGTGCGGCTGGAAGGAAAAGAAAATCTGCGTTATCTTTTCACTTGTTAACGCAGTAGGCTGCGCAATTGCAGTAGCTCTCATTTACTTCGGTACAAAATGAATATCATAATTTTTACTAAATATAATAAAGAAAAGAGGTGTTAGTATGTCAGACAGGCTTGAGCCGCCAAAAAGGTATAACAATAACAGAGAAACAGAACGTGCTTCTGAGCCTCAAAAGGAAAGACGAAGCAGTAATATAGTCAGAACAAGAAATTTAACAAAGCTTAAGAAATCGGACATACTGACAGTCGGCGGAATGGACGTTGCATTTTTTGCAATTGTTATAGGCCTTGTAACAATAGGACTTGTAATGCTCTTTTCGGCAACATATCCCTATGCTCTTCAAAAACACGACGATTCATATTATTTCTTTAAGCGTCAGCTTGTTTTTGTCGTTCTCGGTATAATAACAATGCTTGTCGTTTCAAAGATGAATTACCGACTTATAAAGCGTGTAATTGTTCCTCTTTTTGCAGTAACGGTAATACTTCTTCTGGTTGTACTTGTTTATCACACAAACGTTAAAGACTTTAAAAGATGGATACCCATCGGTCCTATAACAATTCAGCCGTCGGATATTGCCAAGTTTACAATAGTAATTGTACTTGCGGATTATATTTCAAAAAACTATAAACGTATGCATAAGCCGTATGACGGAATTGTCAAGCCTATGCTTATTATAGCTCTGTTTTGCGGACTCATTTTCCTTGAGCACCACAACTCAGGCGTAATTCTTGTTTTCAGTATCGGCGCAGTAATGATGTTCTGCGGCGGCTCTGACTGGAGACTTTTTGCACTGGGCGTACTGCTTGTTGCGGCGGCGGCTGTGTTTGTAGTTCTTAACCCAAACGTTATGATGCACTATGCGGGTCAGAGAATTGAGGCGTGGCTTGACAAAGACTACGACCCTCTCGGAGCAAGATGGCAGACCAATAACTCGCTTTACGCAATTGGCTCAGGCAATTTCTTCGGCGCCGGGCTCGGCAATTCAAAGCAGAAATTCTTATACGTTTCAGAGCCTCAGAACGACTTTATTTTTTCAATTGTCTGCGAGGAGCTCGGATTTGTTGGAGCAACGGCAATAATTGCTCTGTTTGCTCTTCTCTTCATTCGCGGACTTGTAATAGCATTGAGATGTAAGGACCGTTTTGCAGCACTCGTAGTTATCGGAATAGTTTCACAGGTTGCAATCCAGACAATTCTCAACATCCTTGTAGTAACCGATACAATACCGAATACGGGAATATCACTGCCGTTTTTCTCATACGGCGGTACATCAATACTTATGCTTCTGTTTGAGATGGGCGTAGTATTATCAATATCAAGAACAACTTACCAAAGGAAGGTATAGCGATGAAATTTTTATTTGCAACAGGCGGAACAGCAGGGCATATCAATCCTGCCATTGCAGTAGCTTCATATCTCAGAGAACAGTATCCCGACAGCGGAATACTCTTCATCGGTACCGCCGACCATATGGAATCGCGCCTTGTACCTAACGCAGGCTTTGATTTTAAAACCATTGATATAAGAGGCTTCAGACGTTCACTGTCTCCTAACGCAATTCTTGACAACGTTAAGACGGTAGGAAAGCTTCTCAAGTCTGAAAAAGACAGTAAAAAAATAATCAAAGAATTCGAGCCCGACGTAGTAATCGGCTTTGGCGGATATGTTTCAGGTCCTGTTCTTCAGGAGGCTGTAAGGCTCGGTATTCCCACCTGTATCCACGAACAAAACGCGTTTCCCGGTATTACCAATAAACAGCTTGCAAAGAGCGTTGATAAGGTTATGCTTACGGTTGAGGATGCTAAAAAACATCTTGAGCCAAAGAATGAGCCTATTTTAACGGGGCTCCCCGTAAGAGGAGAATTACTTAAAAAGACTAAGGAAGAAGCAAGAAAAGAGCTCGGCATTCCCGAAAGCGCAAAGCTTGTTCTCTCCTTCGGCGGTTCTCTCGGTGCTGCTCCGCTTAATGACGCTATGCACGGTATTCTTCTTGAAAACAGCAACAGCGACAGAATTTATCATATTCATTCAGCAGGTACAAACGGCGATGAATATCTCAAAAAGCTTGAGGATGAAGGCTTTGAAAAGGTGAGCGACGGCGTTCTCAGAAAAGGTAATGTCGAGGTAAGAAGATACATAGACAATATGGATGTTTGTATGGCGGCTTGTGACCTTGTAATCGGCAGAGCAGGCGCTTCATCACTCTCGGAAATTGAAGCATTGGGCAAAGCATCTATTCTTATTCCTTCGCCGTATGTTGCTGAAAATCATCAGTATCATAACGCGATGGCACTTGTAAAGAGAAACGCTGCAAGACTCATTGAGGAAAAGAATCTTACCACCGAGTCGCTTAAAACGTTAACGGACGAGCTTCTCTCTTCTGACGAGGCGCTCTTCAATATAGGAAAAAATGCAAAAAATATGGCAGTTCTTGACGCAAGAGAAAGGATTGCTCAGGTAATAATATATCTCGTTAAGTAACCTCATACAGTAACAAAATACCACCTTCTTCATAAAATGGCTAAGAAGGTGGTTTAATGGAATATCTTACTGTTACGGGCGGAAATAAGCTTTCAGGAGAAATAACTCTCCACGGCGCAAAAAACAGCTCGCTTCCGATTCTTGCGGCAACTGTGCTTATAAACGGTGTGAGTGTTATTCACAACGTACCGAGACTCAGCGATGTTGAATATACGCTTGAAATTCTTAATCATTTAGGAGCAAAAACAAAGCGCGAGGGCTCTACGCTTATTATAGATTCAACCGTTATAAACAATAACAGTATACCCGAAAAGCTGATGAAGGAAATGCGCTCGTCAATAATATTTATGGGCTCGCTTTCCTCAAGACTTTCTGAGTCAAGAATGTTCCTGCCGGGTGGCTGTGAGATAGGTCTTAGACCGATTGATTTACATCTCAGCGCGTTCAGAGCCTTGGGATATAATATTACATTTGACGGCGAAAATATCTGCTCAAAGTTTATAAAGCGTAATAAAAACGACATTGTTTTATCTTACCCAAGCGTCGGCGCAACTGAAAATATAATTCTTGCAAGCGTGCTTCTCAGCGGTAAAACAAGAATAATAAACGCGGCGCGTGAGCCTGAAATATCAGATTTATGCGATTTTCTCAATAAGTGCGGCGCAGAGATTAACGGCGCGGGAAGTACCGTAATAGAAATAACGGGAAAAGATAAGCTAAGCGCAACAGAGCATACAGTTATACCGGACAGAATTCTTGCTTCAACAATAATGTCCGCTGTTGCAATAACAGGCGGCGAAGCTACAATCAAAAATATTAATCTGTCACACCTTGAGCCCGTTACGGACGTGTTTCTTCAAAGCGGCTGTAAGCTGTGGGCAGGGGACAAAAGTCTTACCGTCAAATCTCCCCAAAGACTCAGGCGTGTTAAAAGAATAGAAACTCAGCCGTATCCGGGTTTCCCGACTGACTCGCAGGCGACTGTTTCTGCAATGCTATGCAAGGCGAAAGGCGTTAGCATAATTAAAGAAACAGTTTTTGAAAACCGTTTCAGGCACATAAGAGAGCTTGAAAAATTCGGTGCAGATATTCAGGTGAATTCGCAGACGGCTGTTATAAATGGCGTTAAATCGCTTACTGCCGCAACAGCTTATTGTACCGATTTAAGAGGCGGCGCGGCAGTTGTTGTTGCCTCGCTTGCTGCAGAGGGTACATCAGTAATTAAAGATATTAAACATATAGACAGAGGTTATGAAAAAATTGAATGTCAGCTTAGCTCCCTCGGAGCGGCTGTCACGAGGAAGAACGATGAAGAAAAAAGACAACAAAAAAAAGAACAGACCTCAGAAAAGAAGCGATGGAGACAGAGCGCTTAATCGCGAGCTTGGTAATTTCGGCCTTGAACCGCCGAAAATATATAAGAGCAATCAAAGGAACAATTCAGAAAGCTATGATTTAGACCCTGAATTTTCAGATTTGCCGTCGTTTTCTTCTCAGCGCAGAGCTGATAACAGCAGAAGTCAGCGAAGCCGCTCAAACGCGCGCGAGCGTATAAGACCGTCTGATAATGCAAACGGCAGGAAGAGAAACGAAAGAAAAATCAGCAAGATTAAAAGAAAGATAATCTTTTACGGCGCGCTTTCGCTTTCAATAATTGCAATTGTTGTTGCGCTCAGTTTAACTGTTCTTTTCAAAATCAATACTATTTCAATAAAAGGGAATGAGGTTTATTCCCAAAAGGAAATATCAGCGGTTCTCCCGATAGAAAAGGAAGCAAA
>CAMNAP010000013.1 GCA_946531445.1 uncultured Clostridia bacterium
AAATAGCGTAGAGGCCTTCCCAGTTTTCAGTTGAATCTGAAACTGAATCAGGAAGTGTAACAAGGTCAGGATGCTGAACTTCTTCAATGTCATCCGGCTTGAACTCACCGCCCTGATAGAAGCCGAGAGCTGTTGTATATTCGCCTGTTTCCTCATCTTCGTTTTCAATAAGCTCGTTAGCGAAGATTTCCTCTGAGAACTGCATTCTTGTGTTGAATTCTACGTCAACCATCTTAGAAGCAGACGGGTTTGTGAATCTGTTGTTACCGCGGCTGTTTACAAAGCCTATTGAGTATACTTCAGCGCCGTTTGGATCATAATTAGCAATAACTATGGTATCCTCTGTTGCTTCAAAAGCATCCATATTATAGTTTCTGAAGGTGTAGCCTGCATAGTTCGGGTGACCCTCTGCAACCGGGTTAACAAGTGAATTAGGAGCTACATACTTAACGTCATAAATCTTACCGAGTGATGACTTGTAAGTAATCTTAATAGTATCTGTTGCGGTAGGCTGTTTCGTAGTAAGTGTAGTTGTACCCATAATTACAAGGTCAATAGCGTCCTTACCGACAATTGAAGAGGACTTAACCTTGTCTGACGATGTTGCTGAAACCATGCTGTAATCCCAGTCAATAGCTTCGCCTGTCGGTGAATCAAAGTGCTGAGTTGAGCCGTAAGGATATGTTCCAACATAATCGCCGTCAATTGTTACGTCGTAGGTTCTTGTCTGAAGCTGTACGAACGGAGCGATTTCAGCGTCAAGCTGTTCCTGAGAATATACGCAAACCTCAGGTGTTGCAGCGTCTACAGTAACTGTTCCGGGAACGCTTACGTTTGTTACGTATGTTCCTGAATTGTATGCTGCAAGAGCAGCCTTAGCCTCGTCAATACCAACGAATGCGTCTGGGTCAGCGCTGTTAACAATAGCCTTAGCGTTTTCAACTGAAGCCTGAAGTGCTGAAATATCTATCTGGCTGTCAAGGTCAAGGTCTGTATCTGCAAGAGCAGCAATTGTTGCAGCCTCTGCGTCAATAGCAGCCTGGCTTGAAGCCTTAGCATATGTTACTCTCTGAGCAACTGTCTTATGGAGGTAAGGATATGTTGTTGCGTTATTAAGCTTAGCTACAAGAGCGTCAACATCCGACTTCTTATATCTGTAGCTGGTGCCCTTTCTTTCGCCTGCCTTTGCCTGAACTGCCTGAATTGCAGCGTCAATGCTGTTGAAGTTAGCAAGTGCGGCAAGAGCAAGATACGTATCGTTAACTGTAGTTGCAGTTGAAGCAGCAGTTGTACCTGCGCTGTATGAACCGCTTACAAGAGAATCAAAGATGTTCTCTGCTGCTGAATAAGCGTTGCTGAACGGAGTCCATGTAGCCTGAGTCCAGTACTTCGGAAGAGTTGCGTCAAGGTCATTTGTGTTGCCTGCGTCAAATACTTCGCGAGCGTTACCCTTTTCAGCGTCGTTGCTGTCAGTCATAAACATCTTATTTCTGAGATCCTGATAACCTACAGCTGTATCTGTGGGCTGTCCCTTTGCAACCTCTGTGTTAAGGGCATTCTTCTTTGTCTGAATTTCAGAAGCGATAGAAGCTGCCTTTGTTGAATAGTTAGAAGATGTAATACCTGAAAGTGAAACTGTCTGCATTGCGTCCATCTTTGTAAGAAGGTCGTCAAGCTCATGGTTAAGATAGTAATAATCTACTGATTCAGGTCTTCTGATAGAGCCGTCCTGATTGTAAACAGGAGCTGAATAGTTGAAGTTTACAAGAGACCTTGCGTTTGAAACAGCGTCTGTAATTCCGCGACCGTCGATGATGTAGAATACGCCGCCCCATTTACCGCCTTTAGTACTGTTTGAAGTACTGAAGTAGTAATGCCAGTCCTGACCTGACGATGACCAAACAGATGTATCTCTCATTGAAATACCGTTGAATGAATATGGAGCTGTCTGAAGGCCGTTTGTGAAGCCCTTGTCAGGAGCTGTATCCTTCTTGTACTGAAGAACGTTGCCGTATTCCCACCACTTGTTTTTATTATTAGTTTTCATTTTAGCAGCGGCGTTCTCTTTACCCGTTGTTGTCGCAGTTTCATAGTTATAACCCGGGATGTTATCAGCAACAGCGTGACCCCAAGCCTGTGACCAGTTCCAGTCTGATGCTGAAGTCGGACCGCCGCTCTTGGAAATCTCATAGTGGCCGTTCCATACACCGATAAGATTGAAGTATTCAGAGTCAGCCTGGTTATCCTGTGTATCTGTGTTAGGATAGAAGCCGAGGGCATATCTGTCGTTACCCCATAAACCGCCGTTATTGTTTGCAGCAAGCATCATCGGGATTTTAATGTTGTGTCCGTCATAGAATGCTACTACATACTGAGGCATAGTCCACTTGTATATAAAGCCTTCTTTTTCGTATCCGCCGAAGCCGTAGCCGGGAGTTGAAGCCCAGACGATGCTTTCAGCGTATTCAGCAGGTACTGCATTACCGTAGCTGAATGACGGAGAGGTTACAGAATAACCGGTCCATGTCTGCATTGCTGCAACAGCGTTATTAAGTGTTGTTGTTGCGCTTGTTGCCTGTGCGCTTGATACCTGATTTGTACCGTACTTTGCAGCGTCATAAATCTTATACGCATTAATATAAGCATCATAAGCTGCCTTGTTGTTTGTGTACAGCACGCTACCTGACATCTTTGTAAGATAGCCTGTAATAGCTGTGTGAAGGTTTTCAATTTCTGTATCGGAAGCAGCAGCAAATGTTGTTGAAGCAGAGCCGAACGGAAGGGTTGCAAGAACAAGCATAAGCGCTAAAAGAGCCGATAACAGCTTTTTAGGTGCCTTTCTTTTCATTTCAATTTACCTCCTAAGTAAATTTTTTGTTAACGGGCCTACAAAAAGAGACAATACGCCCATTAATATTTTTAGTCAATTGCATAATAGCATATATTATTTAAAGAGTCAATACCTTTTTGCAAAAAAAATTGAAAAAATTTTTACAAATTGTTCACAAATTAAAAGGTGATTGTTACCAAACAATCACCAAAATATTGTCAAAATATGAATTATGAACAAATATTTAATTAAAAATCCGTTAAAGAAGCGCCGTAATTTTGCGTTTATACTCAATAAAAGAATCGGAAAGATTGAAGTCTTTTCTCCTCGGCTTTGGCTCGCTGATTTCAATTTCAGAGGTAATTGTTCCCTCCGACAGAATGTAAATTCTGTCGGAAAGAAGAATAGCCTCGTCAATATCGTGCGTGATAAACAGCGTTGAAAGATTAATCTCGTTCATAATGTCAAGATACCACGAATGTATCTTTGATTTTGTTATTGTATCAAGTGCTGAAAAAGGCTCGTCAAGAAGCGCTGCGCCGTCAGAAGAGAGATACGTCCTGAGGAGCGCTGCTCTCTGCTTCATTCCGCCCGACAGCTCAGCGGGATACGAATACTGAGTTCCGTCTATACCGAAGGTTTTGAAGTAGCCGTCGGCAATTTCTCGCGCCTCCTTTTTATTTTTCCCTTTTAATAACAAAGGAAGCGATACATTGTCTATTAACTTCTTATAAGGTAATAGCAAATCCTTCTGAAGCATATAGCTGATTCGTCCCGGCTTCCCCGTAATGTCCTCGTCGCCGAGGTATACGTGCCCGCTGTCGGGAGTGTAGATTCCCGACAGAACGTTGAACAGCGTTGTCTTTCCCCCGCCGCTTACACCGAGAAGCGACACGAGCTCGCCCTCGCCAAGCCTTATTGAAACATCTCTGAGAACGTGGTTGTTACCAAAGGATTTATTGATATTCTCTGCTCTTAATACTGCCATATCAACTGAGGTAATCGTTTGAAAATCCCGTATTTTCGGGGATTTCTTTTTCTATAGCCTTATTATCATAGCACCATTTGTAGAAAGCGTTCCATCTTGCAGGGTCAATGTAGCCCCAGCTTTTGCCGTCTGCAACGTACTGCTTTGAAATCCACTGCTGGCTCTTCTTTACAAATTCCTCTCTGCCCTTGAGCGCGCCTGTCTCGTCGCTGTTGATGAGAATGTCTGCCGCCTCGTCGGGATTTTCAATTGCGTATTCATAGCCCTTTTTGATTGCACGAAGCGCAGCCTTTGCAGTTTCGCTGTCATTTTTAAGGAAATCGTTATTTGCAATTATTACGGGAGAATAATAGTCAAAGGCGTCCTCATAGTCCTTGTAAAAAACAAAGTCAAAATCGCCCGTCATTTCAGCGTTGATTCCGTCCCACGCGTAATAGATACAAAGTGAATCAAACACATTGTTGTTAAGCGCCTCAGCCGCGTTGGTAGGATAGTCCTCAATATAATTTATTGTGGAAGCGTCGCCTCCTGCGCTCTGACAGAGATAATCTGTCATTGCAAGCTCAATTGGCGCCATATATGTTGCGTACTTATCGTTCTCAAGTCCCCTGGGTGTTTCAAGCTCGCCCTTGCGCGCAAGAATACCCGCCGTGTTATGGTTAACTATAGCCGCAACGGCTGTAATTCCGAGTCCCTGAATGTAGCTGGGAGCGAGATAGTCCTGAAAGTCAATAGCAAGCTGAACCTTGCCTGAAGCGCAAAGCTCGGTTGCCGTTCCCTCCTCGGGCTGAATGATTGTTACCTCAAGGTTCTCAGCGTCAAAATACCCCTTTTTCTGAGCAACAAAAATTCCCGAGTGGTTTGTGTTTGGAGTATAGTCAAGACAGAGCGTTATTTTTGTTTTTTCACCGCTCTTTTCCGATGTGTCTGTTTTGGTTTCATTTTTCTTTGCGCAAGCCGCAAAAGATACGGCAAGCACGAGTACTAATAATAATGATAATATTTTTTTCATATTAAATGTCCTTTCTTATTTTTGAAGTGTCTCTGTGTCTTACGGGAGCGTGCTGCTTTTTATACGGCATAGAGAGGCTTTCAATAAGCCTTACAACCGCCATAAGAAGCAGACTCACAACACAGATGAACACTATTACCGCAAACATTTTATCAAATGAATAAGCTTTTTTTACTCTCGTCATATAAACGCCCAGTCCGTTGTTTCCGCCGAGCCATTCGGCAATCAGCGCGCCGACCACCGCATAAGATGAAGCGATACGAAGCCCCGAGAAAAAGCTCGGAACAGCCGTCGGCAGCTTTACGTGGCGGAAAATCTGAACTCTTCCGGCTCCCATTGAGCGAAGCAGGTTTATGCTGTCGGCGTCAACGCTTCTGTAACCGTCAAGCAGTCCGATTGCAATGGGGAAAAACGTTGTAATAATAACAAGCGTGATTCTCGGCGCCATACCGTAGCCCATCCACAAAACGAGAAGCGGGGCAATCGCTATTGTCGGGATAGTCTGACTTATTACAAGAAGCGGGTAAAACGCCTTGTAAACGAAGCTGAACTTATCCATAAGCGTTGCAAGCACAAAGGCGAGCAGTATTCCTGCCGCAAGTCCGTATACAGCCTCCTGAAGCGTGTAGACAGATTCCTTTGCCATATAGCCGATATTCTCAACAAACGCCTTTACAACGTCTACAGGCGAAGGAAGCATAAACGCGGGAACAATCTCGCCCTCGCAAACCGCGTACCATATTGCCGCTATTACAACGAGAGTTATAAAAGGCGGAAAGCCTTTATCAGTGATGTTTCGTAACTTTTTTGTCAATGGTCAGCACCTCGCCCTCGGGGCAGTATACCACCTTGATATATGAGCTTACGCTTTCACAGCCCGCTTTGATTGCCACCTTCTGACAGTTTGCGGCAATCTCCATAAGCTCGTCGTAGCTTTCGCCCTCAACGGTTGTTTCAAACGGTCCCACATAACAGTTTAACCCCGTGCTTTTAATGTAGGCGATAACCTCGTCAACGATACGGATAAGCTCATCCTCGCTGTCAACCTGCGGCAAAACCTGAATTGCAATACTTGCCTTCATTTTCTCACTCCTTTGCAAATTATTACTTATAAGTCAAAAGCACCCCTAAACGGAGTGCTCAAAATTCATACATCGCCTCCCGCGTTCGCATTACCGAACGGGTTAGAGGGTATAATCTCAGCCAATTGGCACCCCTGACTTATTAAGTTAGATATATATTACACCAGAAAAGATTTGAAGTCAATAAAATCTTGACAAATTTATTGCTTGGTGATATTATATTTTCAATATTTAAAACATTGATAAGGATATGGCAGTACCTTTGATGTTTCAGAGAGCGCCCGTATGGTGTGAGGGCGTACGGAGAATTTACTGTTACCGCCTTTGAGTGCAGAGAGGAAATGCTCTGACGTCGGCCTGCGTTAAAGGCATTGAGTGATACTGTTTTCAGTATAATTCAGGTGGAACCGTGTAATTTATTGCACCCTGATTTCGGGGTGCTTATTTTTTTGGAGGAACGGAATATGAAGATTACATTAAAAGACGGAAGCGTTCTTGAATACTCAGAGGCTAAAACAGCCGCTGATATAGCTAAGGACATATCTATGGGGCTTTTCAGAAACGCGTGCGCGTGCAAGATTAACGGCGCAGTTTCAGACCTCAGAACAGTTATTGAAAACGACTGCGCGCTTGAGATTCTCACCTTTGACGATGAGGACGGTAAAAAAGCGTACAACCATACCGCCTCTCACATTATGGCGCAGGCGGTTAAAAGACTCTATCCCGAGGCTAAGCTGACTATCGGCCCCGCTATTGAGAACGGCTTTTATTATGACTTTGACGTAGAAGAGACCTTCACTCCCGAGGATTTGGAAAAAATTACGGCTGAGATGAAGAAAATAATTAAAGAAAACCTTGAGCTTGAACGCTTTGAGCTTCCCGTTGAAGAGGCTGTAAAGCTTATGGAGGAGAAAAACGAGCCCTATAAGATTGAGCTTATTATGGAGCACGCAGACAAGGGCGAAGCTATCAGCTTTTATAAGCAGGGTGAATTCACCGAGCTTTGCGCAGGACCTCACGTATTTAAAACGGGTACAATAAAGGGCAACGCTTTTGCGCTTATCAGCAACAACGCGGCTTACTGGAGAGGCGACTCAAAGGGTAAGGCGCTTCAGAGAATTTACGGTATTGCATTCCCGAAGAAGGACCAGCTTGACGAATACCTTCAGAAGCTTGAGGAGGCTAAGCTCAGAGACCACAGAAAGCTTGGCCACGACCTCGGTCTGTTTATGACTGATGAGCTTGTAGGAAGAGGAATGCCTATGTTCCTTCCCAAGGGCTACACAATCTGGAGAATTCTTGAAAACTATATCAGAGATAAGGAAATAGCTTCAGGCTATCAGCACGTTCTCACACCCTGTATAGGTACTGTTAACCTTTACAAAACCTCGGGTCACTGGGACCACTATAAAGACAATATGTTCCCCGCTATGGAGGTTGAGGAGGACACATATGTTCTTCGCCCGATGAACTGCCCTCACCATATGAGAATTTACGCAAATCAGCCTCACTCCTACAGAAATCTTCCTATCCGCATAGGTGAAATAGCTCACGATTTCCGCTTTGAGGCCTCAGGTACTCTCAAGGGAATTGAAAGAGGCCGTCACTTCTGTCAGAACGACGCTCACCTCTTCGTAACTCCCGAACAGATTAAGGAGGAATTCGCAAAGGTTGTTGACCTCATTTTTGAAACCTACAAGGATTTCGGTATTACCGATTACCGCCTTGTGCTTTCACTCCGCGACCCTGAGGACAAGGAAAAATATCATGACGACGACGAGATGTGGAACACAGCCGAAAACGCGCTTCGCGATGTTCTTGATTCGCTTGAGCTTGACTACACGGAGGAAATCGGCGAGGCTGCCTTCTACGGTCCGAAGCTTGACGTAAACGTTAAGCCCGCAGTCGGCGCAGAGTACACGCTTTCAACCTGTCAGCTTGACTTCTGTCTTCCCGCTAAATTTAACCTTACCTACATTGATAAGGACAACACACCGAGAACTCCCGTTGTTCTTCACCGCGCAATTCTCGGCTCGCTTGACAGATTTATGGCTTACCTTATTGAAGAGACTATGGGCGCTTTCCCGACATGGCTTGCTCCCGTTCAGGTTAAGTTCCTTCCTATTGCAGACAGACATCAGGACTATGCAAAAGAGATGATGGAAAAGCTTACCGCTGCAGGCGTTCGCTGCGAGCTTGACGACAGAAGCGAAAAGGTCGGTTTAAAAATCAGAAGTGCACAGATGGAAAAAATTCCGTATATGATTCTCGTTGGCGATAAGGACATTGAGGCAAATACAATCTCCGTACGTTCAAGAAAGAACGGCGACGAGGGCGCAACCACAATTGACGAATTCGTAAAGAGAATTACAGAGGAAATTGAATTAAAGACAAGATAATTCCGGAAGTCTCTCCATTGGGGTACCCTTTGGGGAGACTTCTTTTTATGTTTTTCAGGCTTATTGCTATTATGAAACCGGTATGATATAATTTAATTAACAAAACTAAAAGAGGTGTTTTGATGAACTTCAACGACGCGGTGAAAAAGTATTACAGCGAGCAGACTGACGAGGCGCTTTATGAGGCGGCAAACGAGCTTTGCAAAGAGCTTAAGCTCAGTGAAAAGCTGCATATGCTCTACGGCAGACAGTTTTTCCTTCGCAACGGCTACGACCTAATTACAATGGGACAAAAATACAACTGCCGTCCGTGTCTGAGCGGCGGAGTTAAAAGACTCGGCATACCCGCGGTTGCCTTTTCGGACGGACCGCGCGGCGTTGTTATGGGAAACAGCACCTGCTTTCCCGTTTCAATGGCGAGGGGCGCGGCGTTTGACGAAGAGCTTGAATACGAAATCGGCTCGGCAATAGCGGACGAGGTTGCGGCTCAGGGCGGAAACTACTTTGCGGGAATATGTATTAATCTTCTTCGCAATCCGCGTTGGGGCAGAGCGCAGGAAACCTACGGCGAGGACCCGTTTTTGCTTGGTAAAATGGGCGCAGCTCTTACAAGGGCTGTTCAGGACAAGGGCGTTATCGCCTGCCCTAAGCACTTTGCGGTAAACAGTATTGAAAATATACGCTTTGACGTTAACGTACTCGCAGACGAAAAGACTATGCACGAGGTCTATCTTCCGCATTTCAAGGCTTGTATAGACGCAGGCGCTATGTCGGTTATGGGCGCATATAATCTTTTCAGAAACGAACACTGCTGCGAAAGTAAATACCTTCTTAAAGATGTACTCAGAGAGCAGTGGGGCTTTACGGGCTTTACAATTTCGGACTTTCTTATGGGTGTTCGCAACGCGCCGAGAGCACTTAAGGCGGGACTTGATATTGAAATGCCTCAGCTTATGCACTATATAACGCTTCCGCTTGATTTAAAGACGGGAAAAGTGAGTATAGAGGATATTGACAATTCGGTTAAAAGTATTTTAAGAGGATTAATTAAAATCACGCCGAAGCTTAAATACACATCACGAAGCGTAGTTGCCTGCAAAAAGCACACCGCTCTTTCAAAGCGTGCGGCGATTGAGGGAACGGTGCTTCTTAAAAACGACGGCGTTCTTCCGTACAGTGAGGGCAAAATTGCAGTAATCGGGCGCTACGCAAACAAAATCAATGTTGGCGACCACGGCTCAAGCTCCGTTTCTGCACCGTATACCGTTACGCCTTACGAGGGACTTTGTAATGTTTACGGAGAAGAGAACGTTGTGCTTTGCGAGGGAACCGATTTTTCGGATAAAAAGCACGAGATAAAAAAATGCGGCGCTGTTGTTGTATGCGTAGGAAGCGACTACAAGCAGGAGGGCGAAAACCTTGCCAACTTCTCAAAGAGCGACGACGTAACCGAGAAGGCGCTCGGCGGTGACCGTTACTCGCTTCGCATTCCCGAAAACGAGGTTGAGCTTATACACAGAGCCTGCGCCGAATTTGACAGGGTAATTGTTAACATTATAGGCGGAAGCGCATATATAATTGAGGAATGGAAGGAAGAGGCAAGCGCAATTCTTCATTCTTTTTACAGCGGTATGGAGGGCGGAAACGCACTCGCCGAGCTTCTTTCGGGCAGAGAAAATCCGAGCGGTCACCTTCCGTTTACTATGGCGAAGGACGAGGACGATTATCCCGATTTTCTTTTCCCGAGCGCAAAGACAAGGAATATTACATACGGCTATTATCACGGCTATACCCTGCTTGATAAGGAGGGCAAAAAAGCGGCGTTCCCCTTCGGATTCGGGCTTTCGTATACTGATTTTAAATACAGCTATATCAAGGTAAAGGACGAGGGCGACAAGGTTAAAATTTCGCTCAGAATTAAAAACGCCGGAAACGTCGACGGAAAGACGGTTGTTCAGGTTTACGCAGGTGCTGAGGGCGACCATCCCGTAAAGCTCCTCAAGGGCTTTAAAAAGGTTTTCGTCAAGGCCGGCGAAACTGTCAGCGAAACAGTAACCGTTGACAAAAACGATTTAAAATTCTATGAGCCTGAAACTAAAAAATGGTATCTTGAGGACAGCTATACATTCTATATAGGACAGAACAGCGAAGAGACCGAATGCAAAATATTACAACTAAAATAAAATAAGAAAAAGGGCTGAGTTAATACTCAGTCCTTTTTCTCAGGAATAAATCAGGATATATTAATCAGAGAGGAATTAAAGCTTTTCAACGGCTTTGAAAGCGCTGTCGATATCCGCAATTATATCGTCAATGTGCTCCGTTCCGATTGAAAGTCTTATTGTTGAGGGGTAGATATTCTGCTCAGCAAGCTCCTCTGCTGAAAGCTGAGAATGCGTAGTTGTGGCAGGATGAATAACAAGCGATTTTACATCCGCAACATTGGCAAGAATTGAGAATATCTTAAGCGCGTCAATAAACGCCTTAGCCTCTTTTTCGCCGCCCTTTATGTCAAATGTGAAAATTGAACCTGCGCCGTTGGGGAAATACTTATTGTAAAGGTCAATATATTTCGGATTGAGGCTCGGGTGATTTATTTTTTCAACGAGCGGATGATTTTTAAGGTAATCAAGCACCTTTTTGGTATTTTCAACGTGTCTTTCAACCCTTAGGGAAAGCGTCTCGGTTCCCTGAAGAAGCAGGAACGCATTAAACGGCGATATAGCCGCGCCCGTATCGCGAAGCACAATTGCTCTTATATATGTAACAAATGCCGCAGGGCCTGCCGCGTCAACAAAGCTTACGCCGTGATAGCTTGGGTTTGCGTCTGAGATATGAGGGAATTTTCCCGAAGCCTTCCAGTCAAACTTGCCGCTGTCTACAATTATTCCGCCGAGAGTAGTTCCGTGGCCGCCGATAAATTTTGTTGCAGAGTGAATAACAATGTCTGCGCCGTATTCAATAGGACGGAGTAAAAACGGGGTTGTAAAGGTTGAATCTATTACGAGCGGGATATTATGAGAGTGCGCAATTTTTGCAACCGCTTCAATATCTATAATATTTGAATTCGGATTGCCGAGCGATTCAATAAAAATCGCCTTTGTGTTTTCATCAATTGCTTTTTCAAAATTGCTTACGTCGTCGGGATTTACAAAGGTTGTATTTACGCCGTGAAGCGGGAAGGTGTGGGCGAGATAATTGTACGTTCCGCCATAGATTGTTTCAGCTGCAACAATATTGTCGCCGGCGTGAGCGAGCGCCTGAAACGTGTACGCCGCAGCCGCCGCGCCGCTTGCGGTTGCAAGTGCCGCAACGCCGCCCTCAAGCGCCGCTATTCTCTCTTCAAAAACGCCCTGTGTTGAATTTGTAAGGCGTCCGTAAATATTGCCCGCGTCGGTAAGATTGAATCTTGCCTGAGCGTGGTCGCTGTTTTTAAATACATATGATGTTGTCTGATAAATGGGTACCGCTCTTGCATCAGAAGCGGGGTCTGGATTTTCCTGTCCTACGTGGAGCTGTAATGTTTCAAATTTATATGACATAATGAATTTCCTTTCTTTATTAAAATATTTTTAGCCGCAAATTGTATACGAACGCCACATTCGTCCGAAACGGAAATTCTGTCTTAAAAGATTTTCAAATAACAGTTTCATATTGCACCTCTTAATTCCTACTGTTGTTGTAGGTAATATTGATGTTGAGTGCATTATAACCTATAATTCCTATCTTGTCAATAGGTATTGAGGAATTTTTGAAAAATTTTTCAAAAAGAGGTAACTGCTGCTTTGTATCTTTATTAAAATTAGATATTGCAATGAGGTTATATAAATGTTAATATATTAACGATAAAATATATTTAATTCTTAAGAGAGGTAACGTTATGGAAAAACTCAGATATTTCGTAAACGGTGAGTTTAAGGAATCAAAGACAGACGTGTGGTACGACCTTCACAACCCTTCAACGGGTGAAATTACAGGTCAGGCTCCGTGTTGTACTAACGATGAGGTATTAGAGGCTATCGCTGCCGCAAAAGCCGCTTACCCCGCTTGGAGAAACACTGCCGCAAGAAAAAGAGCGCAGATTCTCTATAAGGTAAGAGAGCTTCTTATTGAGCATATGGACGAGCTCACTCAGCTTGTCTGTGAGGAAAACGGTAAAACCTGGTCAGAGGCTGCCGGCGATGTTGGTAAGGCTCAGGAGGGTACAGAGCTTGCAACTCAGGCTCCGTCGCTTATGATGGGCGAAAGCCTTATGGACGCTTCAACAGGCTTTGACACAGTTAAGTACCGCGAGCCCCTCGGCGTTTTTGCAGGTATTGTTCCCGTTAACTTCCCCGCTATGATTCCTTTTGGCTGGATGGCTCCCGTTTGTGTTGCCTGCGGTAACACAATGGTGCTTAAGGCTGCTTCTCTCACTCCGAGAACAGCAATGAGAATTGCAGAGCTTTACAAGGAAGCAGGAATTCCCGACGGCGTAATCAACGTTGTTACCTGCTCAAGAAACGAGATAAACACTATTCTTGAACACCCCGACGTTAAGGGTATAACCTTCGTTGGCTCAACACCCGTAGGACTCAAGATTTACGAAAAGGCTGCCGCAAACGGCAAGAGATGTCAGGCGCTCTGTCAGGCTAAAAACCACGCGCTTGTTCTTGAGGATTGCGCGCTTGAGAGAACTGTTGCAGGCGTTATCAACTCCGCATTCGGCTGCGGCGGACAGAGATGTATGGCTCTTGCCGCATGCGTAGTTCAGGAGAGCATTGCAGATAAATTTGTTGCAGAGCTTAAAAAACAGATTAAGTCAGTTAACTGCGGTCCCGCCTGGGATAAGAGTACGCGCCTCGGCCCGATTACTTACGAGAAGCACTATCACGAAGTGCTTGCAGACATTGAAAAGGGTATTAAGGAAGGCGCAGAGCTTGTTGTTGACGGACGTAATCCCGAGGTTCCCGAAGGTTATGAAAACGGCTATTTCGTTGGACCTACAGTATTCGATAAGGTTACTCCCGAAATGACAATCGGCGACGAAGAGGTATTCGGTCCCGTTCTTTGCATAAAGAGAGTTAAGGATTTTGACGAAGGTCTTGCACTTATGAACGCTAACCCGTACGCAAACGGCTCGGTTATTTACACACAGAGCGGCTACTATGCGCGCCAGTTTGCAAGATACACTGACGGCGGCCAGGTTGGTATCAACGTAGGTATTCCCGTACCCGTTGGCTTTGTTCCGTTCAGCGGACACAAGCAGTCCTTCTTCGGCGACCTGCACTGTCTCGGCAAAGACGCTTACCGCTTCTTTACAGAGAGCAAGAGCGTAACTCAGCACTGGTTTGACGAAGAGGAAATGAAGGCTAAAGAGGTTGACACCTGGGACGGTCTTCTTTAATTGTAAAAACAAGGCTTTTGAGAAAGGATGCAGAATTTCGTTTTCTTGCGAGCGGGAGCTGTTCGTCATAACATATTGCGTGATTGAATATACTTGCAAGCAAGCATATAATAATAACTTCATATGTTATTCCTCTTCCCAAAATGCTAACACATTTTGGGAGCCCTTATGTACCGCCCCCGAGCAAAAAACGGAAAACGCCAAAAGCGTTACGGATATTGAATCCGTAACGCTTTTTTGTTTGTAAATATAAACAGGAGGGCGCCAATGCCCTCCCGTACATTTAAAGTTCGGCGTGTTTATGCGCCTTTATCAAAAGCCTATTCAACTGTGATTGAGCCGCCGTGGTTGGAGGAACCGTAGCCGATGTAAATCTTACCTCTGTTGAGTTTAACATCCTGACCGTCGGCTGTCTTGATTACAAGCTTGCCGTCTTCCTTTGACCACTTTATATCAACGCTTGTTCCCATTGAGAGAAGCTTACCCTCGCCGCCTGCAAGAGCGTAGTTACAGTAGGTTTCGCTCTGGCCTGCGTGCTTGTAGTTATCCTTAACGATATACTCGGTTTCATCAAGAAGATAGATGAGAGTTTTAACCTCAAGGTTTGACTCCCCGTAACGTGAATCAAAGTCGGTTGTTTTATAAACGCCCTTTGATTCATCATAGGTGAATACGCCCTTCTTCGGGCAACGGTCTGACCACTTAAAGGTTGCCGTCTTACCGCTGTCTTCGCCCATAGCCTCGTCCTTGTCGTTGAACTCAAACTTTGTGAAGCGCTCTTCTCTCAGGTCTGTATTTATCTTGTTGTTGTTAATAAGCTGAACAACGTTTTTACCGTTGAGATAACCTGTGTGCTCAACAGCAGTTTTTCTTGAATTATCTCTTCCGAAATATGTTCCGTCCTCTGACTGAGCAAGAAGATTGATATGGTCAATATTTTCGTTTTCAAACACTGTGTCAGCGCCTTCGTAATCGTCCTTTGAACGTGAAAGACCTGTGTGGATAAATACCGAATCCCACAGCTGGCTGAAGCGGATAAACGGAGGTCTTGCAGAACGCGATGGTCCGATTTGTTCGGGGAGCTGATTCATATCTGCAAAGAAGAAGAGAAGTCTTGTTGAGAATTCTGTTTCGCCTTCAAGTACCATATCCGCGTCAGCGATACCCCACTGAGGTCTTACAGATTCAGTTGAATATTCGTTTTCAACAACTACTGCAACGGGGCGCTTGCCGAGTGCATTTTTATTATAGTTTAATTCGCCTGTTAGAGGGTTGGCAGTGCCTGAATCAAGCTGAACTGCCGCAGTTGTCGGCTGAGTGGTTGATGTCTCAGCTTTTTCAGCAGGTTTGTTAAGACGGCCGCTGAAATAGAGATATGCTCCAACACCTAAAGCAATAACGATAAGAACAGCTATCACAGCTATTACAACGTTTGACTTTTTCTTCTTACCGTCATTCTCTTTTGCTGACCTGATAAGCTCAGGCTCTTCCTCTGAATAATCGTCAGCAACTGCAAGAATGTCAATTGCTCCCTCTTCGGGGATTTCTTCATTAACTACGTGAGTCGGCTCTTCGTCAATGCTGAATTCTTCGGCTTTGTCTGCTGTTTCCTCAACTGTTTCCTCGGCGGGAGTCTCTTCAACAGCTTCATCAGCCTCGTTTAAAACTTCCGTTTTATTCTCAGCTTCCGCATCCTTTGCAGGCTCCTCGGGGACTACATCTGACTCAGCATTATTGCGCTGTTTTACTTCTTTTAATATTTCATCAAGTTCCTTATCACTCATAGCATTTCAGGATAAACCTGTTCCTTTCTAAAATATTGTCTTATTATACCATAAAAGAAATAAATATCCATAAAAGTTACACAATTGTAATACTATTGAAAATATTTAATTTATATTGTATAATATTTATATTAATATTTTTCATTAAAAGGTGGTTTTATGGCAAGAACAATACCTATGATAATAACAAATAAAAACATTCTTCTTAAAGACAAGGACAGCGATAAGTTTATTCCTTTTGATATGCCGAATGTTGAAAGTATTATGAACATTCCGTTTTATCATCAGTTTGCCGAGCACCTTGCCGAAAGTCAGCTTGCATTTAAGAATTTTGTTAAAGACCTTTACGGTAAAAAGTTTCATAAAAACATTCTTGCTATTATTATACCCGACGACACAAGCGCGCTTGAATCAATTTTTATTAACGAATTTTTTGTTAACTCTGACGCGTGTAAGGCAGTTGCCCAGATGACTATGGGACAAGCACTCTCAAAGGATGACGAGCGATATATTTCCCTTTCAAAATCGTCACGGAATATTACCCTTCAGTATATTTTCAACAACGAGGTACGCGCAAGAAGGTTTTACGATTTAAACGATTACAATACAAAAAAAATTATTGATGACGCAAAGCGGCTTCATATTGACGTCGAATATGAGGACGTTCCCGTTTACATCAACAATTTTAATATGGATATGGATGATTTTCTTGAATTCGGCGAGGTTATAACACCAAAAATGTTTATGGAAAAAATTGCCGTAATTGACGTTGAAAAGCTTAAATAAAAAAGACTCCCCTGCATAAAATAATTGCAGGGGTGTTTTAATGAAAAACAAAAAGAAGAAAAGAATAATTGATTTAAGACGTTTCATTCAAAACGATTTAAAGGATGAGAAGATGTACGACGAAAACGGCTCGTATACGGGAATGCCCGCCGAGTATTACTATGACGGAATTTCGGGCGAGCCCGTTCAGGACGCAGACGATTTATAAAAACGGGGCTGTCACAATGACAGCCTCGTTTGTTATTTTGTATGCTCGTCAAGAGTGAGATAATATGCGTCGAGAAAATGCTTTTTAAAGAATTCAACCTCAGGAAGATTGATTTTTTCAATTTTTTCCTCCTGGGCTTTAAGCGCAATTTCGAATTCGCGGTTTCCCATTCTCGTCTCTTCAATACATTTTATAAGCGCGCTTATTTTATCCGCTGCTTTAACAAGCTTCCAAAGCGCTTCGTCCTCTTCCTTTTTTTCAAAGAAAGCGGAGTAATCGCTCTTGTAATCCTCGGGAAGCATTTTAAGAAGTCTCTCACCCGCGATATGCTCAATGTCCTTATAAACATTTTTAATCTCGTCATTATAGTACTTGACGGGAGTCGGCATATCGCCCGTTATAACCTCGGTTGTATCGTGATAAAGAGCGAGCACCGCTGCCCTTTCGGCATTATAGCTTTTGCCGAATTCCTTATTTCCGATAAGCGCGAGGGCGTGGGCTATTACAGCCACAGAGTGACTGTGCTCAGCGATATTTTCTTTTGAAGTATTCTGCATAAGCGCCCAGCGGTCAATCAGCTTCATACGGTTGACCATGGCGAAGAAATTATAGTTTTCCATAAATCAGTCTTCTTTATTAACGATATTTATTCCGAGCTCGTCAAGCTGAACGCCGTCAATGTAAGACGGAGCGCCGCTCATAAGCTCGCTTGCGTTTTGCACCTTCGGGAAGGCAACAACATCTCTGAGCGAATCGGCGCCGCAGATAAGCATAGCGAGTCTGTCAAGGCCGATACCCATTCCGCCGTGAGGCGGAGCCGCATACTGATAAGCGTCTACGAGGAAGCCGAATTTAGCGTCAATTTCCTCCTGCTCCATTCCGAGAAGCTCAAACATTTTATTCTGAAGAGCGCAGTCGGTAATTCTCATTGAGCCGGAGGAAAGCTCTGTTCCGTTGAGTACAAGGTCAAACGCCTGAGCCTTAACCTTTGATTTGTCTGTATCAAGATACTGCACGCTCTCCTCCATAGGCATAGTAAACGGATGGTGAGCAGCTACATATTCGCCCGTCTCCTCATCAAGCTCAAAGAAAGGCATTTCTGTTATCCAGAGATAATTCCACTTGTTTTCGGGGATTATGTCAAGCTCCTTTGCAACAAGAAGTCTGAGCGCGCCCATAATTGTAAGCGCCTTTCTCGTTTTGTCTGATACAATAAATACAACGTCGCCCTTTTCAGCGCCGAGCAGAGAGATAAGCTCTTCAAGCTCGCCTTCCTTAAGGAATTTTGCAAATGAGCAATTGGGTGCTTCATCAGCCCAGCGGATATAGGCAAGTCCCTTTGCGCCGATACCCTTTGCGTGATTGGTGAGCTTGTCAATTTTCTTTCTTGAATAATTAGCGGCACCGCCCTTTGCAACGATTGCTTTAACCGAGCCGCCGTCTGCAATTGCGCTTTTGAATACAACAAAATCTGTTTTGTCAGCCCAGTCTGAAATATCCTCAATAAGCATACCAAAGCGTGTGTCGGGCTTGTCGCTTCCGTACTTATTCATAGCCTCTTCAAAAGTCATTCTCGGAAGTCTTTCGGGCACGTCAACGCCTATTGTTTCCTTCATAAGCTTAGAAATAAAGCCCTCAGCCATAGTCATAATGTCGTCGCACTCAACAAACGACATTTCAAGGTCTATCTGTGTAAATTCGGGCTGACGGTCAGCTCTTAAGTCCTCATCTCTGAAGCAGCGCGCAAGCTGAATATACCTGTCAAAGCCTGCAATCATAGTGAGCTGCTTATAAATCTGCGGAGACTGAGGAAGCGCGTAGAACTTTCCGTTATGTACTCTTGAGGGAACAACATAGTCGCGCGCACCCTCGGGAGTTGACTTAATCATCATCGGAGTTTCAATCTCAATAAAGTCGTTTGCGTAGAAATACTCTCTTGCAATCTTAGCAATTTTATGGCGCATAAGAATATTCCTTGTGAGCTTTTCGTTTCTCAGCTCAAGATAACGGTATTTAAGCGTTACGTCGTCGCCTACGCTGTCGCTCTTTTCAACCTCAAACGGCGGAGTCTGGGCCTTTGACACGATACGGAAATCATTTACCATAACCTCAATATCGCCCGTCGGGATTTCCTTGTTTTTGCTTTCTCTTTCGGCAACTACGCCCTTTGCGGCAACTACCCATTCAGTTCTTGCAGACTTTGCCTTTTCAAAAATATCGCTGTCTGTATTATCGTTAAAGGAAAGCTGAATAATACCGCTTCTGTCTCTGAGGTCAATAAAGATAAGGTTTCCGAGGTCGCGCTGACGCTGTACCCAACCGAAAACAGTTATCTCCTCGCCTACGTTTTTCATATTGAATTCGGCGCAATACGCCGTTCTTTTAAGTCCTTTAATTGATTCTCCCATTTAGCTTTTATCTCCTATACCGAAAAGTGAATTGAAATCAAGTGCTTCGCCGTTAATCTCTATGTCCTCAAGCTGCTCCTTGAGGCTGATTGAGTAATATTCGGAAACGAAGGTTACAAGGCTGACCTCATCCTGCTCGCCCGTTTTCATATTCTTGAGAACGGCTTTATTTTCGTCAACCTCGTTGTCACCGATAACAACGTTATATTTTGCGCCGAGCTTGTCGGCATATTTCATCTGCGCCCTTATTGAGCGGTCGTTGAGGTCATAAACAACGCTGAAGCCCTCGTCGCGCATATCCTTTGCTATTTCCGCAGCCTTTAGCTTTGCCTTGTCGCCGATTGCGGCAATGAACAAATCGGGAACGCTTGCCTGCGGGTATTCGCAGCCCTGCGCATCCATAACAAGCTGAAGTCTTTCAAGTCCCATACCGAAGCCGAGTGACGGAGTTTTCTGTCCTCCGAGCTCTTCAATAAGCCCGTCGTATCTTCCGCCGCCGCAAACGGTTCCCTGAGCGCCGATTGAATCCGCAATAAACTCAAATACGGTTTTTGTGTAGTAGTCAAGTCCTCTTACAATTTTCGGATTAACCGTGAATTCAATGTTCATAGCGCCGAGATATTTTTTTACGCTTTCAAAATGCTCTTTACAGTCATCGCAGAGATAATCGAGTATTTCGGGAGCGTTTTCGGCAATCGCCTTATCCTCGGGGCTCTTGCAGTCAAGAAGCCTCATCGGATTTCTTTCAAGCCTTTCCTGACATGTGTTGCAAAGCCTGTCCTTATACTGAGTAAAATACTCCTTGAGCGCTTCGTGATACTTGGCGCGACACTCGGGACAGCCGATTGAGTTAATCTCAAGGTGTAAATCATTCACGCCGAGCGTGTCAAAAATCTGTTTTGCAAGCGCAATAATCTCAGCGTCTGCAAGCGGTGAGGAAGCACCGAAGCACTCAACCCCGAACTGGTGAAATTCTCTGAGTCTTCCCGCCTGTGGCTTTTCGTATCTGTAGCACGAAGTTAAATAGCATATTTTCTGAGGCAGAGCGCCGTTTGAAAGTCCGTTTTCAAGAAAAGCGCGCGCCGCTCCTGCGGTACCCTCGGGGCGAAGAGTAATTGACCGTCCGCCCTTGTCGTCAAAGGTGTACATTTCCTTTTGCACAACGTCTGTTGTATCGCCTACTCCGCGCTGAAAAAGCTCTGTGTGTTCAAACACAGGCGTTCTCATTTCTTTATATCCAAAGCATTCAGCCGCTGAAAGGCACGTTGCCTCTATATACTGGTTTTTGTGTACGTCAGCCGGCAGAACGTCGTTTGTTCCTTTTATAGCCTTTGTAATCAGTGCCATGTTTTTTCTCCTATATATTTGCTATGCGGAGCAAAACTGCCCCGCACTTTTAAGCATTATCTGTTGTAACGTGGATTTACAATTTCTCTCCACTCAAAGTCGCCTCTTTCAACGCCTCTGATAAGAGCCTCGGCAGTTGCGATGTTAGTTGCGAACGGGATGTTATGAACATCGCACAAACGCAGTAAATCACTGTCATTAGGCTCGTGTGGTTTAGCTGAAAGCGGGTCGCGGAAGAATATAAGCAAATCTATCTCATTGCACGCTATACGGCTTGCAATCTGCTGTCCGCCGCCCTGCGAGCCGCTTAAAAAGCAGTTAATCTTCAGCCCTGTTGCTTCCTGAACAAGCTTACCCGTTGTTCCGGTTGCGCAAACATCATGACGGCTGATAATACCGCAGTACGCTATGCAGAATTGAACTAAAAGTTCCTTTTTTGCATCGTGAGCTATCAAAGCAATATTCATATTTTCCCTCCTATTTCATATTTGCCGGTGTCTGATAATGGTTAATAATATATCTATAATAACATAAAATGTATTTTAAAACAAGAAATTTATTTTAGAGCAGCGTTGAATCCTTCTGTGCTTTCTTTTCGTTTGAGTTGTGGGAATAGTAGTAGTCGATTAACGACGAGGTTATTTTAGCCGTTGAACTACCCGAGCCGGCAATCTCAATTGCAGAGGCTATGCTGATTTCGGGGTTATTGTACGGCGCATAGGTAATAAGAAATCCGTTGTTTCTTTTTCCGCCGTTTACAATTACCTGCGAGGTACCCGTTTTGCAGGCCACCTTTGTGTCAAGCGAGCTGAAAACACCTGCAGGACCGCCCTGAGTTGCAACGAGGCGCATACCCTCCTGAACAATTTTGATATTGTTTTCGCTTACCTCAAGAGTTTTAACTGCGTTTGAGCCCGTCTCGCTTACAACGCCCGTCGCGTTTGAAATTCTTGATTTTACAAAATGCATCTGATATCTCGTTCCGCCGTTGGCAATGGTTGCGCAGTAGTTACAAAGCTGAAGCGGGGTGAAAAGGTTTTCAGACTGACCGATAGCCGCCTGAACAGTATCACCGGGACGCCATACCATATCAAACTTCTTTCTGTATTCGGGGCCTGCGAGAACACCCTTTGCCTCGGGAATTTCAACGCCCGTCTTGTCGCCAAGCCCGAACATTGAGCCGTAGAGATTCATTTTTTCAATACCGAGTCTCTGCGCGGTATTATAGAAGAAGATATTACACGAATCCCTTATTGCTGTTCTTACGTTTTCGCCGCCGTGATAGTCCGTGCACTTGAATTCCATATCCCTTACCTTGAAAAACTTTTCGCAGTCAAAGGTAGTATTCTCGGTAATTGCACCCTCCTGGAGTCCCGCTACAGCCATCATAGGCTTAAAGGTTGAGCCAGGGGCGTATGTACCCATAGCGAAGCGGTTATACAGCGGATTGTTTTTATCCTTAAGAAGCTCGTTGTAATGCTCGTAATACTCGTTAAGGTCATAAGCGGGATAGCTTGCAGCGGCAAGAATTTCGCCGTTGTTACAGTTTTCAACTACAACAGCGCCCGTTGAATTGTAATAGTCAACGCCCTTACAGGTGCTCTCAAGTCTCTTTTGGGCAATTTGCTGGAGGTCCTTGTCAATAGTAAGCACTACCGTTTCGCCCTGAGAAGGTTCCTTTGTTACCTCCTCAGTAACGTTTCCCTCGGCGTCAATAGTAACGGTTTTCTCGCCCGGGATACCCCTGAGATACTGTTCCATTGCCGCTTCAATTCCCGACTCGCCTATTTCATCGGTAATTCCGTAGCCCTTGTCCTTGAGCTCGGCATATTCCTCTGCGTTAATTTTTCTTACAGTTCCGAGAATATGAGGGGCAAGAGTTGAATCTGCATATTCGCGGTATGCTACAACCTGAACGTCAGCGCCCTCGTAGTAGCTGTTGTTCTCTTTAATCTCGGCAATGGTTTTACTGCTTACATTGTCAGCGATAGTTACAGGATTTGAAACCGAGAACAGAAGCCTTGTAAGCTCATAGCGGATATTACCTATTTCAAGGGCTGTTTTGTAATCGCCCTTTTCGGCATATGCTTCAAGCCCGTATTTTTCAATCATAGCGTCAAAGCAGTTCTGCGCCGTTGCGTAGGGCTGAAGATTGAACACGTCCCTGCTCTTCATCGCTTTGATTGCGCTTTCAAATTTTTCATCGTCTTTTTTATCAAAGAAAACGGGTTTTCCGTTTTTATTGAGCTTAAGCGGAAGATTGTGAACATACTCCTCGCCGTTTCTGTTAAACAGCGCAATGAGATTATTTACTATTGCGTTTCGCTCATCATTTTTGTCCGACGGCGGAAAGTACGCCGCGTTGAGAACAATACTGTTTCCCTGACGGTTTGTTACAAGCGGGTTTCCGTTTCTGTCAACTATGTCGCCTCGCGCGGCAGGGAGCGGCACCTTATAAGTCTTTACGGTATTATTCTGCGCCGCATAGAATTCGTTATTTACAATCTGCACGTCGTACAGCTTATACCCGAAGCCGAATATAGTTGCAATAATAAGAATAACCGCAAGCGTAGTTCTTGCGCTCTTATAGATTTTTCCCATAAGCTTCACCGCTCCTTTCCGTTAGATTTTTTATAGAATTATTCGTACGCTTCGCCCTTTGTTTTATTGAGCTTTGCCTTGAGCGGCTTGATGATTAGATATAAAACCGCCGACATAACGGCTGTATAAACTATTGAGGGGATGTAGAATTTGCCGAGAGCGGCAAGTCTTCCGTCGCCTCCTTTTATAACAACAAAAAACAGCCAGTAAAAAAGCGTAAACACAAGCGTTGACACGCCTGCCGCAATAACTCCGTAGCGGTAGGTGTTTCTGAAAAGAAACGTTACAAGCGCAGAGCTTATGTAACACGCGAGAGTCAGAAATATACTTGCGTAGAGCCTGTGCCCCGAACTTATCATATCCCAGAGAATACCTCCGAAAAGTCCGAGAAAGGCGGCAACCCTTTCATCCTCGCCGAGCCCTAAAAGAACGCATACGGGTATGATGAAAAAACACCTTGCGCCGAATACCGTAAACCACAGCCCGCCAATGTTCTGAAGAAGAGCTGCGGCAAGTATCGTCAGAGCGTACACACCGAATTTTATTAACTTGTCTTTATAAGACAGCTCCATAATTCACCTGATTAATATTTTGTAATAATAATGCACTGCGACAGCTCGTCCACAGGCACCTCGGGTACAATTCGCGCATAAGAGGATATGTCGGTTTTCTCGTCAGTGACTTCGTCCACCGTACCGATAACAAGTCCCTTGGGAACCTTGTCGCCTATTCCTGCGGAGCAGATAATTGAGCCGTAGGAAACTTTTGTGTCGGAAGCGAGATTTGACATCTTGCACTTTCCGTCCTGTGCAAGCCTTGCGTTACCCGTAACAAACGATATTTCGCCCGAAATGATTTCGTAAGCCGAAACGTTGAACTTTGAATCAAGAACGGTTTTCACTACGCAGTAATCGGGATAAACCTTGTCAACAATTCCGACAAGGTTCTTTTTGTATACCACGGCGTTTCCCGCTTTTACTCCGTTAACAGAGCCCTTACTGAGCGAGAAGGATTTGTAAATATCCGCCGCGTCGCGTGCAATAACCGAGGCGTTTACAAAGGTGAGCGCGGGATTGTCGTCTTTTAGCTCAAGCAGCTCTTTATACATCTCGTTCTGCTTTTTCATATCCTCGTAATCTGCAAGCTTTGCCTTGAGGTCGCCGTTTTCCTCTTCAATTTCGGCAATTCTTTTTTCATATGCGGCGTTCGGCTTTATATTTCCGAAAGCTGAGTCAAAGCCGTTACTTATTTTCTGCGCAACAAAATGAAGCGGAGAAAACACAGTTCCGACAACAGATGACTGAACTGTTTCGCTTCGCCCTGTTATACCCGCAAGAAGAGCTCCCGCGAGTAATAGCGCAATTATTGCCGCAACAAGCTTAAAACGGCCGTTTTTAAATAGTGATTTCATTTATATCTCCGAATTTCAGTTTCTATTTTCCTTTTCTGAGGCGCGCCGCAGTTCCGAGAGCTACGCAGTTTTCGGGGTGTGCGGGAATTGTAATGGGAATAAGGATTTCCTTTTCAAACTTAGTCTTGATTCCTCTGAGCTTTGCGCCGCCGCCCGTAAGATAAATACCTCTGTCAAGAATATCTGCAGCAAGCTCGGGCAGAGTTACCTCAAGCGTTTCCTTAACTGCTGTAATAATTTCATCAAGCTGGGCGTTTATTACCTCTCTTATATCGGCTGACGTAATTTCAGCTGAGCCCGGAAGCCCGTCCTCAAGACGTCTGCCCTTGATTTCCATAGCAGCCTCGCCGTCGTACGGAGCGGCAGAGCCGATTTTTATTTTTATATCCTCGGCGGTTTTCTCGCCTATAAGAAGCCCGTGTTCTTTTTTGAGGTAACTTGCGATTGCCTCGTTAAGTGTGTCGCCGCCCACCTTTACGCTTTTACACGAGGCAACGCGTCCGAGCGTTACAACGGCAATATCACACGTACCGCCGCCAAAGTCAATTATCATTGAGCCCGTAGCCTCGTAAACGGGAAGCCCTACGCCGAGAGCGGCCGCCATAGGCGCTTCAATAAGTTCAACGTCCTGCGCGCCTGCAGCTCTGACCGCGTCCTCAACCGCACGTCTTTCAACCTCTGTTACTCCCGACGGAACGCTTATTACAACGCCCGTTTTTGTGAACATATTACGTTTACTTGAGCGGTACATAAAGTTGTGTAGCATATCGGCGGTCATATCAAAGTCCGCAATTACTCCGCCGCGAACGGGCATAATCGGAACGATTGAGCCCGGTGTTCTTCCTATCATCTTCTTAGCTTCGTTGCCCGTAGCAAGAACCTGCTTTGTTTTAACGTCAACAGCAACAACGCTCGGCTCATTAATAAGAATATGCCCTTTTTTGTCTGCAAGAAGGGTTGTTGAGGTACCGAGGTCAATGCCGATTTCTCTTGAAAAAATCATTATGTAAATCTCACTTTCAGCGGAAAAATTATCAAAAGCTAAACTTTTAGGAATATATTATATAATATTCATCTGTCAATCTCAATAGCTAATTTAAAAATTAATAAAATTGTAAATTATTGCCCCGTCAGGAGCAACAACCTACAATTTTACAGTAAACTCATATCCCTGTTTTTGCACATCGTCTATCACCTTGCCGAGTATGTCGGAATTCGTTTTACTTACGGCGTGAAGAAGAAGTATTTCACCGCTGTGGGTTGACTCGCAGATGTCGGTAAACGCCTTATTCTCCTCGGGTTGAGAGGCGGGGTCCCAGTCAGCATATGCCCACGACCAGAAAACGCTTTTGTAGCCGAGCGACTGAACTATTGCAAGCGACTTTTCGGAGAACTCGCCTTTGGGAAAGCGAAAATAACTCATTGTATAACCGAATTTATCTTTGATATACTTGTGAAGAAAGGTTACCTCCTCCTTTGCGGTGTCGGTGTCAAGCTCGTCCATTGAATAGTGGTGATAAGAGTGATTGCCGACAACGTGTCCCTCTTCTATCATACGCTTTATGAGGTCGCCGTTATCCTTTGCAAAATCGTAGGTTACAAAGAAAATCGCCTTGACGTTTTTCTCTTTCAAGGTGTCGAGAATTGCAGGCGTATAGCCGTTTTCATACCCTTCATCAAAGGTAAGACAGATACTTTTTCCGCCGTTTACAAACCACGATGCGCTAAGGCTTTTATACTTTTCGTTCAGCCCCTTCGGCTCCTCGGGCTTCTGATGGTTTTCAACCTTGCCGAAGCCCCATACAACCTTATTCGGCGACAGCGATTCAAGACTCGCTACAGGGTCAGCGGGCGGTATTTCGGTAACGGTTTCCGGGATAGTTGTATCCGCGGTAATATTACTGTTTGTATTATTTTCTGTTGTATCCGCCGTGTCGTTAATGCTCACACTGCAACCGCTCAGAAGAGCCAAAACGGCGATTAAAGCAATAATTTTTTTCATAAAAAAATCCTCCTCTGTCTTATTTTCCGACAGAGGAGAAATAATATTACTGTTAATTTTTTTATTATTCGTCGTGCTCAACCTTCCAGCTTGTTGAAACGACCTTGTCGTTTTTGCCAACCTGCGTAATAAGATTTTCAATAAGCGAATCGTTATCGGTTTTTGTTGTGATATACGCTCTTATTTTTCTGTGATGTCCGTCGTCGTGAGTATTGAGCGTCTCAAGCGTATGTAAAAGCGCCTCGGGCTCGTGCTTGATAATATGCATAATATTTTTTCTGACCTCGAGCTCAACGTCCTCGGGGCAAACGACTGAAATTCTGTAAAGCGCTTCCTCGTTTTTTCTTCTTTCGCTTTTATCGTATCTTCTCATCTTGTCAATTTTATGAGAAATCGGATGAAGCACAAGATGAAGAAATACAATTGCGGCGGCAACTATACAGGCGTATGCCAGATTGTCTACGCAGCAAAGTATACCGACTGCGGCGCTCGCCCACACGGTTGCGGCGGTGTTAAGGCCTCTTACGTTTCCGCCCTCTCGCATAATAACGCCTGCGCCGAGGAAACCGATTCCCGATACAACCTGAGCGGCAACACGGGTTATGTCCTTAATTTCGGCGGGGTTTACGAGAAAACTGAAAGCCGTAAACGAAAACGCGCCGAGGCACACGATAAGGTTTGTAAGAATACCCGCAGGGTGGCGCGACACCTGTCTTTCAAGACCGATAAGCGCGCCGAGCACAGCCGCAAACACAAGATGAATTATAAAGCCGCTCGGATTAGTTACACTGTATTCACTTAATATATCAAGCATTATTTTTCACTACTTTCTATACTTTTCATTTTGAGATATGCGTTAATGAATCCGTCAAGGTCGCCGTCCATAACAGCGCCTATATTACCCATTTCAAAATTAGTTCTGTGGTCCTTAACCATTGTGTAGGGCATAAAGACGTAAGAGCGAATCTGTGAGCCCCAGGCGATTTCCTTCTGGTCGCCCTTGATGTCCTCAATTTTTTCGAGGTTTTCGCGCTCCTTGATTTCAACGAGCTTTGACTTGAGCATACGCATAGCAACCTCTCGGTTCTGATGCTGCGAACGCTCAATCTGGCAGGATACAACGATGCCCGTAGGGATATGGGTAAGACGGACTGCTGACGAGGTTTTGTTTACCTTCTGTCCGCCTGCGCCGGAAGCTCGGTACACGTCCATTTTAATATCCTCTTCGCGGATTTCAACGTCAACGTCGTCGTCAATTTCGGGCATAACCTCAAGAGACGCGAACGAGGTGTGACGTCTGCCTGACGAGTCAAAAGGACTTACGCGAACAAGACGGTGAATACCCATTTCGCCATGAAGATAGCCGTAGGCATTTTCGCCCTCAACAAGAATTGTTGCGCTTTTGATACCCGCAACGTCGCCGTCAAGGTAGTCAAGCGTTGAAACCTTGTAGCCGTGTCTTTCACCCCAGCGGTTATACATTCTGAAAAGCATTTCAGCCCAGTCCTGAGCCTCTGTTCCGCCTGCGCCCGCGTGGAAGGTTAAAATTGCATTTTTATCGTCAAATTCGCCGCTGAGCATAGTTGCAAGCGTTAGGGATTCAACTCTTTTTTCAATATCGTCAACACCTGCGCTACAGTCGTCAAAAAGGGCTTCGTCGCCCTCCTCATCGGCAAGCTCAATCATTACAAGCGTGTCCTCATAATCTCTTGCAAGCTCGTCGTAAGAGGCGATTTTAGATTTGAGAGAGCCGATTTTCTGCATGGTTTTCTGGCTCGTTTCCATATCGTCCCAGAAATCAGGAGCAGCGCTCTGTTTTTCAAGCGCGGCAACGTCCTCTCTCAACGCGTCAATATTCAGCGCCTCTTTAATATTTTCAATAGGCTTTTCGCTGTTTTGCAGCCTTTGCTTGAGTTCTTCAAAGATAATCATAAAGTGCTCCGTTTTTTAATATCTGTTTAATATTCTAATATTATATATCATATTGAGAATTATTTCAAGTTTTAAAGTATTGATTTTTGGCGTGTAAAAATATATAATAATATAATGCACAAAGTTAAACGTGTTTAAAGGAGAATATTATGTCACGTTATGAAAATATTGAATGCCCCGTGTGTAAGAGGCTTTTTGAAGAGGGCGACGACATAGTTGTCTGCCCCGATTGCGGTACACCTCATCACAGGGAGTGTTACAACCATATAGGCCACTGTGTAAATCATGGGCTTCATAAAACGGGATATATTTTTGAAGAAAAAGAAGCGGGTGCGGACGATGACATCGTCAAGGCGGCAAAGGCGCTGCTTTCAAACGGCGGCGAAGCGCAAAACGCAAATGAGGACGAAAACTTTCCGCCCTTTATGCCAAACATACGCATAATTCCCGACGTTCAGTCTGCGTTTGCAAACGATTCCGACACAATTGACGGTGAAAGCGTAAGTGACGTTGCGGCGGCTGTCAGAAATAATGTTCCCCGCTTCATAAGAGTTTTTAAAAGAATTGAAAGCGGAGAAAAGAGATTTTCGTGGAACTGGGGCGCTTTTTTCTTCGGTTCGCTGTATTATTTTTACAGAAAGATTTACCGTCAGGCAATTTCCCTCATCTCGGTTGTAATAGCACTTTTCGTAGGCAGCAATTATGCAATTCTCAAATTCGCGCCTAAATACGCAAAGGCTATGAACGACTTTATGGAGCTTGCAAATCAGAGCGGCTCGGGAATGAACCAATCTGAATTTGTAAAGGCCGCAACGCAGATGAGGAATATATCCGACGCTAAGGTTGCAACAACTATAACTATGGCGTTTTTCGCAATCCTTTTAGCAATTCGCATTTTTGAAGCGCTTTTTGCAGACAGAGTTTACAAAAAGAATGTTTCATTACTGATAAAGCGTGTTAACAGCCAGCTCGACAGCGGCGATATCATTTCATCGCCTATGGCGGACATCAGCGAAATGAATCTTTCCGAAGAGCAGATGAAGCGTTATTATCTTGCAAGCAAGGGCGGAGTGAATTTCTTTGCGCCGATGATTGCGTTTTTAGCTGCCGAAATGCTTTTGAGGATATTATAAAACATAAATAAGGAGTAAAATTATGAGAGTCAGAAAGGCGATAATTCCCGCAGCAGGCCTCGGAACGAGAGTTCTTCCCGCTTCTAAGGCTGTGCCGAAGGAAATGCTTAATATAGTAGACAAACCCGCTATTCAGTACATTGTTGAAGAGGCCTTTGACAGCGGTATTGAAGAGGTACTTATAATTACAAACAGGGGCAAGGAGGCTATCGAGGACCATTTTGACCACGCGTTTGAGCTTGAAACAAAGCTTGCGCAGAACCCCGACAAAGCCGACCTTCTCAAAGAGGTTGAAGCACCCGCGAAGCTCGGAAACGTTTATTTTTTAAGACAGAAGGAAACGGGCGGACTCGGTCACGCCGTACTTTGCGCTAAGAATTTTGTCGGAAACGAGCCGTTTGCCGTTCTCTACGGCGACGACGTTATTATTTCCGATAACCCCGTAACAAAACAGCTTATTGAGGCGTATGAAAAATACGGCAAGGGCGCCGTTGGTGTTAAAGAGGTTTTGGGCGACGACATAATGAAGTATTGCTCGCTTCACACAACGCCGCTTGAGGGCAACTGCCATCTTTGTGACAATATGATTGAAAAGCCGAAGAAAGAGGAGATTATGGGCAACTTCTCAATTCTCGGCAGAGTAGTTATGCCGCCCGAAATTTTTGATATTCTTGAGCACACACCGAAGGGCGCGGGCAACGAGCTTCAGCTCACCGACGCTATGAAGGAGCTCGCTCAGACAAAAGGCGTTATTGCGGTTGACTATGAGGGAACGCGTTACGATATGGGTAACAAATTCGGCATACTCCAGGCAAATATTGAAGTAGGTCTTAAACACCCTGAAATAAAAGACCAGCTTCGTGAATATCTTAAAAATATAGAGCTCTAAGGAAAAGAATATGAATCAATATCCAAACAACAATCAATTTAATCAGAACAATCAGTATTACTCAAATGCGGGAATGACTCCTCAGCAGTACCAGCAGTTTATGCAGGCTCAGATGAGAGAGAATATGCTAAAACGCAGAGAACGCAACGAGCTTATTCGTGACGGCGCTGTAATAGGCGGAACTATTCTTGCGTACCTTGTTATTGAGGTAATAGTAGTTTCAATGATTAACATACTGGGACTTAAGAGCGTGTACGATAATTCGCCTGCATTTCAGAATTTCTTTAATGTAATAGCGGTACACTTCTTCTCAATGACAATCCCGTTCAGCATAATGGCAATTATACTGAAAAAGCGCTTTACGGGTCCGCTTGTTCCCACAAAGAAAATCGGCGCCGCTTCTATGTGTGCGTGGGTTGCGTTCGGTATGGGCGGCTGTATGGCGGCTAATATTATAACTAATTTTATCATCAATCTTTTTGATACAGCAGGCTATAAGCTCACACAGCCCGAGCTTACAAAGCCGGACAGCATTATTGCGCTCATTTCCGTAGTTATATCAACATCAGTTATACCCGGTATAATTGAAGAATATGCTATGCGCTGCTGTACTCTCGGCGCGCTGAAAAAATACGGCAAGGGTTTTGCTGTTTTTGCGGTAAGCATAGTGTTCGGCCTCATCCACGCAAATCTTATTCAGTTTATTTTTGCGTTTTTAGTTGGTCTCGTTCTCGGCTATATTACGGTAGTTACCGACAATGTAATTCCCGCAATGCTTATTCATGCGTTCAATAACGGAATTTCGGTAGTTGAGGATTTCATTACCTATTTTTCAGGCTCTTCTGCTGCAAGCAAGGCAGAGCCGTACATTATCGGTGCATGGTTTGTTGTTTCAATAATAGGTCTTGTTTACCTTATTGTAAAACGCAAGCTTCTTCCAAAGGAAAATAACAAAGCTACGACGCCGCCGTCAAGGCTTTCCTTCGGCGCTAAGCTCGCTTGTCTTGTGCCCGGATTTTTAATACCGTTTATGATTCTCATTGTGATTACATCACAGTACATTCAGCATAAATAATATGGAAAACAGATATATGAGACAGGCGCTTTTTGAGGCGCTCAAAAGCGAAGCAGCGGGCGAGGTCCCCGTCGGCGCAGTAGTAGTAAAAGACGGCGAGATAATTGCAAGGGGCAGAAACAGGCGTGAAGAGGGCAAAAACGCGCTTTACCACGCAGAGCTTGAGGCGATTAACAACGCCTGCAAAGCGCTAGGCGGATGGCGGCTTTTTGACTGCGATTTATACGTTACGCTTGAACCGTGCCCTATGTGCGCAGGAGCAATTATAAACTCGCGAATTAAAACTGTTTACTTCGGCGCGTATGACAAAAAGGCGGGCTCGTTCGGAACGGTTGCGGATTTCAACAGAATCCCCTACAACCACAAGCCCGAAATTATGGGCGGAATAATGGAGGAGGAATGCTCAAAAATGCTGAGCGACTTCTTCAAAAAGTTAAGAGAAAAATAAAACACGGAGAAGCGTTGCTTCTCCGTGTTTTGCTGCAATTATTATTAACCGAGCATTGAGTAGCCGTAGCCGTTT